>NZ_JAHENT010000117.1 GCF_018609725.1 Methanohalobium sp. | reverse complement strand
ATCAACCAGAATTTTAGATGAAAAATTTGGTCGAACTCACTATTGGTCATACCAACTTACTTAAGTCCACCTGGTATATTACAATCATAGAAATTGCAGGGTTAATTCAGTAACTGAACAGTCCAGCTTTCCCTTTGATAGCGATTGTATAGAATAACAACCACCACCAGTCAAGATTAACCGAACTGGCAGATCCAACGTCAGACAGGAAAAAACTCCTATCTCCACTTATGGAGGTGATGAGCAACCTCTGATATAGGTTGTTCATGTTATATATAATTTATGTCTCCACCTCATACATAGATGAGGTTTATTTAACGAATAATCAAAATTTGTGATGTTCAAATTTTAACCCTTTACGACTCATAAATTGATGCATCGTTCGCACCAACTCGCCTCATAAAGAGCATCCTCACAACAACATCTTAATATATAAAAGTTACGGTCAGGATGTCTCATTCATCCAAACCTTCCAGTTATATACTCTTCAGTCATTCTTTTATCAGGATTTTCAAAAAGCTTCTTGGTTTTGGAATATTCTATTAATTCACCCAGATGGAAGAAGGCTGTATAATCACTGACTCTTGCAGCTTCCTGCATATTATGAGTTACTATTACTACAGTATAATTCTTTTTAAGTTCATGAATTAAATCTTCAATCTTAGACATTGCTACAGGATCAAGAGCAGAGGCTGGTTCATCCATCAGTAAAACTTTAGGTTCAACTGCTAAAGCTCTGGCAATACACAACCTCTGCTGCTGACCTCCGCTAAGGTCCATAGCTGAAGCATCAAGCCGATCCTTTACCTCATCCCAAAGAGCCGCATTCTTCAAACTTTTCTCTACAACTTCATTTAATTTGGTCTTATCATTAACACCATGCACCTTGGGACCATAAGCAACATTTTCATAGATAGATTTGGGGAATGGATTAGGCTTTTGAAATACCATCCCAACTTCTTTTCTTAATGTTGCCACATCAATATCTCCTTCATAGATATTTATCCCATCATAGATGATACTTCCTTCAATTCTAACATTTGGAATCCTATCATTCATCCTGTTTAATGTGCGCAGAAAAGTTGATTTACCACAACCACTTGGACCAATGATAGCAGTTACCTGTTTTTCAGGTATTTCTAAAGTTATCTCATTTAATGCATGAGTTTCACCATACCATAAATTAAGATTTTCTACATCAATGATGGGATTATTAAAAGATTTAACATTTGCAGAATCTCCTGCTAATGCTTCCTCTACATTTATATTTGGCATTAAGTTTCACCTTTGGAACCTATTTCGAATTAGTATAGCCACTGAATTCATGGTTAAAAGTACAATCAGTAGCAATAATATACCTGCAGAAGCAACACCTTCCTGGAAAGCATATTGAGGCTGCCCGACCCATGCATAGATTTGCAGAGGCATTGCACTGAAAAGACTGAATATACCATCAGGCGCTGAATACATAGAAGTAGCAGCCCCTATCATAATCAAAGGTGCTGTTTCACCTATTGCTCTGGACAATGACAAAATTGTTCCAGTCATTATACCAGGCAAGGCCTCAGGAATAACTATTTTTCTAATTGTCTGCCATTTGGTAGATCCTATTCCATAGGAAGCATCCCTGAGCGAATCAGGTACTGCTCTTATAGCCTCCTGTGACGATACAATCACAATAGGAAGAATTAAAAGCGTAAGTGTTAAAGCACCTGCAATAAGACTTCTCCCCATATTTAACGCTCTAACAAATAGAGCCAGCCCAAGTAAACCATAAACTATAGAAGGTACAGCTGCTAAATTCGATATATTTAATTCAATTATATTTTTGATTCGACTTTGCCCCGCATATTCCTCAAGATATATAGCAGTTCCTACACCAAGCGGAAATGAAAAAACTGCTACAAGCAACATCAGATAAATAGATCCTATAAGTGCTGGATATATACCCGCTTCTTCAGGAAACCTAGATGGCGAATTGAATATAAACGCAAGGTCAAACCAACCTGTTGCATCTTCCAACACGCTATAGACCAATATTGCAAGGGACGCCACACCAACGCACGTTGCAATTACAAGTAAAAACAGGAATATTTGCCCTTTTAAGTCCCCTTTATTTGATCTAACATCCATTCAGTATTTCTCCTTGTATCTTGATTTAAGATACTGACTAACCATATTCATTGCAAGTGTAATTACAAACAACAAGAGACCTATCGCAAAAAGCGAATCATATGCAGCTGTCCCAGCTGCTATGTCCCCTTCAGCAACTTCAACCATTGCAGCGGTCATTGTCTCTATAGATTTTAGAGGGTCAACTGACATGTTTGCAAGTCTGCCAGCTGCAATAGTTACTGCCATTGTTTCACCTATAGCTCTTGATATGCCCAGTATAAACGAAGAAAGAATACCAGAAATAGATGCAGGTACCACAATGCCGGTTGTCACATTAAATTTTGATGCTCCAAGCGCATATCCTCCATCCCTCAGGTCATCCGGTACAGAACTCATAGCATCTTCACTAAGACTGGATATCATAGGAAGTATCATAATACCTACTACTATTCCAGCGCTTAACGCATTGTACAGACTTATTTCAGGAAATATGGTCTGTAGCACTGGTGTTATAAAAGTCAATGCAAAAAAACCATAGACTACTGTAGGGATACCTGCCAATACTTCAAGAACAGGTTTTACCACTTTTCTTACTTTCTTATCTGCATATTCACTTAAATAAACAGAAGTTGCAACACCTAGTGGAACTGCTACTACCGCTGATATGACAGTAATCATTAATGTTCCTGTAACAAGTGGTAATACACCAAAACTATAGGGTTTCATAGAAGGAGACCAGTTTGTACCAGTTAAAAATTCCACAATCGAAACTTCAGTAAAAAAGTTAATAGCATCCCCTAATAGAGTAGCGATTATAAGTATAGTAACCAGCAAAGATACAAAAGCACAGGAAAACAATGCCGATTTAATCGCACGTTCTTTTAAAACTTTAGGATTGGTTCTTTTAATTTTAAGCCTGTTATCCATGATTCCAGCCTTTTTTGTTGGTATCCATCAAAAAATATTTTGTTATCAGACTGTTTTATTTGTTCGTAAAACGTATATTGGCTATAAAGTTTTTACGGCTCTGCGTAATTAAAAAAATTAAAAAGTAGGAAGAATATTTGTTTATAAATCAACTTTTGTAGTTGACTTCATAATTTCCATCCATTACATTTTCAAATTTATTCATCAAATCATTTTGATGAGATTCTGTAGCTGGAACATATCCGACCTGTCTTATTATCTCACCATCAGCATTTTCTATATAGAATTTAACAAATTCTCTAAGTGTCTCATTTTCTTTAAGATGGTCGATGTTTACATAAAAATACAGAGGTCTTGACAGAGGATACTCCCCATTAGATATAGACTCTACCGTAGGTTTTACTCCGTTTATACCTATTGCTTTAACATTATCCTCATTTTGCTGATAATAGGCATAACCTAAATATCCCATTGCATTTTCTGAACCTTTTACACCCTTAATTATGAAATTATCATTTTCTGTTGTTTGGTAATCAGTTCTACTGGAATCTTCTTCACCGACTATATTTTCAGTAAAGAAATCAAAAGTACCTGATGCACTGGTTGGTCCATAAAGTTCTACATTTTTATCAGGCCACTCGGATTTTACATCACTCCATTTTTGCGGAGGATTTTCTGGACCCCAAATTTCAGCCAGTGTGTCTTTGGATACAGAATCTATCCAGTTAGCATTCTGGTTTACTACAACAGATATTCCGTCTGTAGCAACCTTAAATTCCACATATTCAATTCCATTTTCCTTGCATTTTTGTGATTCACTGGGCGTTATTGGTCTACTGGCATCGTTGATATCGGTTTCACCCTGGACGAATTTCTTGAAACCTCCACCTGTTCCCGAGGATGTTACTGAAGCTTTGACTTCAGAATGCTGTTTCTTGAATTCTTCTGCCATTGCCTGAGATACGGGATAAACTGTACTACTTCCATCAACTATAACCTGACCAGAAAGTTGTTGGTTTTCTCCATTTCCACTATCTGCGCTCTGGTCTTGTGATTGGTCATCATTCTGTCCGGTATCACTTACACATCCAGCTAAAGCAACTGAAAATGCAATAATACCGATCAACATTAATACTGTTTTCTTTACATTGGTATTTGATAATTCATCTTTTTTCATGTTGATCCCAATTCCGAATTCACAATAGGTTATATATATGTTTTCCATATAAAATATATATCTATATATATTCTCTATACTTGAATATAGGATATATAAGAAAAAGTATAAATTAAAGTGATTTTACATCAGTTACAACCTATAAATAAAAAATAAGCGATTATAATCCAAAAAGCAACGTTTTATTTTTATACTATAATTGATAATTTTATTCCAGATAACTATGGTTATAAAAGTGAATAAGAGGGATCGTTTTTTACGGGACTGAACATATCAGAAACAAACAAATAAGTATTTTTGACACCACACTTCGTGACGGAGAACAAACTCCTGGTATCTCATTAAATACAGAACAAAAGTTGAATATTGCACACCAGCTCGATAAATTAGGTGTAGATGTTCTGGAAGCAGGGTTTGCAGTTTCAACTAAAGGCGATCGTGAATCTGTACAGGCTATAGCAAATGCAGGATTAAGTCTTGATGTTTGTGGTCTTGCAAGGGTCAAAAGAGAAGACATTGACGCATGTGTAGAAACCGGCGTAGATATGATTCACACATTTGTATCTACATCTGATGTGCAGAGGATACATACCATAAATAAAAGCAAGGAAGAAGTTTTGGAGATGGCAGTTGATGCTGTGGAATACATAAAAGATTATGATATAAAATGCCTATTTTCAGCCATGGACGCCACACGCACTGATTATGATTACCTTATTGATATATACAAATCAGTTGAAAATGCAGGATGCGACATTATTAATGTACCTGATACCGTAGGAGTAATGTCCCCTTCCAGTATGTATAACCTTATAAGTGATATCAATAATAATGTAAACATACCTATTGACGTCCACTGCCACAATGATTTTGGACTGGCAGTAGCTAACAGCCTGATGGCAGTGGAAGCTGGAGCAAGTCAAACACAGGTTACTATAAACGGTCTGGGTGAAAGAGCCGGAAACGCTGATCTTGCAGAAACTGCAATGAGTTTAAACTCCATTTACGGTGCAAAGACCTACATAAACACCGAATATATAATGGAAACTGCAAAAATGATAGAGCGATATACTGGCATCAACATTCCAGCGCATATGCCTATTGTTGGAGAAAACGCTTTTGCCCACGAATCTGGAATACATACACATGGTGTACTTGAGAAGTCCGATACCTTTGAACCCGGCATAATGACTCCTGAAATGGTTGGTCAAAACCGGCGTATTGTACTTGGAAAACATGCAGGCAAACACGCAATTAAAAAATCACTAGAAACTGCAGGAATCTACCCAACAGATGAACAATTAAATGAAATAATCGACAACATAAAATCAATCGCTGATAAGGGCAAACGTATAACAGATGCCGATCTATATACTATTGCGTCCACTGTGATGGGTAAACCTTCCGGAAAAGATGCCATCAAACTGAAAGAACTTTCTGTCATGACTGGGAATATAAGTACACCTACTGCCGTTGTAAAGGCGGTTATCAGAGACAGTGAAACAATTGCATCAAACACAGGTGTAGGTCCTGTTGATGCCGCTATAAAAGCGGTAGAGGAGATAATCGGGGAATATGCTACAATAAATATTCACGATTTCCGGATAGAAGCAATCTCAGGTGGATCAGATGCTCTCGCTGAAGTTACCATTGGCGTAGAAGATGAGAAAGGAAAAATAATATCAGCACGTTCAGCAAGTGCGGATATTGTGATTGCATCAGTTGATGCTTTAATAACATCCCTAAACATTATGCTAAAAAGTAAAAGTTAATACCAGATTCATATATGTCATACAATATAATCGATTCACATTGCCATCTCGATTTTAAAAAATTCAATAAAGACAGAGAAGAAGCTATAGAACGTGCAAATCTTAACGGAGTAACAGAACTAATAAATTCCGGAATAGATTACAAGACAAATGAATCAAGTTTAAAACTTTCTGGTAAATATCCCAATATTCATGCCACCCTTGGCTTAAGCCCTATGGTAGCTTCTAATTCAAAGGATAATGTTGTTGATGATATTCTGTCCCAGATTGAGCAAAATCTTGAAGCTACAGTCGGTATTGGAGAAGCAGGCATGGACTTTTATCACTGCAAAAATGAGTCTGAAAAAGATGACCAGTTGCAGGCATTCAAAAAGGTCGTTGAATTGGCTGACTCATTTGACAAAACCCTTGTAATCCATGGAAGAGATGCCGAAGACAAAATATTAAACCTTGTCCAACACCTTGATAATGTTGTTTTCCACTGTTACAGTGGTTCAATTGAAACCATGAAAAAAATTACCGGTATGGGATACTACATATCCATAGCAACTCTTGTATGTTTTTCTAAACACCATCAATTCCTTGTTAGAGAATTACCCATTGATAAAACGTTGCTGGAAACAGACAGCCCCTATTTATCACCACATCGTGGAAAAAGAAATGAACCAGCATTTATTGTCAATTCTGTGGAGACAATAGCAAACATCCTAAACACAGATGCATCATATATAGCTTATAAAACTGCAGAAAATACGAATCGTGTTTTTGGATTGTAAACCAAATATGACCTATTTGATAAAAAGGAGCATAAACTATGCATGTACAAAAAATCAATGCTTCACCCTATGATTCCAATATTTACCTGATTAACAAAAAATTCCTTATCGATACCGGTATGGATGCGGCAACATTGATAAAGGAACTTGAAAACCATATCGGCCTAAACACATTAGATGAAATAATACTTACCCATTGCCATTTTGACCACTCAGGTGCAGCTTCAGAGGTTGCAGATAAAAGTGGAGCAAAAATAGCAATCCATGAAGATGATGTTGAATGTCTAAAAGACAACAGTGCAAGTGCCGCAGACCTTTTCGGATACAAAGCTCCCGGTATAGAACCAGATATTATCTACAAAGATGGTGACAAGGTACAAATTGCAGATGATGAATACCTTCAAATTATCCATACCCCGGGACACACAAAAGGTTGTATATGCCTCTATGAGCCGCAATCTAAATCTCTGTTTTCAGGTGATACTGTATTCCCTTCAGGCAGTGTTGGACGCACTGATCTTGATGGTGGATCTGCCGATAAACTGGAAAAATCAATAGAAAAGCTTACCGAATTTGATGTAAAAGTTCTGTATCCTGGACATGGCAATGTCAGTGTTGACAATGTGAATGGACAGATTAAACAATCACATCAGGCATCCAAACAACTAAAATACTTACAATTATGAAAAAATTCAAACACAATATATTCCCGACATCCGATTTTCTTCCCATGAGTTTGGAAGATGCAAATAAACGCGGGTGGGAAGAGCTGGATGTGATTATTATAACCGGAGATGCATATGTAGATCATCCTGGGTTCGGGGCCACTATCATAGGACGTGTACTGGAAGATGAAGGATTCCGTGTAGGTATCATTGCACAGCCGGATTGGAACAACATCAATGATTTCAAAAAATTGGGAAAACCAAGGCTCTTTTTTGCAGTCACTGCGGGTAATACCGATTCTATGGTCAGCAACTATACTTCCAGTCTGAAACCGCGAAGCAGTGACGCATATTCACCGGGTGGTGAGAAAAACCGCCGTCCCAACAGAGCTACATTGGTTTATACAAACCGATTAAAAGAGGTATATCCTGATGTACCCATTGTACTCGGTGGTATAGAAGCATCGCTTAGACGTTTTGCGCAGTATGATTATTTATCCAATAAAGTCCGCAAATCGATACTTGCCGATGCTCCCGCCGATATACTGGTTTACGGAATGGGAGAATTACAAACCATAGAAATAGCCAAACAACTTGACAATGGTAAATCGGTCAACGAAATACAAAATATCGATGGAACTGTATGGAAACTTGCGGTTAAAAAATGGAAAAAGCAGAAAGATGATTATTTAAATGATTACGTGGAAATTGCATCCTACGATGAAGTTTCCACAAATAAAAAATCATATGCAAGCGCCTTTAAAACGATATATGAGGAACAGGATTACATAAATGGAAAAGCCATTATCCAGCCCCACCCTAAAACCATAATCGTCCAGAACAAACCAATGCGTCCATTGACCCAGCAGGAACTTGACCATGTTTATGAACTACCTTTTACAAGGGAAACTCACCCTTCATATAAAGAACCCATCCCTGCACTGGACACAGTTAAATTTTCAATAACTTCTCACAGAGGGTGTTTTGGTAACTGCTCATTCTGTGCTATAACCCAGCATCAAGGGCGTATAATAACAAGCCGAAGTATTGAATCTATTGTTAGAGAAGCTACCGGGTTCACAGAACGACCTGATTTTAAAGGCACTATATCAGGTGTAGGTGGACCCAGTGCCAATATGTATGGGATGGAATGTAAAAAATGGCACAAAAGTGGTGTATGTAAAAACAAATTCTGTCTTTATCCTGAACCCTGTCCATCTCTTGACACAAAACATAACAAAAGTATTGATATGTTAAGGCGTCTAAGACAGATACCCGGTGTTTCAAAAGTTCTCATTGGTTATGGTATCCGTCATGACCTTGCTCTACAGGATGAAAATTATATGGAAGAACTGTGTGCTCATCATGTAGGAGGACAGCTTAAGGTTGCTCCTGAACATTTCTCTGATGAGGTAACAGATGTCATGCGAAAACCGGGAAAACAGGTTTTTGAAGAGTTTGCCAGTAAATTCAATGAAATCAACAAAAAATTTGGAAAAGAACAGTACCTTGTAAGCTTTTTAATTTCAGGTCATCCAGGCAGCAAAATCGAAAACATGGTAGAACTGGCTGAATATATAAGGGATACTGGCAGATATACAGAACAGGTACAGGATTTTACACCTACTCCTATGACTGTTTCTACCTGCATGTTCTATACTGGAATCGACCCTTTCACAGGTAAAAAGGTGTATATACCGGATTCTCCGAAAGAAAAACGTATCCAGCGTGCACTTCTCCAGTATAAAAATCCGAAAAACCACAAACTGGTATACGAAGGATTGAAAAAAGCCAACCGTATGGATCTTATAGGTAACGCATGGAAATGCCTGATATCACGAAGAAAAAATAAGAAATGATCCTTTTTTTAATTTTATTTTATGGCAAGTGCCACAAGTTCAACAAGGTCTATTACTGGAATATTTTTATTGCCCCGACTCAGGTTTCTACGACACATTGGACATGAAGTTACCACGTAATCCACACCTTCCGGTACTTCAGCCATCCGTGTTTCTGCAATTGAATGGGATAATTCTGGATATCCAGAAAGAACTCCTCCGCCTCCTCCACAGCATCTGGCACTTTCCCGTATTGAGTTCATCTCCTTGAGATTACAGATTGCCTTTATAACTTTTCGAGGTGCCTCGTATATTCCATGTTTTCTCCCTATATGGCAGGGGTCATGATAGGTAACAGTTATATCCAGTGGATTTAAATCCAGTTCATCTATATGGTCTGCCAGAAATTCTGAAACATGTTTAACATTAAACTCATCTGGATAATCATTTTTGAAAGTGGTATAGCAACCTGCACACCCAGTAATAACTGTATGAGCTCCGATTTTTCTAATCTGTTCTACATTCTCCTCGGTCACATCATCCGCTTCAAAACCGGTACGAATCAGAGGTGACCCGCAGCAATGCTCATTCGGTAAGAGAGTTACATCGAACTTTTTCAATATATCGAATGTCGTTTTTGCTACCTCTGGATATCGATAAGATTCAAGACATCCCACAAAAAATACATATTCTGCATGGCTTTTAATATCTGCAGATTCTTGCCCCAGCCAAGAATATCTGTCAGATGTTTCTGCAAGTGGGTTTCCGTATTTGGTTACATTTTCCCTGAGTTCAGCCTGTTTATCTGTCATTTTGTTTTTCAAAACAAGCTGACGTCTGGTATCTTCAATAACATCTGGAGGTTTTGCTCCTGATGGACAATTTTGCTCACATAAACCACAAGTAGTACATGTGTTGAGGCTGTTCAGTACATCAGAATCAACATCCATACCCTGTGAAAGAGCATGTGCTATAAGCATACGTCCACGAGCTCCTGATGATTCCCAGCCAAGTTCATCAAAGACAGGACATACTGAACGGCATGTTCCACAACGTACACATTTTAGTATTGACCTGAGATAAGAATCGGATTTGTCTTCTGATTCAGTCATGAATTTGATTACACCCCCAGTTTTCCGGGGTTAAGTATGTTATTTGGATCAAGTGCATTTTTGATATTAAGCATTACATCCAGCGCAGGACCAAGTTCAAGTTCCATATATTTAGAACGAGCTCCACCTATACCGTGTTCTGCACTAACTGTTCCGCCAAGTTCTATAGCAGTTCTATGTATTTTATCACCGGCTTTATTCAAACTGTCCCACTGGCTGTCATCCAGCACATCAATAGCCATTCCTGTATGCAGGTTTCCATCACCTATATGTCCGTATGTCATAATTGGGATATTGAATTCTTCTGAGATTTCACGAACTTTTTTAAGCATCTTGGGTATTTCTTTGATAGGAACACCTACATCTTCACCTACATACACACGTGTACGATTGGGATCAAGTCGGGAAATGGCAGCACCCACCAATCTTCTGGCTCTCCATAATTCTTCACTTTCCTGTTTGGTTGATGCACTTTTAACATTGGTCGCAAGTGATGAACAGGAAGATTCTATTAATTTAGCTCCCTCTTCTACCGCACCTCCTGTACCATCAACTTCAAACATTAAAATAGCGCCTACATCGGGTAAATTAAGGTTCGGGTCAAATGCATTTAACGCTTCAATCGCAGTTTTGTCAAGTATTTCACATGCAGAAGGGACTATTCCTGATGACAGTGTTTTAACCACCCCTTCTCCCGCAAGTTCGGGATTTTCAAACGATGCCAGTATTACAGTACGTGCTTTGGGAAGTGGAGCTACTTTCAACACCGCTTTTGTAATAATTCCAAGCGTGCCTTCAGAACCCACCATCAGACCTGTCAGATTGTAACCTGCAACCGTTTTCAGGGTCTTTGAACCTGTATTGATAACTGTTCCGTCAGCCATAACAACTTCAAGGTCGAGTGCATAACGGGAGCTTGTTCCATATTTGACCGAACGCATACCACTTCCATTGTTGGCGATTAATCCACCTATAGTACACATAGCGGAACTGCCAGGATCAGGTGGAAAGAAAAATCCATGATATTTTAGTTTTTCATTGAGTTTGGCATGAACAACTCCCGGTTCAACAGCTACCTGAAGATTTTCAATATCTACATCAAGTATCCGGTTCATGGATGACAGATCAAGAACAATACCTCCGCTTATTGGTACTGCTCCTCCTGCAAGACCTGTTCCTGCACCTCTTGAGGTTACCGGTATTTTGTGTTTATTTGCAAACTGTACAATCTTGGATACCTGCTCTGTACTATCGGGACGTACTACATAATCTGGCATACCTTTTATCTGGGATGCATCACATGAATAACAATAAAGTTCTGGAGAAGAAGTACTGACCCGGTTTTTGCCTACAATCTCATGTAGTTTTTCAATGTATTTCATACAAAAACTCTAAGTATCAAATAGGATACAAAAACTTAAAAGTTGCGGTAAATATCAAACCAAAAATTTACATCTATAAAAGAGGTATCACAGATACATGACAAAACATTTTGAAGTAGAACAACGAGACGGAAAAGCAAGATTGGGGAAACTTAGTCTTAGTAGGACACTAAAAACACCATGTATTATTAACACCGAAGATATCGGAGATACTGAGAAGTTACCGATTATTGACGCTGGTTCTATATGGAAACAGGGACAACATGTTTTTGATAACCAATATTTAAACCAGTTGCGACAGAAAGTAGGTGAGAATAATCTTATAATATTGCCGCACCAGAATTATCCCTATAATGTACCTGATGAGGCCGTATTAGATACTACCGGTAATTATGATATCGAAACAAGTGGCGCTACAGGAAGTGTTTTTCACCCCGGTAAAAAGACCAAAAACAGTGACTTATATATAATGGAAGGTGGTGGCGGTCTTGAAAACAACGCCAGACAATTTTTCAACGCTCTAAAAGATTTGAAAGAAAAAATACCTCATGATACTGCTGTTTATGTTCCAAACATTGCGCTTCCTGAAAATCTTGCAATGCTTATATATATTGGAGCCGATGTATTTGATTATACCCGTGCCACTTTATCAGCATACAATGACATTTATCTAACATCATCAGGAAAATTTTATCTTTATAACATCACAGAACTGCCATGTAGATGTGATGCATGTGCATCTGTAACCGTTGATGATATAAAATCGATGGATGCGGAAAATCGTGGGATTATTCTTGAAAAACACAACAAAAATACGCTTGATTCTGAATTATCTCTTGTACGCGAAAAAATGCGAAAAGGATATCTGCGTGAATACGTAGAAGGACAATGCAGAAGTCAACCCTGGTTAACAGCTCTTTTACGTATTGCAGATTTTGACCAATGTTATTTAGAAGAACAATTTCCTACTACTCGGACAGTTCAACTTACTGCAAATACGAGCGAATCCCTAAACCGCCCTGAAATCACCCGTTTTGCTGAAAGGGTACAGAACAGATACACCCCTCCTAAAAAGGATATTTTATTGCTACTCCCTTGTTCTGCTCGAAAACCCTACTCCACATCCAATTCCCACCAGAAATTTATCGATACTCTGGGTAAATACCGCAAGTACGTCCATGAACTCGTCCTGACATCCCCCCTCGGAATCGTTCCCCGAGAACTTGAACTTACATATCCAGCTGCGCATTATGATATCGCAGTTACAGGTCATTGGGACGCCGATGAAGTGGAATGGGTCACCGATTGTCTTGTAAATTATCTTTCTAAAAACAAATATTCCTATGTAATCGCACATATAGACGGTGCATATAAAAAAGTTTGTGATTTAGCCGCCAGAAAACTTGGGATAGAAATCATATATACCTGTGAAAATGATGTGACATCCAAAGAATCTCTTGAGGTTCTTAAAGATACTATTAAAAATCTGAGTTATGAACGCACCCAACCAAAACCAATGTCAAAACACAACCTTATGCGTGCGATTGCTGATTACCAGTTTGGTAAAGGTGCAGGTAACATACTTGTTCCAGATGATGCTGTAATTAAAGCCCCTTATCCCAAACATCAGGTTTATCTGAACAAAGAACAAATCGCTACTCTTGTACCACACCATGGAACTCTATCTTTAACTGTCCGTGGTGCTGAACTGCTAATTCCACATGACAATTATGTAGTCAAAATTGGTAGTTTTGTACCAAAAGGTTCGATTCTTGCACCGGGAATACTGGAGGCTGATATTTCAATCAGACCCGGTGATGAAGTCCTTATCTCGGGAGAGAATGCTATCGGTGTAGGCAGAGCACTGATGAGCGGCAGAGAAATGGAAAAATCCACAAGGGGTATAGCCATAACATTACGTCATGTGAAAAAAACTTAACCGATAAACTGGAAATATCAAAACGATACAATGAATCTTCGATACTTTGAACCGGAAGATTTTGAGGACATCTTAGAAATTGAAATAGAAACATTTAGCGAACACAATCCGTTCGTCTACATCAATTTTTATGAGATGAACAGTGATGGTTTTATAGTGGCTACTGTAGGAGACAAAGTAGCGGGCTATGTAGTAGGATATCAGATATATGAAAACGAAGGGCGTATATTTACCCTGGCTGTAAAAAAAGGTTATAGAGACAAAGGTATCGGGTCAGAACTGCTCAAGGCTATATTAAATCTATTCTGCAGGACAGGAATAAAATATGCCAGACTTGAGGTAAGGAAAAGTAATGTTCGTGCACAGAAACTGTACAATAGTATGGGTTTTGTCCAGTGCTGGGTTGAAAAAAATTATTATTCAGATGGTGAAGACGGTATTATAATGAAAGCATACCTTCAGCCTCCCTGTAATATGAATTCATATAATAATCTACTGGATATAAAATAAACAATAAATACGAATCAAGGGTTACAAATGGATATACCCTTTAATTATCCTGAATAACCTTATTTCCTGTCCTTGCTGCAAGTTCCTGCATTCTTTCAGAGGTTCTTCCACCTCCCATATTTTCATCTTCAGAAATTATTTTTGCTATATCATTTCCAAGAACAAATATTGCATGTTTGTGCTCTGCCTTGCTACGGTGGACGTGCACTGGACTGATGGACAGGGACTTGTATTCGCTGAAATCACATTCAACGCCCTGACATTCAAAATATCGTTTCAATTGAGCCATCAGTGTATGCAATTGTATTAATTCATCTTTGTGCATATTGACCAACCTTTTATTAATCATGCTGTTTTTATATGAACTTTAATATACTCGATAATTATTAATTAGACTTTAAATAAAGTCATTATTGACGGAAAAAATTTTCCCCAATTATTTATAAGTAATTTTCTATTTATTATTTATGATTAATCATGACAAATATGACACAAAAAAATAAAGAAATAAAGAAATTAGCAATAATCGTTTTCAGTAAAAATGTTAATTCCTGTGGGTACTTTTGTCACATTTCCCAGTTTCACACCAACTAGGTTTTTGATTCCTTTTTCTGATGATACATCAAGAATCCTCTGGGTTATCACCCCATCAAAAACCACACTTACTACCTCACCATTATAATTTTTCAATTTATTAACGAGGTCCCTTACTGCTATTTCCTCAACCAGTTCTTCCCCTGAATCAAGAAGACGTGCATCAAGTGTACCGGATATTGCATCTATATGCGGTTTAAATTTAAACTGGGGTTCCGGTTCTTCAGTCACAACAGGTTCTTCAGTTATTTCAACCTCTTCAGTAAAACTTTCCTGAACCTCTTGTTGGGACACAGCCTCGGTTTCTTTATCCAGATTTTTCGGTTTTAAACTGGAAGATTTTTGTAAATCTTGTGACCTGTTATCCTTGCGTTTAGAATCCCTTGCAGACTTTCCAGTTTTTGATGACTCAACAGGTTTTGAAGTATATGATTCCATGGCCTGTTCTATCGGGACTCTTTGTTGTAGTGCCCTCATTACCTCCCTATGTACCAAATCTTCAACACTTTTACCTTCAGGAGCTCTGGCAATATAATCGATATTAGCAACCTGTAAAAGCTCTTTTATTATGAGCACTCCGCCACGATCACCATCTGTAAATGCAGTTACGTTTCTCTTTTTTGTAATTTCCGCTATTTCGGATGGAATATTTGTACCACCCACACAGATTGTATTTTTTATCCCATAACGCAGTAGGTTAAGTACATCAGCACGGCCCTCTACAAGAATCACTTCATCAGAATCAAATACTTCCGGTCCACAGGGAATTTTATTTTTACCATAATATTCCATTTCATGGATTCGCAGGGATTCACGTACTTCATCTGCGATTTCCTGAGATTCAGGGAGATTGTCATCAAACATCGAAGAATAAATCATTCGAGCTCTTTCAATAATATTTTTTCTTTTTGTGGCTCGTATATCCTCGATTTTACTTACTTCTATTTTGGCACTGCATGGTCCCACTCTATCTATAGTTTCAAGGGCAGCTGCCAGAACAGAAGTTTCAACTCTGTCAAGGCTGGATGGTATCAGAATAGTTCCTTTTGATTTACCGCCTTTACCGCTTATTAAGACTTCAATCCTTCCTATTCTACCAGTCTTTTGAAGGTCACGCAGGTCAAGGTCTTTTCCGAGCAACCCTTCTGTCTGTCCAAAAATTGCTCCTACTATATCAGGACGCTCAATTATTCCATTTGCACTGATTTTTGAATGGATGATATATTTAGTGGTATCTGCTGATTGATTTTGATTATTTTGATTATGGTTCTGATTTTGCATATGAATATCTCCATAATGGCTGTTATAGATATCAAATATGGATTATCCAATGCAAAATAGAAAAACAGAACAAGTTTGATGGGCAAATTGATATCTAACTCGAGAACTATTATTGAGATTAACCAGTTGATTTAAAACCCAATACACTAATTTTGTTAGTACTCTGATTGAAACCGAATTTTCAATTAATACATGAGTTGCCTGCCGGATACTCATGCCAATTTATCTTTATTTGTCTGAATTACAATGAGTTACCTCTTTAATCATTAATTTGATTTCAATGATTATTGCGTTTTGGTTGATGATTCTGAATAAGTAAGGATTTCTGTAAAGTATTATTATATCAAATTAGTGACAATTATAAGTTTTCTATTAAATCGAAATCCTTTGTTATGTGTTGGAATCCATAATCATTGTTATTGTATATCAAACTTGTTCTGTTTTTTATATGTCTTTAATTATTAATGTAATACTGATGTTGTATACACTGTAATATTTATTAAATCCAAACTATTTTGCGTTGGATAATCACATCTTTTAATATTTTTGTGAATGTATTAGTGATTTTTGTATTATGAATGTAATCATTAATTGATTACCCATAAATAGGAAGTTAGTAGTAGTTTAATAAATTTGTGGTTAATAACTACTATATGACAAATAATTATAGATGTAATAATAGTCATTAAAACAAAGAGGTGGAGTTGCAGAACTAAAAAAATTAGCTGAGTTTTGGGGCTAATCCAATGAGGCACAATAAGTTCTACAACTCCCATACTGTTACAATATTTTTATAAGATATTAAATTTAATTGTTTACAAAGTAAACTTTATAAAAGTTACTTGCTGACAAACAAATCATTCAGATAAATAGGATTTAGTTACCCCATTTACTTTAACTTCTAAGTTGTCCTTATCCATTCCA
This sequence comes from Methanohalobium sp., assembly GCF_018609725.1. Taxonomy (GTDB): domain Archaea; phylum Halobacteriota; class Methanosarcinia; order Methanosarcinales; family Methanosarcinaceae; genus Methanohalobium. The sequence goes on along the minus strand of NZ_JAHENT010000117.1, from coordinate 25,800 downwards.
CTAATATCAAATTTAAATTCTTTCTCAAATAGATTTATTACCTGAGAACACATCGCATCTTTTGGTCTTTTGGTAGTAATATTGATTATAAATTTATTCCTTATTTTTTGTTTTACAATTTCATCAATTTCTGTACAGCCATCAGAAAGGTGACCACTTACATTGACCAGCAATTGATTATCAGGGTTTCTTTCCAAATTAATATCATCGATTTTTGCCAGTCCACTGATATATCCAGACTGGTTTGTATTATTTATCTGAGAGTCATTTTGTCCATCACCCAAAGAAGTTTCTGGGATTTTATTTGTATTATTTATTCCCAAATTCAATTCTGAAGCAGTTGCAAAAAGCAATCCACTACTGAAAACAACTATTACCAGTAATATGCCAATTCCCTTGGAAATAGATAAATCAGGCATGATTAATCCTCCTTTATCTTTTTAACAATGAGTTAGATTTAAAACATAATAAAATTATTCTTTTTGTTAGGAAATTACCTAACATCACTAGATTTTAAAACTAATAGACAATACACTTAATAAACAATCTCAATTATTAACCAGTATGGTGGGGAATATACCAAAGAAAAATACAAAAAAACAGGAATTAATTATCATTGGAGGTGGAGCTGTAGGAATGGCTGTTGCTACTCATGTCCAGCGCCACGGAAATTACAACATCAAAGTGTTATCAAAAGACTCACATACAGCCTACAGCCAGTGCGGAATGCCTTTTGTACTCGCCGGTGATATTCCAGATTTCAACAAACTTATAGTTAAAAATCTAAAGTTATTCAAAGACATGGGTATTGATGTCCGACTTAATACACAGGTTAACTCCATTGACCTTGAAAACCATACTGTAAATACCCAAAATGACACAGTAATATACGATAAACTTGTTGTTGCTACAGGTAGTTCTCCTTTTATACCAGAACCCCTGAAAGAATCTATAAAAATGGACAATGTATATACACTTAGAACATTATCCGATGGGATAGAAATCCAGAATAACCTGGAAAAATCAAAAAATCTGGTAGTAATCGGTGCTGGAGGGATAGGAGTCGAAATCGCTGTAGCCGGTGTAAAAAGAGGTATCAACACAACTCTTATCAACCGTAGTAAAACCGTGTTGTCCCACAACCTTGACTCTGACATGTCACAAATTCTGCAGAACCATCTTGATTCAAAAGGTATCAACCTTTTGACAGGTCACACTCCAGTATCCATAAACGGTTCTAACACTACCGATTCGGTTACAATTAAAGAAAATATAACGGGAAAGATAAAAAACATCTCTGCTGACACCGTTGTAATTTCTACAGGCGTTAACCCCGAAGTATCACTTGCAAAAAATACGGGTATCTCTGTTGGTGAAAGCGGCGGATTGTTGGTAAACAATAAACTGCAGGTAAAATACGATAATAAATACCTTGATGATGTATTTGCAGGCGGAGAATGTGCTCAGGTTTATGATTTTGTAACCGGAAATCCCTTTGTCAGTCAGCTTGCAAGTACTGCAAGAAGAATGGCATCTGTTATTGCAGAAAACCTTTTGGAGAAAACATCAACTTTTAATCCCATTACAAATCCGTGGATTGGAGTTATTGGAGATTATCAGGTTGGTAACGTCGGTCTCACAGAAGAAACTGCATATAAAAATAAAATAAACACTGTAACCGGTTCATCAACAGGTTTTACAAGAGCAGGATATTATCCGGGTGGAGAAAAAATATACATCAAACTGTTATTCAATAATCGTTGTCTTTCAGGAGCACAGATTATTGGCGGAAAAGGTGTAAAAGAACGAATCGATGGGTTATCCCTTGCAATAAGGAAAAAAACATCCATTGATGATATGTTGAAAATGGAAACCTGTTACACTCCACCAGTATCTGAACTGGTAGACCCTATAACGTATGCTGTTAAGGACGCCTATAAAAACATGGATAATCAAAAATATGATTGAAATCGACGGATCATATGGTGAAGGCGGAGGTCAAATCGTCAGAACTGCGATTGCTCTATCTGCCACTACCGGTAAAAATGTGAAAATTTATAACATACGCAAATTTCGTTCAAATCCAGGACTCAAACAACAGCATATAAAAACTCTTGAAACTGCTGCACGTATTTGCAATGCACAAATTGATGGAGTATATTCGGGGTCATCATGTATCAGTTTTTTTCCAGGTGAAATAAAGGGGGGTTACTTCGACGTTGATATAAAAACTGCAGGAAGTATAACCCTATTGTTACAGTGTATAATGCCACTGGTTATAAGATCCAACGAAGATATCCAGCTCAAAATAACAGGGGGAACAGATGTAGCCTGGTCTCCAACAATTGATTATCTAAAACATGTAACAGTTACAGCTCTATCAAAAATGGGTTACACATGTGAAATAAAAAACATCAGACGTGGTTACTACCCAAAAGGTATGGGAATTGTGTATGCAAACTTGAAACCTAAAAAACTTCACAAATTTGATTTTTCCAATCAAAAATCAACAGTTTCCAAAATTTATGGTATATCACATTGTTCAAACCTGCCTGAACATATCTCACAGAGACAGGCTGAATCTGCTATCTACCATCTTAATCATAAAAATTTTGATTGTAATATTGCCACCGAAGTCACAAACAATCCCTCTACAGGTACTGGTATTACATTATGGAGAAATTTGTGTGGTGGTAGTGCGCTGGGAAAAAGAGGTTTTCCTGCAGAAGAAGTCGGGAAAATGGCTGCAGATAATGTAAGCATTGAATTGGTATCCGGAGAAGATGTTGATATAAATCTTGCTGACCAGTTAATACCCTATATGGGACTTTTTCTGGGATGTTCTTATACTGTTAGAGATATTACCCAACACACAAAAACAAACATATGGGTTACCAAACAATTTCTTGATGTTGAATTTAATATAATGGAAGAAAACGGATTATTTCGGGTCACCTCCCAGTGACCAAACATTTCATTCAATTATATCAATCAAAATTTGCAACACTTAAATACTCTGATGGCACCTGTTTAACCAAAACAATTTCATCTGTTGCAGACATGAATGACATTCCATCTTCTCTTGCAACATCTGCGTCTATTTTTATTATTATAGGATTATCTGTATGAACCTGTGCAGCATCATTTGCTTTGTCATATGATGTACTTAAATGGACATACTGCTGATGTACGGGTTTTATACCATTCTCAAGAATCATATCCGCCTCTTCCTGGCTTACCCCATAGTATAAATATGGAAGTTCGCATTCGGAATGGTTAAGTTCTACATCTACCGAGTGTCCATAGCAAGCTCTCAAATATTCGCCATCGATTTCATATCGGTTTTTAATGTCAGATTCTACAAGAGATATTAATGATTCTTTCGTTGCCCATTTATATTTCTGCTTTAAAGCATTACAAAACTGGTCAAGGTTTACCCAACCTTTTTTATCCATATCTAAACCTGTTGCATTTGGAAAATGTCTCAATGCTCCAGATACGAATTTTCCCAGTCGTTCTTCATAACGGTCACCAAGAACATGTCTGCCTTTTGTATTACATTCAGGACAGACTTCGCCTCTGAAATAGCCATGTTCATTACATTTACGAATCATTGTACCTACAAAAACAATGTTATTTATTGTTAATATATCTTGCCAAAACTTAACAAAAAAATAATTTACAAATTATTTTATAAAACCTGAACTTTCTTTTTAGTAGTAGATACACACTCCCCTCAAGAAAATACCTACAAAAATGAGTAATAATTTCGTATTTTTTCAAACAAATTATTATAAATATTGGTTAAAGAATTAAATTAATTAAATATTTTTATTTATGTAGCAAAATTAAATTGATAGTTACCTTTAATAATTAATCCATCACTGGTGTTACCATGAGTGAAACCGAAGAAATAGATAAAATCTATGATAAACTTGAAGATTCGATTAGCAGGGAAGATTTCCTATCCAAAGTAGATGAAAAGGTTGAACAAATGAGCGGTTTATGTGATAGAAAAACTGCCGCACTACTCGTTGCCAACGACCTTGGAGTCAGTGAAACCGGAAATGATGTGGTAAAAATTTCAGATATCAGCCCCAACAACAACGTTAAATTTATCGCAAAAGTGATATCTGTTTTTGATACCAAGAATTTTAATAAAAACGATGGTACAGAAGGGAAAGTAGGAAACCTTATAGTAGCAGATGAAACAGGCTCTATCAGGTTAACATTATGGGATGATAAAGCCAGTTTGATAGAATCCGGTGAATTTGAAGTAGACCAGAGTCTTCAGATAAGCGGTTACGCAAAAGAAGGGTACAAAGGTCTGGAAGTACACATTGGTCAATACGGTACAATCGATGAAGCGGGTGAACATATAGACACATCAGCCAATTCACAAAAAATTGAAAATATAGAAGATGGAACCGGAGACATCAATATACTGGGCAAGGTTCTTAATATATGGGATGTTAAAACCTTCCAAAGAAAAGACGGTTCACAGGGTCGAGTCAGCAACCTTCAGATAGGAGATGACACCGGAAAAATCAAAGTGACATTATGGGACGACAAAGCAGACCTTGTCAAAGAAGTTGATTATAATGATAATGTAGAAATAATCAATGGATTTGCCCGTACAAATAATTACAATCAGGAAGTTGAAATCCAGATTGGCAATTACGGGTTAATTAAAAAGACAAACACTAATGTAGATTACAAGGAACATTTCACTCCTATAGAAGAGATTGATGCATCATCTCGGAAACTCTATTCTGTAGAGGGTGCTGTCTCAGGTCTTGGAGATATGAAAGAGTTTACAAAAAAAGATGGATCAACCAATACAGTAGCCAATATTTACCTTTCGGATGATACCGGTCGGATACGGATAGCCTTATGGGGTGAAAAAGCCAATTTGATAGAGCGGTTGGATTTCGATTCCAAAATACAGGTCATTGATGCAACTTCAAAACCCGGTTATCAGGATGATGTTGAATTAAGTGCAGGAAACAGAAGCAGGGTCGTATTTTTGTAACCCTACTTTAATTATTCGTAAACTTGGATTTTAGACGTTTTAATAACCCGGGGTTGCCGTCATCTGTTTCCAGATGGTCTGTCAGGTGGGGTTTGTTGTTCTGCTTCTGTTCTACAGTATTTATTTTGTGAAACATTGAACTTATTTGATATTCCTTGTTTTTAAGCTGGTTGTCTTTTTCAGTGAGCTGGTTATCTTTGTTTTGTAGTTGCAAATCTTTGTTACCGAGCAGTTTGTAAAGTCTTTCTTTGTCCTGCTTTAGTTCCTGTATTCTTTCTTCATAAACCGATACATCCACACCGCTATTTTTGTTTTCATCTGATGATGTCTCATGATTTTGAACATCGGAACCATAAAAAAACTGCCTTAAAGCTTCTGTAACACAATACGTTTGACTGTACCTTGATTGTTCAATCATCTCTTTGTATTCCTGAGGTATACTTGTATTGATTTTAACCTTTGACATACAGTAAAAATATTGTATTACATATTATAAAAAAATAGTAGCTTTAAAATCAGATTGAAAATAATAATAGTTAAAATTGCTAATTTTTTATTTTTAAGATGTAAAAGAATAAAAATATATCAATTACTTTTAGTATACTTGGATGTATCAGCCCAAATCATACAATCAGCTGAACCATAAATTTACATCTTGCAAATCTTGAGAATTTCCTATTGACGACGTGAGGGGAGTAGAAGATTAAGAATCTGGGAAATAGTCTATATAGTGACTAAAAACAATAACCGAGTGGAAAAACGATGATAAAAAACGAATGTTTTTATTGCCAAAAAACAGACTTAGAATGTATCCATCCCCGAGGAGATTGTATTAGCTGTCCTGTAAACAACGCTGAAGAATTAAACAGAAGAACAATTGAAAACGAAAAATACAACAAAAAAGAAACTGAGTCACAAAACCTAAGACTCGAAAGGGAAGGCTACATTAAAACCAAAAAAGAAAATGGACAATTAAAAATAGATTCAATAACAGAAAAAGGAAAAAAGAAATTATCAAAGGATTTACTGGATGAGTTAAACAGTGACCTGAAAATCGATGAAATATTATTTACTCAAGCAGAAATACTTCGAAACAGTCCTGTTTTCTGGAAACGCGTTATAGAATTGATGAAATATGGTGTACTTAAAAAAGAAACTATAGAAAATGTAAACATACTGGCACTTGTCGGATTTATCGGGTTATTTGAAGGTTTGGAGACAAAACTTACCGAAAACGAAGAAAAATTACTGGAATGGCAAACTGAAGGGTTTGTTGACATGTGTATGGACTACACCCAATAAAGCCGAAATATTTCTTTTTATTTTTTTATCCAATTTTGGATTATTTGTATTATCATTTTGCCCTAATATTACACTTAAGTAAATTATGGTAGATGTGTAGTAATAAAGCCTGCAGATTACAAACATCTATAAATACCATCGTATAGATACTCTAAAAGGTGGGACAGAATGTGGGTCGATATTGAACGATTAAACAAATAAAGTGATACCTATGGCATTAGGAACTCAGAAAGATATTGAAGCGGGTGAACCATATAAGGAACTTGACGACAATTTGACAGTTCACGAAATAATGAACAAAAGCGTTTATACAATAGATATCGATACTAGTGTGGTTGATGTTGCTAAAGAAATGAGCAAAAACAATGTTGGAAGTATCATAATTATGCAAAACAATGACCCTGTTGGAGTCATAACTGAAAGAGACCTGGTTAAAAAAATATTAACAGGAGATATCAGACCTTCCAGAATAACCGCCGGTGAAGTCATGTCTTCACCACTTATAACCACTAAACCTTCAACCAGTGTAATCGATGCAGCGGAATTGATGGTAAAATCCAACATTCGAAGGCTTATAGTAATGCAGGATGACAAAATTGTAGGGTTCATCACTGACCGGGATATACTGACAATCTCTTCAGGACTTAATACAATTTTGAAAAATTTAATCGAAATGAACCAGGGACAGTACTTTACAATAAATTCGGATATAGAAACAAGCAGTGAACAATCTGAAACATCTCAGAGCGTCGAACAGGGGATTTGTGAATATTGTGGAACTTTTTCAGAATACCTTAAAATGTTTAATGGCATGATGTTGTGCGAAAGTTGTAGAGATAATACATAACTATTTGTTCATAGTTTATGTTGTTAATGATTAAAGGGGGATTACATGACAGTAGTAGAAGATATAATGACAAAAGATCCGGTAAAAGTAACTGAGAACGATTATATTACCCATGCAAGACAACTAATGAGAGATTATTTTTTGCGAAGTGTTCCTGTTGTAGATAATCATGATTCAAATCATGTAACAGGTCTTCTTACCGACCAGGATATACTAAATATCACATCCACCAAATCCAATTTAACTGTAAAAGGTTTTGAACGTGTATTCCCAACTATCTTACAGGGTACTGATATTTTGAAAGCATCAAAACTCCTTTTGGATGCTAAATTACATAGGTCACCAGTTATGGTATCAACAACCGAGAAAAAGCTTGCTGGGATTATAAGCAACCGTGATTTACTGGAAAAAATAAACCCTTCAAGGCGATCACCAGAGACAATCGGCGAAATTATGAATACAAAAGTAATAACATGCTATACCGATGATAATGTAGCAAGAATATGGAACAATATGCTGGATTGGGACTATACCGGCATACCTGTTGTTAACCAGAAAAATGAACCAATGGGTGTGATTACCAGAAGGGATATCATCAAATCAGGACATGCAAGAATAAATTCTCCTGAAAAAAGTTCCAGAGTTGAAAAGATAATGTCCACTCCGACCTATACAATAACTCCTGATACTCCTATTACAGAAGCCATAGACAAGATTATTCACTATGACGTAGGAAGGTTAACAGTTGTAAACAACAATAAAGTGGTAGGAATTGTAGACAGGAACGACCTACTGGAAGCATGTCTGAGATAATAAGAAATAAACCATAAAAATTAATTTAAGGTGATTACTTTGGATATAAGAGAAAAAAGGAATATAGTTTCGGAAAAAAAAGTTAGAATGCAAGAAAAGATGCATGCACAGGATAAAGAAAAAATATCCAGAAAAAAAGACCCTCAACTCCATACAACCGATGGAGTCCAAGAACTTGGTCCAGTGGATTTTCAGGGGCATGAAGCAGAACATGAAGGAGACATAATGGCTATTGCCAAAAGGGATGTTATAACTGTTCCACCAACAACAACTATAATGGGTGCAATCAAAACAATGATGAACAAAGGTTTTAGACGTATACCCATTACTGACGCTGGTACCAGCCGCCTTGAAGGAATTGTAACCTCTGTTGATATTATAAATTTCATGGGTGGTGGAGATAAAAACCTACTTGTTGAAAACCATTATAACGGAAATCTTATAGCAGCAATAAACGCGGAAATACGAGAAATAATGGAAAACGACATAGTATATCTCCATAACACAGACAGTATAGATGAAGCACTTAACACAATGAATACCAAAAACATCGGTGGTCTACCGGTTGTGGACGAGGACTTTCGTGTCCGTGCAATCTGTACAGAACGTGATTTTTTGCAGTTTATTGATGGAGTTTATACAAACAAAAGTGTTGGAGAATACATGAACAAAAACGTGATGAGAGTTAAATCCAATGCTACTATAGAAGAAACTGCAAGAATTATGATGAATGAAGGCTTTAGAAGATTGCCGGTAGTCAAAGACAGTATATTACTTGGAATTGTTACTGCAACAAATATTATGAATTACCTTGGGAGTGGTAAAGCCTTTGAAAAACTTATAACAGGTAATGTACATGAACCTTTAAACGAGCCTATAAGTTCAATGATTACAAAAGATGTAGTCTGGACAACTTCTGATAAAGACCTTGGCGAAGCAGCAAGCCTTATGCAGGAAAATAATGTAGGTTCTCTACCAATAATTGATAATGGTGAATTTATAGGAATAATTACAGAAAGAGACTTCCTGAAAGCCATTGTAGAATAAAATTATTTTGAAGCAAAAACAGATGAGGATAAAAATGACCGTAGAAGACATCATGAGTTCACCGGTTTATGTAGTAAAACCAAATGATACCGTTGCACATGCACGTAACCTGATGCTAAAACATAAAATCAACACTCTTATTGTTGTTGATGATGAAGAGGAAATGGTAGGAATAGTAACAATGTCTGATTTGAGCAGGAAAAAGGCTCAATCAGGACCAACATGGAAGAGAAGACCTGTAGATGATATTTTAATCGACAGGGTAATGACCGAGTCTCCATTAACAATCTATTCCAGTGCATCAATATCACAGGCTATCAGTATGATACTTGAGAATCATATAAGTAGCCTTCCTGTCATGAAAAATAAAGTAGCCGGTATTATAACAAGGATAGATATTGTTAGATATATTTCTGAAAACAGTCCACTGGAAGGTAATGTTTCTGAATGGATGACAAAAAATCCGATATTTGTTCACAGACATCATACTATAAACCATGTAATAGATGAAATGGAAAAAAGCAATATACATAAACTCCTTGTAGTAAACGATGTCGATGAGACCGTAGGTATGATATCTACCAGAGACCTGGCTTTAAATACCCTTAAAGACGATGAAGGAAAACTCCAATCCAAAGAAATAAAAATGGCTAGAAAACCCGAAACTGGTGGTCAAAGGGTATACCGGGATGTGGAAAAGGTTTCACTGGTGGCAGAAGACATCATGAGTACACAGCTTCATGTAATAGACAGTAGTGATTCTCTTAACAATGCCGCAAAAATTATGATTGATGAAAATGTTCTGGGCTTACCTGTAAGAGAAAATGAAGATATAGCCGGAATAATTAGCAGAAGTGATATACTAAGAGCTATACAGAATCAGTTATCTGAGTAAGGTCTACTCTATAATTATAAAAAACATTTAGGACAAATTAAGAGGTTTCATATATGCAAGTTAAAGAAATAATGGTGGAGCCACCTACCATCGATAAATCTGATACAACATCCCATGCGCTTGATGTCATGGAGAAGAAAAATACCCGAAGGTTGCTCGTAACCCATGACGATAAAATCATGGGCGTACTTACCATGAGAAGCCTTAATGAAGAACTTGGAACACGTAAAAAAGGCAACAAACCTGCATCATCACTACATGTAGCTACTGCTGTTTCTGATGATTATTCAAAAGTTTTGCCTGATACAGATATCAAAGATGCTATAACCCTGATGAAAAACAAAGGAAAAGTTATAGTAGTCACAGATAACGATGATATATACGGTTGGGTTACACCTGAAGAACTGTTGAAAAATAATCATTTTGATGGTTATTCAGGAGAAATAATGCAAAAAGACCCTCTAAAGGCAAATCCCAGTGATCGTGTAATTCATATCAGACATCAGATGCTTGAAAACAATATTGGAAGAGTTCCTGTTGTTGAAGATGAAAAAATTGTAGGTATTGTTACAGAAAAGGACATTGCAAAATCCATGCGCGCATTCCGTGACCTTGTTGCGGGTAATAAACAGGATACAAGGATAAGAAACCTGATTATCGAAGACATTATGACAAGAGGTGTTAAAACCGTCTATACAAATACACCTACATCTGATGTTGTCAATATGATGATTGAAGATAACATCGGTGGAGTGCCAGTACTCAACCTTGAAGACGAACTTGTAGGAATCATTACAAGAAGGAACATCATAGAAAGCATGGCTGATTGATTATACGCAAAGTTTAACAAAGACCAACATGAGCTTTGAATCAAATACTAAACTCGATATTGATGGTGTGGCAGAATTTCTGAACCTGCCCCCATCAAAAGTTGAAAAACTGACATCCAAAAAAAGGATATTACAAAACTGGGGCAAATATCAGAACCTATTTAGATTTGACAAAAAAGTATCCAAAATCGAAACCGGAACAGTTCTATATCAAAACAATGGATACTTTGAATTGATAAGAGGTTTCCCCAAAATAAAAAGAGCAATGGCTGTAGAACCTGCTGTAAAAAGCCATTTTAAAAATTCAGGCACCGTTTCTGTGGAAGAAAAAATGAACGGCTACAACGTTAGAGTAGCCAGTATTAACGGTGATGTTACTGCTTTTACCCGGAGTGGTATAGTCTGTCCCTATACCACAGAACGTGCAAAATATTTAATCGGGCAGGAATTTTTTGAAAAACATCCAGAACTTGTTTTATACGGGGAAATGGTGGGTCCCGATAATCCCTATGTTCCAAAAAGCATCTACAATATAGAATCACTTGACTTTTTCATATTTGATATCAGATATAAAAACACAGGGGAACCTTTACCTGTATATGAACGAAGAAAACTTATGAACGATTATAATTTAAATCAGGTTCAACTCTTTGGAGAATATAAAATCGAAGAGGCTCCTGAAAATATCACCAGAATTATCAAAGAAATAGGGAAACAAGAGCGCGAAGGTGTAGTAATCAAAGATCCACAGATGCGAATAAACGCAATAAAGTATACAAGTTCTGAGAGTAACTGTGCAGACCTTATAGAAGGATTCAAATTCTACAACGATTTTGGAAGGGATTATTTCTATTCAAGAGTTATCCGTGAAGGTTTCCAGTCAGTTGAGTGGGGAGAATCCGAAGAAGAATTCCAAGAACGCTGTTTACAGCTTGGCAGGAGCATACTGGAGCCAATGAGCAGGACTATGAGTAAAGTTGCAGAAGGAGAAGAAGTACACGAGGATGTCCAGATCCGGGTAAAAGAACCTGAAACGATTTATGAATTTGAAAAACATCTTAAAAGAATGGGAATAAATGCTATATTTGGTACCCCCCTACAGGTGGGTGACGAATATCTGGTAGCAATCAGAAAACTTAACCAGAGTACCAATGATAAAACAAAGGCAATCTGGAACGGCAGTTTGTGGAAAAGTTAAAATATAATTTAGAATTAAGGGCAAGGGCATGACAAGCGTAGCAATTATTGGAAGCGAACAGAGTGGAAGAACTAGTCTGGCATCACATCTGGGAAAAAAAGAGGATGAATCAGACATTACAAAATTTGAGTATTCCAAGGGTGGAAGAATACTTACAGCCATAGATGCGAACGGATATCCAGAATCTGTAAAACCACTGATTACAGCTCTCAGCCTTTCAGATATTGCCCTCATCTGTGTGCCACCGGAAGGTCTCAATGCAACTGTTGGTGAATGCATAATATCTTTGGACATCATGAAATATCAGCACGGGATATTTGTTTTAACAAAATCTGATACAACCTATCCATATGCAATAGAAGAACTTAAAGAACAAATAAAAAAGGTGACTGCAGGTACAAATCTTGAAAACTGGGACTGCATTTCAACATCAACAACCTCATTTGAAGGAATGAATGAACTCAGAGATATGATATTTGAACTGGGAGACATTGTATTCAAAGAAAAGAAATCACTGGATGATAAACCACCCCGTGTTGTTATTGATCAGGTTTTTAATGTTACAGGCATCGGATGTGTTGCTCTTGGATCGGTGTCCCAAGGAACAATACATTCAAAGGACAAAATGTACTTGTATCCTTTAGAAAAACCACTGGAAATACGCTCGATACAGATGCATGATGAAGATACAAAAAGTGCAGGGGCTGGGTCACGTGTAGGATTGGCTCTAAAGCATGTACAGACCAAAGAAATCGACAGAGGTTTTATAATATCCAATAATGAATTAGTTAGTACTGATTTCACCCTTAACTGCACACTAACCCAGTTAACAGATGGATTTATAGTAGGAGATGTTTTGCATCTGTTTACAGGTCTCCAATCTACCCCTGTACGAGTTGAAAATATTACATCAAACGGTAACAATATAGAACATGCAAAACCCGGATATGAATATCTGGTGGAGTTTTCAGGTACAAAAGGAATAGCCTATAATAGTTCTGACAGGTTTATAATCGCCAACCTTAATAATGATAAACAAAGGTTTATAGGTTATGGATTTGTTAATGCATAATTTTTGTAATATGTTTATCGCCTATGTGTAAATGGTTTAAACCCTTTTACACTATCAGGTTTTTCAAGTTTTTTGGGTTTTGCAAGAAAATCAGGCAAATCCATCATGGTAGGTTTTTGAGCTGGTGACTGGATACATTCGTAATCATTGCTGTATGTACAGCCAAATCCACTCTCAAAATTGGTTTCGGAATTCAGTTCCTGTGACTCCTGCAACTCCTTTTCTTCATCTTTGTTCTTTTTTTCTTCTCTGGACAAACTTGCATATAAATTCTGTTCTTTTTCCTGAGCTCCTTCCCTTTTCCCCCTTATATAGTATCGATGTACATATTCATCCAGTCCATACATTTTCGATAACGAGTACAAACGAGAATACTTGTCAGTAACCCATCCAAGCTCAGAATGTTTATTATAACCTACCTCAAAACCAAGGTCATAAACTTTTTTCAATACTTCAGTATTTCGGGATTCACTGGTACTGGATAATTTCCTTGTATCATTACTTTTTTTGAAAAAATCTATCATCTAAACTCCCCCATCAGCTCAGCTGGTCGTTAATTTTTAGACCTTTCTCAGTAAATTCAAGACCTCGCATATTACAATCATGATTGGTTCCTCGCATCTTTATAATCTGTAAGGCTCTTGTCATTGTTTTTTGATAGAGGAAATTATGCAGGAAAATTACACCATGAGATGAAAACTGTTCTGTAGAATAGGATGTAGGATCCACCATTTCTGATAACAGTACTGTTGTACATCCCAGATTTTTTAAACTTCTTATAAACCGGCTCATCTCTTTTTCTTCCAATGAACGGTCTTTACTTGTAAAACGTATAGCTGATACAGAATCAATTACCAGCCTTTTGACATTGTACTCCATGACATAGGCAGTAATCTGTTTAAAAACCAGATTTGGTGAAGGAGCTTCCGAATCTACCGGAGCGTATCCAACATCATAATTGGGAGAAATTACTTCATTCATTTCATCTGAATAGCCATATTCCATCCTTGGACCAAGGTCTGCGAAAAGGAGTTTTCTCTTTCTAATAAGAGAAGGTATGCCAAGCTTATAATTAGACATGTCATCAATAACATTTTGAGGACTTTCATTTAAGGTTATATATAAACCAATTTCACCATTTGCAGCGCCATGTGTCAGAAACTGTATCCCAAAAGTTGTTTTACCACTGCCAGGTGGTCCGTTTACCAGATATACCCTTTCTGACAGCAGACCCCCCTGAACCAGCTCATCAAATCCTGAAATTCCGGTCTGTATTCTTGTTACCATGACGCAACCTCTCATTTAAGTTAACATATTAATATAATAATATTTGTACCAAAGATATTTTAATTCATCGATATAATTTTAATAATATACAAATAATGTATTGATAGTAATTTATAAATGTCAAAAATTGTTTTAGTATTATAAGAGTTTACAGGGTTAATGAGAGGCCAAATTATGAATAATTTTTCTGATAAAACATTTAGTATTAAAAAATCTGATGTGTTGTGGTCTCTTAAATTGTTTGCTATGGCTATTGGTTTTGCGTGTTTGCTGGGGTTTAGTCTTTATCTTATTATTAATTCTTTTACAGGTCCTGAAACCGTCAACAAAGCAATCACTACAACATCAAGTACTGCTACCAAAAAAGTTGAAGTCAGTGCTAAATATATTAGCCCTGTTTGGTCGATATTCATATTCAACACTATTGCCGCTTTTACCGCAGCAGCCGGTACAGGGTTGTTTGTATATATCCATCACGCACTACTTGGTGATTTGGAACACAGATTAAAAAATAAGAAATACTCAACCTTTTCCATCAAAACAGAACAGTTATTCAGGTTTTTTTCCAATAAAATATATAAGCTTACTACAAAAAGTAATAAAAGTTACAAACAAAACGGATATAAACAAAATCCTGAATATACACAGGATTCTATATGGTATTATAGCGGATTTAGCGAATACGATTATCAAAAAATCGCACAATTACTCCCATATACTATACCAGTAATAATTGTTTTTGTCAATGGTATATTAATTGGATTGCTTTTTTCCTATTTTATTTTCAATGGTATAATCGATGGATATGAAGTTATGGGACTAAAAGGAATACTGTTTGGTGGAATATATTCATTTTCCTATTTCGTTTCCTCGATACTACCTCACGGAATACTGGAACTGCCTGCACTGATTCTTACTGCATCCATGGGACACAGGTTCGCAAAAATACAATCCTGTACAGTTAAAAATAATAGTTTGTTCAGGGGTAATAATATTGCCAGTATATACCAGAGCCTTGAACAAGTTAATTCAACCACAAAAACTTATCTGAAATCCAAACCGTTATGGATATTATTAACCACAGTTACGGTCGTGTTATTTGCTGCCGCCTATATAGAAATAAATATCACTCCAGTATTTGTAAAAATTGCTATGGAAATTCTGGATGATATAATAATAAATATTAACTGAGCAAAGAGTTATTATTTAAAATCGGCTATTCCTCTGGCAACATTGTTAAGTAAACGACTTGCCACTTCTTGGGTCGGCCATGAACCAAGACCACAATCAGGTCCCACATATTTGACCCGGTCACCGAATTTGGAATAGGCGTTTTCAAGTCTTTTGGCTACCGTTTCAGGAGTTTCCAAACCTGTGATTATTTCTTCAAACTTTTCCAAATCCTTCCAGACATTGGTATTGTATTTTTCATTAAGTACAGCAGCGAGATTGAATACATCAGTACGTGCAACTCCGACTCTCAGATATGAATCTGTATCTTCCAGTAACTTTTTATCAATAAGTTCCAGATAATCAGGATTTGCGGCTGATTCAACACCTATTACATTTATCGAAGGTGTCCTCGCTGCCAAATGATAATGTATGGGTGAATGAAGATGAATTTCCACATCTACACCCAGTTTGTTTGCAGACTGTGATGCTGTCGTTAACGCTTCAATGAGTTCAGAATCGCTAAACATTATCTGCGGATTGATTCCTATACTTGGCTCATCAATGGAAATAGTTTTTACATAGAAATTTTTTGCCGATTCGATTGCTTTTTTAGCAAATTTATCGACACTGGATGCCAGCAGGTTCAAAATATCGGTGTATTCGGTGCTTCCAAATTCTTTAAGATACAGTTCCAGTGGTCCTGTGATGCAGACACGGATACCAAGTTTTTCACCATGTTCTTCCCTGTACTTTTGGGCTGCTGGTTCAATTGCTTCAAGCTCCATTATCTTTGCACAATCTTCTTTGACCTCATAGGGTCCGTCTGAACATTCCTCGTCATTGATTATGGACAAAAACTGTTGGTTCATATCCTGGAATTGTGGATAATTTGGAACCTGTACTCCTGCATCGATTTTTTTCTGGAAAGTATTATTGATAATCGAAAATAATTGCTCATCCTCTTCACGAGTTGAAAAAGCATGAGCTAACCATTCTTTTGTTACTCCTTCTGGTAAAGGGTAACTGCCAATTTCATCGAAAATTAACTCAGTCATGAACACTAACTTATTTTAGATACTATTTATATGTTTGGCGGGGTTTTGCAAACAATTTACATAAGGGAAGACAGTAAACAATTCAATAAATATAACTACTTAAACCAATATATTATTAACTTACAGCAGAAAGGTAGATCCTCATGAATCCAAGAGATAGACTTGTAAACTGTCTGAAAGGAAAAAAAGTAGATTTTATTCCTGCTCTATCTGTCACCCAGACAGCAACTGTTGAACTTATGAGAATGACAGATTCTGAATGGCCAGAAGCCCACAGTGACCCTGAAAAAATGGTAAAACTCGCGGTTGGAGGACATGAAATTGCAGGGCTGGAGGCTGTAAGATACCCATTTTGTCTTACTGTCCTTGCTGAAGCGATGGGATGTGAGGTAAATATGGGTGCTATGGATATCCAGCCTTCAATTGTATCAAACCCCTATTCCAATACTTCCGATATTCCACAAATTCCTGATGACCTTGAAAAAAGAGGCAGAATTCCTGTCATGTTAGAAGTAGCTGAATTAATTAGGTATGAATTGGATGAAAATGTTCCAATTATAGCGGGGCTGGTAGGTCCCGCAACCCTTACCGCCCATTTGATGGGTACATCCAATTTTTTGATTGGGTTAATCAAAAAACCTGAATATGTACGGCAATTTCTGGAAGCCAGTACAGATATATGTATTCGCCATGCCAACAACCTCCTTGAACACGGTGCTGATGTAGTCTGTGTACCCGATGGTACTGCAGGTCCTGACCTGATTGATCCTGCTATGTTTGAGAGTTTCATAAAACCAGAATATCAGAGATTCTGCAGGAATGTTAAGGGCTTTAAAGTATCCCATATGTGTGGTGATATTGATGCTGTACTTGAACCACTTTCAGAATGTGGGTTTGAAGGAATAAGTGTTGAAGAAAAAATAATAGATCTTCAGGCTGCAAAAGAAATTCTTGGAGATAAATCAAAGCTTATAGGTAATGTTTCAACTTCTGGAACTATGCTGATGCGTAGTTATGATGATGTTAAAAACGAGGCAAAAAATTGTCTGGAAGAAGGGGTTGATATACTGGCCCCAGGTTGCGGAATTGCTCCCAATACACCACTAAAAAACATAAAGGCTCTTGTGGATGCAAGAGATGAATACTACCAGAGATGATGAAAATGGATGAGATAACACCAAAAGAAAGAATGGTTAGAGTACTTAAGGGGAAAACAGTTGATAAAACTCCGGTCGGGTCATTTACCAGCATGTCTCCTGTCGACCTGATGGAACTTTCAGGCTCACAAAGACCCGAAGCAGATAGAGATTCTGAGAAAATGGCTACATTGGCAATTTCAGCATCTAAATTTGCCGGATTTGAAACCGTGAGATATCCGTTCGATATGGTCACACTAGGTGAAGCATTGGGATGTGAAATCGATATTGGAACAAAAAAAAGAACTCCTTCTATAACCAGTGGATTGTCAGAAGAAGCAATTAGGGAACTAGAATTACCAGAAGATTTTCTTGAAAATGGAAGAATACCCACGATTCTGGATGCATCCCGTATCATCAAAGAAGAAGTTAAAGATGAACTGCCAATTATTGTAGGTGTTGAAGGTCCTATAGACCTTGCGTCCAATATTGCAGATATAAAAACGTTTATGAAATGGTTACTAAAGGACCGTGAAATAGTCGAAAAACTGCTGGATGTGTGTACCGATGCCTGTATAGAATATGCAAATGCCTGTCTAAAACACGGTGCAGATACAGTATGTATAGCAGAGGCTGTAGCATCACCGGATTTGCTTCCACCGAACGATTTTAATAATCTTCTAAAACCCAGATACACAAAAATTGCAGAAAACCTTGAAGGAAATCGTGTACTTCATGTTTGTGGAAAATCGGACAAAATAATACCATCTATGGTAGAATGTGGTTTCAACGGTATCAGTATTGAAGAAAACGTCGGGGACTTTAAAACAGCAGTAGAAACTGCACATAAAAACAATAATATCGTTATTGGTAATGTGTCCACTTCCCAGACATTATATAATGGAACTCCGGAACAGGTTATATCAGAATCTTTTGACTGTCTTGAAAATGGCGTAGATGTACTGGCTCCTGGTTGCGGAATTGCTCCAGAATCTCCTCTTGCCAATCTAAAAGCAATGGTTCAGGCTCGAAATGAATATTATAAGTCATAAACAGATTCTGGAGAAAGTTATTTTTATATTACAGTTATATCTTTTTAGGGGATATTACAACATTATGGAAATCTTAAAAATTATATACGCCATTGTTTGTGTGGTTTTTTTAATACTTGTTTCAGGTTGCCTTTCATCCACTCCATCGGATACTTCCGATACCGAAATATTCAGAAATCAAACTGAAGCTAAAAACTATCAAGGTATTGATTTAACTCCTATTGACCAGCAACAGACCCGTGATATAAAAGGTACACCAAACATCAATATTGAATCCTACAAGCTACAAATAAACGGCATGGTAGAAAATCCTGAAAACTTTACATATGAACAGATAAAATCCTATTCCAATGTTTCAAAAGTCATTGATTTGAACTGTGTAGAAGGATGGAGTTTTACCGCAAAATGGACTGGTGTTCCTTTAAAGACCCTGTTCAATAAAACGGGTGTCAAAGAAAATGCCACAAATGTGATTTTCTATTCTGCAGATGGGTATTCCACCTCACTAAAACTGGATTATTTAATTGATAACAATATCATTTTAGCCTATAAAATCAATGATGTCACCCTACCACGTGACAGAGGATTTCCTCTACAGCTGGTCGCTGAAAGTAAATATGGTTATAAGTGGGTTAAATGGATAACAGAAATCGAATTTACAAACCAAAGTTATGAAGGGTACTGGGAAAAAAGAGGCTACAGCAACAGTGCCAACATCAGTGGAACAAGTTTTTGAATAATAAATAAAAAAGAAAAAGGAAAAATTAGGATTAAGATTCGGATTCTTCATCAGATCCGGATTCATCAATCTCATCGATTTTTACTTTAAAATTCAGTACTTTACCAGCCAGTGGATGATTAAGGTCAAGGGTTACTTTTTCTTCTGTTACATCCAGTACTTCTGCAGGAATCTGGGATTCATCAGGCAGAGTAACGAGTAACATCATTCCGGGTGTTATTTCCTGGTCATCAGGAACTTGTTCCTTTGGAACATCTCTTTTAAGATCGTCCCTTGGTTCTCCATAAGCTTCTGAAGGCTGGAGCTGGAATTGCTTTTCATCTCCTTCTTCCATGCCCTTGATTGATTCTTCAAACCCTTCAATAATCTGTCCGGAACCTATTTCAAATTCAAGTGGTTCACCGTGGTTTTCGGTGCTGTCAAAAACAGAGCCATCTTCAAGTGTTCCTTCATATTCTACTTTTACTTTATCTCCTTGTTTTACAGGCAATATATCAACTCTTTAGTTGTGGATACTTCCACAAAAGTTTAAAAATTTAGTAAGGTTTGTTTTCTGATTACAAACTATATGACCAATTGTCTTATTTCATCATATATACAACTTGTGGCTGTGTTTACATCGATTCAGGGGCACTGATACCAAGTATATAGAGTGTGTTTGCAAGCATAATACGGGCACAATCAACAAGTGCAAGCCTTGCATACCTAACCTCATCATCTTCAGCACTATTTACCGGTACATAGCGATAAAACTGATTAAAATCATCAGCAAGTTCTCTTGCGTAGGTAGCCACTGTATGGGGTTTTAATTCTTTTGCAGACCGGTCTATCACCTGATCAAATTTTGCCATTTTTTTAATAAGTGCCACTTCATCATCTTCCACAAGAACTGAAGGGTTTACTGAATTTTCTGGATTCCAGAATGTTTTTGCTTTTTTTAGAATATTGCAGGCACGTGCATGAGAATACTGAACATAAGGTCCGCCCTGTTTTTCAAAATCAAGTGCTTTTTTCCAGTCAAAAACAGTGGATTTTTCTGGAGACACACTTACTATGTCATACCTTACTGCACCCATACCAACCTGATCTGAAATTTCTTTTTTAAAATCAGCAGGCATATCAGGACGGCGTTTATCAACTTCCTTGTAAGCCTGAGATTTTACCTTATCAAATACATCATCAGCCGTTATAAATTTGCCCTTTCGGGTGCTCATTGACCCTTCTGGTAAAGAGACAAATTCAAAAATTACAACTTCAGGCTCTTTTTTACCGAGTAAATTCATTGTAGCTTTCAATTGTGACGATACTAATTTATGGTCTGCTCCAAGTATGTCGATTACTCGGTCTGATTCTGCACTCTTTTGTTCGTGATAGGAAAGGTCACGGGTGGTGTACAAGGATGTGCCGTCTGAACGCTGGATTACAAGTTGTTTCTCAAAACCATAATCTGAAAGGTCAACTACAAGTGCACCATTATCTATTTCTGTATGTCCTGTGGATTTAAGTTCATCAATAATCTTTGAGACAGAACCGTTTCTTATGAATTCAGATTCATAAACAAACTCATCATGTGAAACGTTAAGAGTTTTTAGAGTCTGTTTTGTTCCTTCAAGTGAATACCTAACAGATTCATCAAAAATTTTGATGGTATCATCATCTCCGTTTTCAACCATCTGCATGAGGCGATCGATATCCTGCACTTTAAAGGTATCCTTTTCAAGTTCCTGATTAGACCTGATATACAGGTCGGCTATTGCATGATCGCTCTTTTTTGATTCATCGAATCCGAAGTTTTTAAGTCCCCATGATACGATTGCAATTTGTCGACCTATATCATTAACATAATACTGGGTTCTGACATTATAACCGGCATGTTTGAGTACGCGAGATAGAGTATCACCTATAACCGAATTTCTGATATGTCCCACATGCAAAGGACCATTTGGATTTGCAGAGGTATGTTCAAGAATAATGTCACCACTGCTGAAATTACTGGCAAAATCTTCTTTTTCTTTCCTGATTTTTAAAACCGTGTCATCCAGATAATTACGTTTTGCCCAGAAATTCAGATAAGGCCCTGTAACCTCCATTTTTCCAATATATGAATTGTTACCAATTACCGCAGTATTACCAATTTTTTCTGCTATGTCCTTCGGATTTTGCCGATATTTTGACGCCAGCCTAAACGCTATATTTGAAGCCACATCAGAATGCTGGGATGCTTCCACATACAGACTATCAATCTCGTATCCAAGTGATACAACCGCATCATTTAAAATTGATTCTACCTGTTTTTTTAACTCCAAAAACAAAAAATCACCCAATAAGCTATTCTTTCAATAAAATTAGATACCGGTGTTATACCGCAATATCGCCACGATACCACCAAATGCATTCAAAAGCTGAGAACCTTCTTCAAATTCGGTTGATATAAATTCTACTTTTGCTCCTGTCTGGTCTGCCATAGTAGAAAGGTCTTCAACAATATCGATACTGTCAACAAACTCAAAAGACCCACCACATTTTGGGCAGGTTCCGTAATCTGTCACCTGACCTGATGGTTTGCGTGTAAATGAAGTCTCATATCCACATGAACTACACCGGATAATATCCCTTTCTGACTTCATATCCTCAGAAATCAGCAATGTATTAACAGCACCGATTTCCAGATTCTTTCTTACAGTCTCTTCACCATATGCAGCTTTACCGGATTCAGCAATCAATTCATTGAAAAACTGCTGCATAAGCTTTTTTTCTTTCATCAGGTCTATGTCAGCCAGTTTATCGGTTGCTGCATTAACAAGTTCGGATAATCCGGACTCATCTGTATAGGAGACATCAAACATTCCCAGTATTTTTTTCTGGATTTCGTGGTGAAGGAATTCACCTTCTTTGAACTCTTCTTTGGTGGGAGATGGTCCGCCTATAAGTACACCTTCAAAGTTTTCCTGATCTACATTCAGGAAAACATCACTTGCAGCTTCACCTATACGTTTGTTGAAATCATGGATTGCTATCAACCTTAATTGCTCGAACCTGTCTGCACTTTGACCTCCTTTTTTCTGCTTTCCGGGAACTGTAGAAGTCAAATGTCTATGTGTTTCTATACGCTTTCCAACAAGCAAACCTATAGTAGCCTCCCGCCTGTCAAGCACAACCAGACCATAGGTCTTGCTTTCCTTGAGCATATCTTCCAGTGGTTCCAAGAAAAAGGACGAATCACAGTGATATCTGTAGGTAACAAGTTGCTCAGGAGGCTCAATAACAGTGGTCTCCATATTGGTTTTATTGGCTCCGACATCAACTGCACCTGTGAAAAATACAATACCGTTTTCAGGTACTTCTTCCAGATATTTAAGTCTGGAGACCAGTGAATCAATCGCACCCTGTACATTGGTTCTGGTTACCTTGGATTTGATATTTGATGCCTGTCCATATTCATCTTTAAGCTGGGATGTTACTTCAGATATAGGTTTATCCGGTGGTAGATACAGGGAAATTAATTCGGTACCTCTTCCCTTTTTATTCCTTAATTCTTCAAGCTTTTTCTTGAATTCGTATTTGTCATGTGCTGATTGTTCTACCATATTATAGGTACTCCGTGATTAACTTGAATTTGTGATAATAATGTGATGTATTAATTAGCAAAATAATTGCATCAGGTAAAGAAACGGGCTTTATACTGTCACAACAGGGTAAACCTTGTTCTATAGTCGTTTTCCCTATGTGATTTACTATAGATATAGGTTATGACTGTCCCAGAAGCGATTCTAAAGGTCTTGATAAAAGAACTACACGACTGATTTCAACATTATCTGCCACTTCATAACCCAGATAATCAGCGATTTTACTTGCAAATGCATATACCTCATCATGAGAAGGCATGGATTCGCGGGAGAGACGCCCACGAGAAAATCCAAGATGCATATAAGCCTTGATTTCAACAAAATCAGGTTTTGCTGTATTAATCAGTTTTGCAAAACCTTCAGGATTAAACATGTTTACACCTTTTATAAGGGTAATCCTGACTACTGTTCTGACATTTTTGCTATACAGATTAGAAAGTGATTTTTTTATATTTTCCCACAATTCAGGAGATTCAGGATTGCATACTTCTAAATAGGTGTTTTTATCAGGTGCATCCAGACTGAGATAAAGTTGGGTGGGTCTTATCCTTGTTATCATTTCTGGTCTGGTACCATTGGTTACCACAAAGGTAGTTATGCACTCCTTTGTAAATTCATCAATTAACTCTGGAAGGTAGGGATAAAGTGTCGGCTCTCCAGAAAGGGATATAGCTGCATGTTCAGGTTTATTGGCTTCCATCCAACGTTCTCTGGAAGCTGAACCTCCAAAACCAGAAATTAGTTTACGTTGGGCGTATATAGAAGACCCTTTTATTTCAACTGGAGAATCCCATTCTTCAGGAACCGGTACTTCAATTTCAGTAGGACGCCAGCAATGAATACATTTTTGATTGCATAAAAGCGTGGGAGTCATCTGTATACAGCAGTGGGACTTTATACCGTAAAATCGTGATTTATAGCAAGCTCCCTCCTCTTTAATAGAGCGTTTGAGCCAGAGACATGTCTTTACTGCTGAATGGTTACCTACCAGACTGTATCCCTGATTTTTCAAAAGGGTTCTGGAATCTGGAATATTATTGTATATTTGGTCGGGCATTTTAACTTTTATTTAAGATTTTAGATATATAAAACAACCGGGATGATTTAGTTAAATTTAAGTATGGATGTCTTCATATTCGATAGGTCAACCACCGGAACTCTGGCGGGGTCGGGAACCAGATTTACTCTTTTCTGAAATTCTGTTTGTGACTGCCATGTGCCAGAATTAATTAACAGAACGTTCTTGTAGGGTTCAACACCTACTGTATGTACATGTCCACAATGGAGTATATCAGGTATCTGATTTATTACAAAATGGTCATGTTTTTCAGGTGCAATTGAAACTCTCCCTCCATAGATGGGAGAAAGATGTCTGAATTTCATCATTTCAACCATTGCTGTAGTTGGTTTCTGATAGGATACATGAGGTACTGATGCAACGAAATCGTCGATAGAACGACCATGATACATCAATACTTTAACACCGTCAAGGTCAACCATTGCTGGATTACCCACAAAAGTGATGTTTTTCGGGAAATAGGATTTTAATTCTTCCCCAAAACATGGCTGAGGTTCTGCCTGTCTTACTGCATCGTGATTTCCCGGACCTATGATAACCGTGATATGTTCAGGTATCTGTTTGAAATATTCAGCTGCTTTCCTATACTGCTCATATACATCCGGTATAGAAAGTTCCTTATCCTGGCCTGGATAAACTCCTATACCGTCCACAAGGTCACCTGAAACAACAACATACCTTATATCGCTCGAAATTTCCTTCATTTTTTTGTCATCAATATACCCATTCAAAAAATCGATAAACCTCAACCACTCATCTTCAAGGAATGTCGAACTGCCTACATGTACATCAGAAATAAACACCGCTTTACCATTACTGCCTTTGTTTGTGAAATTGGTATTAGGAAGGTCGGGCAATGTGAATTTGGAAGCCATTAACAGTTTTTTATCGTTGGTTAGCATCCCTGTTACACCGACAACTTCGTCCAGAACAAATGAATTTGCCTGTTCAAATAATTCTTTATCTACTGTGCGTACCAAAACAGAAAGTGAACCGGTATTGTCCTCTATTTCAATAAGCTTATGACCTTTTGTGGTTGTTCTTACATCTGATATCATACCTATGATAGATACCTCATCATTGTTTCCCCCATCACCCAGTCTTCGGTTTTTGGTAAGACTTTCTATTGGTCTTGCATTAATTCTTCCACGTATTATCTCACTAAGTTTACTGTACCTATCTCTAAAATACTGTACAAATTCCATATATTCTCCAACACAGGTTGATTGGTTTGTTATATCAGAAATTACATTGACCGGATTGGCTGTTTTTCCTGATAACTCGGGTGAAAACGATGATTGTAACTGGGAAGAATGGGTAACAGAGGATGCATTAAAAGACTCAGATGAACAATTCGGTTCTGTTTCTGCCGATTTTTCAGTTACAGTTGATGTATCATCTTCTGAACCATTTCCATTATGGGATAAAAAACCATCAAAGTCTATATCGTCAACATCAATAACAAGTACAGAATCATCGATGTTTTTGAGAACATAATCCACCAATTTATCCTGTGAACTTTGTGATGCTATTAGCTCGGCTGCATCCGGACTGATCTGGTAACCTGCCTCTGCAAACATTCTCAAAACATCGGTTTCGCTCATAATAGACTCTTATT
>NZ_JAHENT010000116.1 GCF_018609725.1 Methanohalobium sp. | reverse complement strand
GTGTCCGGTTGGGTGCTTGCTTTTTTAATATCTACATAATAATTGCTTTTTTTACCAGATGAGAGAATAAATTCACCAATCTGAATTGCTCCACAATCTTTGAGTGCTTTAATTAGGTCTTTATTATTGCTCATATTACCTGACCTTCTCTTTATTCTATATCACCAGGGTTCTTTTTTTACACCTATCAGATATCCTATTACATTTGTTACTATATGAAGTAGCGGAGTAAGTATCAGTACAATAAGAATTATTTTGTATGTAAAATTTGAGATAAACCAGACAGGAGATGCCAGATATACCAGTAACCATGCGCCAAGTACAAAATCAAGCTGGTCTATGACAGGGAGCGGAGCACCTCTTTTAAGCTTTAGTCTTCGTTTTAAAAAGCTCATGAACAGGTCACCCAATAGTGAACCAAATGAAAGTGAGAATATTACCAAGATTGAGCCCATAAAAGATTTTCCAAACTTGGGCAGTTGTATATCAAATGGGGAGTATCCTCCTGAAACCAGTATCATTTGTGTTATTCCTATAAACAGTCCAATAACAGTACCTGCAAATAGACCTCTGAAGGTTTTACCATCACCAAAAACTCTTTCCCCGTCTTTAAGAGAGACTTTAAAATCAAGTGGTTTCCCACCGCCGAATAAACTTGCAGCTGGGCTTGGTATATAGGCGGGCAGCATTAACCATACAGCAGTAATTATTAAATCAATCGTATTATCAACTCAAATCGTTTTATTTGTTGTAGTAATTACTTTTTTGACCAAAACTTTATTTTACGTATATGTATAGTTCCATCAACATCAGGTAAATGTAAACTTTTATTTTTATAATTAACTAAAAGCAAGTAAACAGGGTACATATATTCATGACCGAAATTAAACAGATATTAACAAAAAGCAATGTCATGCTTGTAGCATTGCTTGTTTTTGTATTGCTTGCGGCCTTGATAACCGTTGGTATGTTGACACCGCTTCTGGTGGACTTTTTAACAGGAAACAGTATGAATCTGGATGCCTATTATTTTAACATAAGGGCTGCTCTACCTACTGGAGTGCTTATAATTCTGCTTTCAATTTATCTGTTACTTGGAAAACTGAGCGAGAAAAAATTATTTGTCACTGTATCTGGTGTAGTAGTTTTATCCGCTGTTTTTGCGTTCATGTCACCATTTAACAGTTTGCCTGTAGATTTTATAATCCCAGTCTCAGTTCTTGCGATTATTGCTATCTTTTATAACATATTATACTCTGTTACAGGATGGAAATATAATCCATATAAAAACACCCGAAGTATCAGCGCACATATTATTCATCTGGGTCTTGTTCTGATTATGCTGGGGGTGGTTTTAAGCACTGGTTTGACCGCCGAGGATTCCACAGTAGTATCAACCGAATCCAGAGGTTTTTTTGAAGGGCAGGATTACAGTGTGAGTGTTACAAAAATATCCACACAATTTGAAGGAGAACCGTTCAAATCACATCCGGGTTCAGCCTATGTAACTGATATATCATTTGATGTTTATAAAAACGGGGATTATTTTGATAGCGGAAATGTAAAATCTATCAGGGATTTAAAATGGGACCAATCCTACACCACTACCTATATACATCGAAATTTGCTGGAAGAGTATTTTATTGCTCCCAAAGGTGTGGATATGGAGACTGGTAAAGTAAACCTCTATTCAAGAACAGTACCTTTCATAACTTTTGTATGGGGTGGATTATGTTTGATGGCATTTGGTATTTTATCACTTTTGGTAATAGGTCATCTGAAGAATAAAGAAAAAATTAACAAATCCGAGTAATGGACAAATCTGGATGTTTTAAATTATGAATATAGGAATGATATTAATCTGGGTAGCATTTACACTTTGTCTTGGAGCAGGACTCACATCACTTCTACATTATTTTAAAGGTTCGGGTTATTTGAAGACCCTGTCCCGTAGACTTGAGGTTGGTGCTACGGGTGCGGTTACAATTGCAGTATTCCTGCTCAGCTACTACCTTTTCCATGTTCAAACCGCCTACAGTTATGTTTATCAGCACTCGAGTGCAGACCTTACCTGGTATTACCGATTATCTGCCCTATGGGCAGGTCAGGAAGGGTCTTTCCTTCTGTGGGGATGGTTTATACTGGTAATACTATTGGTTTTAAAATATACAATGTACAAGAGGCAATTTTCAGGTACCAGACTGTATGAGCTTACAGTAACCATTTCACTTTTTATAGCATCGGTTTTTTTACTGCTTCTTGTTCTCAAAAACCCGTTTTCGATGTATCATGCCGTGCCTTCAGGAACAATAGAACTTACAAACTGGAATCCATTTGTTACAGCATTCCAGGCTCCCTACGGACAGGGTATGAACCCTCTTCTTCGCAACCCCTGGATGGCGATACATCCTCCTGTTCTGTTTATTGGTTACGCAGCAATTACTATTCCTTTTGCTTCGGCGTTTGCCGGTCTCATACTGGATGATAATCGATGGACAGAAATAGCCACCCACTGGATGAGGTTTTCATGGCTGTTTTTAACACTTGGAATTGGACTCGGAGGATTCTGGGCTTATGAAGTTCTGGGATGGGGTGCATGGTACTGGTCATGGGACCCTGTGGAAACTTCATCTCTTATACCCTGGATAACTTCGACTGCCTATCTGCACACCCAGATTCACAGTAGTAATAAAATCAGAAACTTCGCTCCTGCACTGGCTATTTTTTCGTTTGTGCTGGTGGTATTTGCAACTTTTGTTACAAGAAGCGGTATATGGGCTTCGGTACATTCATGGCAGGATTTCACTCCTACAAGCTTTATAGTTGCTATCTTCTTGATCAGTTTGCTTGGATCGAGTGTTGTTATGCTGGTTAACAAGTATATGGAATAATAAATTAAAACAGAATAAGGAAATGGCATTTTCCTTTTATTCATCCATATAGAGAGCAAAAAGGCATGCGTTCTCACGCATTTCCATAAATCCCTGTGTTTCAGAAATACCTGCTTTTTCCAGCAGTACTTTTTTCCATGATTCAGGTGGTGTGACCACATTTCCTGCATACGCTTTTGATGCAATCTGGGCGTAATTTAGTGGTTTGCCTCCGATTTTTATACGTTTGGCAACTTCCTGACGGTATGTCTGGTGCATCATGCATCCGCTATGGGCTGCAGATGGCTGGATTGTATGGTTATAATGGTCTTTAGCCTCATCATGCACCGAATTCATTGTTCCAAGACGTTTAATATATTCGCTGATAGCTTTGGAGAACGGGCATTCTTCAGTTACAAATCCGTATTTGCTGATTTGTTTTATGTTTTCAAATGATGAGAATACGGATTCCCCTGCAACCACAGCATTCGCAAAGTCTTCCCATGTATCATATTCTTCTTCAGGGACAGACATAGCAAGGGATTCTGCCTGGCTCACCATATAATTTGTAAAACCCTCTACTCCCTGTTTATCGGCAATGTCTTCAAAAAACAGGAACACTGAAACATCTACAAATGGATTGGATTCTATATCTTCAGACATTAATATCACCTTTTATTTAATCTTCTTCATCTCCTGCACTTTTTCCTTTAACAATCAATGCAAACACACATGATGCACTGCGAAGTATACTTTTAATATGTCTTTCATCAACATTGATTCTATCCAGATTTTCTTTCACCATTTTGACATCACCAAGACGTCCCTTGTTTGCAAGGTGCAGACATTCCAAACCTTGTTTGGATACTGTGATATTGTTTGCAGCAACCTCTCTGAATTTCTGATGAGTTATGCAGTAATTGGAAACTGCCGAATCTCTGATACGAGAGTTGTAATTTTCAGCCACATCATTATCTGAATCGTGTATTGGTCCAATTTTTTTAATAAATCTGGACATTGTGGGTGCTACAGGACAGGTTTTTAATGCGTATACATATCCAATCACATCTCCATCCTTGTCTGTAATCGCCAAATCTGTCAGAACATTAACAGCACCTTCAACTGTAAGAGATGTTCTTCCTTCTTTCATCGCAACGTTGAAAGCTGGCCATCCGACATATGCTTCTTTTCCCATTCTTTCTGCATAACTTTCACCTACACGTAACCAGTATTCAACAACACCTTCAGTCCCTGATTTGCTGACCATATCGTCAACAAGGGAATAGAGAGCTATATCCATCATTACTTTAAATTCCTCCGTAGATTATTCATTTACCTTTTATAAAATTTCTCTTAAACTATATTAATTTATATATAATTTATTGTTTTTTTTATTTTTTACCATTACATCTTCATGTTGGTGTCGAATATCTTTGATTTTGGTCCATTTGAGTTCAGGGTTGTCTGGATACATATCTTCTGTTGTGTTATTGTCCTCTTCAATTATTGATACCGCTTCCTCTACAGACTCAACAGGTACATCATCGACCTCTTCTGAAACAATAGAATACTTCAAATAAAGGCAAACATCCTGTGTTTTTACAAGTTTTACAACATCATCTGGATATGTCTCATCCTGAATATCATGTCCGTAGTGGCTTTTTGAACTCCATTTTATAATTTCAATATCCCCGTTAGGTTCTTGACTGTATCCAACTTCTGAATAGTTATCATCTTTTTCCAGTTCAGAGAGGTCATCCTCTTTTTTGATATTATGATTGTGATTTGTAATGTTGCCGATAAAACGTTCCAGTTCATCAAGGAATGAGTTATCTTTGTTTATATCATCTGTATTTTTTTTGTGTATAAACTTGGTCCAGATATTTGACATTAAATTTCTACCCTGAACAGTTTTGCTAATATGTGTTATACAAAAATCATGTCATCATATTATCAACAGTTTTAATCAATTTGTCCAGTGATTCAGGTTTAATAAGGAAAAATACATCTCCGTAGAGGGTACTTAATCCGCTCTCATGACCGATTGACTGTATCATAAACATGGTCTCCAGATTCGGCATGTTTTCAATATCATGCCCCATTGCTCTGGATGCGGTATCAAGAATATCTTCCATAGAACCAGTAACAGTCTGTGGTACAGAATGCAGACCATTAACCTGTAAAAAACTGGATATCGAGGTCAAATATGAACCCGTTAGGATATTACTTATCTCGTTCAATGCTGATTCATTCATCTCCGGGTCATATTCATACTCTGTTTCTGAAAGTAACAGATTTGTTAGAACCATTGCATTGCTAATCTCAAACAGATTTAACATAACACCCTGAATATCACCTTTTATAGTATGCATAATACAGGTCATTGTTATTGATTCGGGGAGGTTCTGGATGATTGCTGAAGGATTAAGTTTTTGTATACTGGACAGGTTCAATTGAACCCTCTTACCGGTAAGTTCTGATAGTGAGGTAGTGGCATTTCCCATGCCAATGTTTCCAATTTCCTTCATGGCATCTATTTGAAGATTCGATAATTCATTTATATTCATATTATCAACACTCTCGGACCTGTCCTAATTTTTTATTCACTTGATGTGTTTTTAAACATCATTTGTAATAAATACGCTCTCTGGAGTTGTATGGTTTAAACAAATTCTGAGATTCGCCTACAAGCGTTTCGGTTTTGCCCATTACAAAATACCCGCCTTGGTTCAAGGCATTGTAAAAGTTCATGTACAATTTTTCTTGGAGGTCTTTTTCAAAATAAATGGTGACATTTCTACAAAATATGAGGTCGAAACCGGTCATTTTTTTGCCCGCAATCAAATCATGCCATTTAAAATTTGCAATCTTTTTTAGTTCATCTGATATGAAATACCAGTCATTTTTTTTTTCAAAGTATTTATCAATTATTTTATTATCTACACCTTTAAGTTCTGTTTCGGTGTATTTTCCTTCTTTTGCTCTGGACAAAGCCTCGTTGTCAATATCAGTTCCTATGATATTAATTCGGTATTTTTTGAATTCATTCTTCAATAACTGGTGAAGGATTATGGCTAAAGAATACGCTTCCACACCAATAGAGCATCCTGCACTCCATATACGGATGGATTTATTGGAGGAATTCGATTTGGATTTGATTATTTCCGGTAATACTTCATTTTCCACAATTTGATATGAATCAGGATTTCTGAAAAAATTGGTTACATTGACAGTAAGGGTTTTCATAAGGTCTTTATATTCATCAGGGTTGTCTTTTAGTACCTTAATGTACTCAGAATAATCCTGAGAGTTGGTTGCCCTCATCCTTACAGCAATTCTTCGTTTAAAATGGGTATCTTTATACTGGTCACAATGAAACCCAAGATTTTTGTTTATAAGGCTCTTTAATGAAGAATAATTTTCATCTTCAACTTCAGTTTCGTTCATAGCTAAATCCTTCTTTGGTTTTAATTGTTAATATCAAGCATTATCATGTCATCTTTTTCATAACAGCAGCCATTATGACGTCTGAAGCTTCTGGTTCAAAGAGCATGTTAAAATGTTTTTTAGAATTCGTGGTGGGAATAGTACATTCGCCCCTGATAATTATAAAATCATCAGCAAGGCTTTGTAACTGTTCTTTTACAGATGAACCCACACCATCCATATTAATTACTATCTCGGGTTTACTTACTTCCAGATTAGTACCCAGGAATTCGTTAACTGAACTCATATAGGTACTACACATGCGAAGCCCCATTTCTTTCAGTTTAATGGTTTCTTTGTTTGTGATTTTGTTTGTTTTCCCTACTGGTTTTTTAAGAAGCAGGTCGGAAAAAGAAAATGCTGAATATCTTGGAAGTAATATCACTGTTCCACCTGTGACATCACCGGTAATTTTTAAATGGATACCAACTACACTTTTTTGGCTACCTTCTGAAGCCTCTTTAACAACCTGGTCGAGTGATACCATTTCTACAGTGGGAATATTGATTTTCACTTCACGTGAAACCATTTTTGAAAGAGCAGTAGCAAGGTTTCCCATTCCAATATTCCCTGCTTCCTGTAAAGCACTCTTTGTCATTTCGTCGATTTCTTCCATATTTAAACCTCATTAATGTTTCAGATAAGTGTTGATATATCAAGTATAAGAGCCACGTTTCCATTACCAAGGATAGTAGCACCGGCAAACCCTTTGGTATTCTTGAGCAGTTTATTGTCCAGTGTTTTTATCATGACTTCCTGTTTTCCTATCAGGTCATCAACAATAAGCCCGACTTTCTTGCCCATTCTTTCTACAATAACTACAATAAGTTCATCATTATCCTGTTGCTGGTTGTTTTTAGAAGTGTTCAGTACATCATGTAACCGCACAATAGGCAGTACTTCCCCTCTCAACAGGATGGCTTCCTCGCCTTTTATGGTCTTGATATCGCTTTCTTTGATACTGACATTCCTGACAACGTTTGTAAGTGGTATTACATAGGTTTCATCTGACACTTTTGCCAGAATGGACTGTATAATTGCAATTGTAAGTGGGAGCTGGAGCTGGATTTTTGTTCCTTCAACTTCAACGGATTCGGTTTTGACACTGCCCCCAAGTTCTTCAATTTTGGCTTTGACTGCATCCATTCCTACACCGCGTCCAGAAACATCTGTGACTTTTTCCGCTCCGCTGAATCCGGGTGTAAAAATAAGGTTCATTGCCTCTTCATTAGACATTCTGTCAACTTCGGATTGGCTCATTAATCCTTTTTTCACAGCAGTTTCTCTAAGTTTATCAGGGTTCATCCCTTTTCCGTCATCTTCGACTTCTATCAGGATGCTGTTCCTTTGCCTTGATGCTGAAAGTCGGATGTGACCGGTTTCACTTTTTCCTGTTTCTCTTCGTTTTTCCGGCTCCTCTATACCATGGTCAACTGAATTTCTTAAAAGATGCACCAGAGGGTCTCCGATTTCATCGAGTATTGTCCGGTCAAGTTCAATATCTTTACCTTCAATATTAAGGTCGATTTTTTTACCTTCAGATTTTGAAAGGTCTCTGACCATTCTGGGGAATCTGCTGAATATATGGTCCATCGGGACCATTCTGGATTCCATTACTTCTGTCTGGATATCATTTGTAAGCCTGTCAAGGTCAGCCAGTGTATCGTCAAGGTCTTTAATATCGTAATCAGATGTCAACTGGTTAATCCGGATTTTGTTAATAATAAGTTCCCCAACAAGGTTCATCATATTGTCAAGTCTATCAATATCTATACGTACACTCTGAACGTTTTTCATCTCGCTTGAGCGTTTGCTTGTGTCTTGTCCGGATTGTGTCTGTTCCTGTGTATTGCTGGATTGAGTTTCGGTTTTTGGCTCGTTTTTATTATCTGTTTCACAGGACGGTTCAGATGGTTCTTTATTTTCTAGACTTATTACTGAAAGTGTGACATTTTGTATTTCTGAGATTTTTTGTACTTCTTCTTTTATAGTGTCCTGATTATTTTCGGTAGAGAAAACAACATTAAATTCAGTTTCAAAATTCTCTTCATCCAAATCATCCATTGAAGGAATAGTTTTTATGATAGTTCCATATTCAGAGATTTTTTTGAGTACAAGTGATGACCGTGCAGATTTTAACATGCATGAATCATCAAGTGTAATTTTTGCACCTATTACACTGAGACCGTTTTGATTTGCATCCTGAATCTGTTGTATCTCTTCATCTGAAAAATCAATATTTAACTCAAAACCAGTCTTGATAGTAGTTTCTTCGTCTTCGGTTTCTTTTTCTACCTGTTCAGATTCGTTTTGGGTTTCCTGACCTGACCCACCGTTTTCTATTATACTATTAAGGTTATTCTTTAAGTGAGAGATATCAACATCATCTTCACTGTCAATGGTTTCTACCAGTGATTCGATGGTGTCCAGACATTCAAAAAGGATATCTATTATAGAATCATCCAGTTTTATTTGTTTGTTGCGTATGCCATCCATTAGATTTTCCATTTCATGGGTCAATTCCGCAATGGAACTGAACCCCATTGTAGATGCCATACCTTTAAGGGTATGAGCGGAACGAAACATTATATTAATTTGTTCCAGGTCTTCATGATATTGTTCCAGTTTCAACAGCGAATCATTCAACTGTTGAAGATGTTCATCGGATTCTGCCTGAAAAACCTGTTTATATTCAGACATTTCCATATTTTATAACTCCTGTAAATTTGTAACACGTTTTTATTATATACATATCCAAAACCCCACAATTTTATGCAATCATATCCACAACCTTTTTTGCTATATTGTCTATAGATGCTACAGAATCAGCCAGTCCTCTGTTTACAATTGCTTTTGGCATTCCGTAGATTATGCAGGAGGATTCAGCTTCTGCAATACATTGGGCACCTTTTTTATTTAGTTCAGCAACACCCTCTGAACCATCACTACCCATACCGGTTAATATCACAGACAAGACACCTGAACCATAAACAGGCTTTAGCGACCTTAGCGATACATTAACAGAAGGTCTTACACCATGTTCTCTGGGTTTTTGGTTAAGTGAAATGACTTCTTTTGAAATACCTTTAATATTCTTCTTTGTAACTTCCATGTGATAATCTCCGGGGGCTAAATACACAATCCCTTTTTCTATCACATCTCCTTCTTTTGCTTCCTGGACTTCCAGACTTGATTTCTGATTCAGTCTTTTTGCAAAAGAATCTGTGAACCCGGCGGGCATATGCTGAACAACCAGCACAGGAACAGGGAGATTGCCCGGTAGTTTTGGGATTAATTTTTCAAGTGCACGGGGTCCTCCTGTGGAAGAACCGATAGCAACTACTTTTTTTGATGCAGTTTTTTCAGGTTTTGATTTCAGTTTGACTTTTAGGTCGTCTTTTTCACTTTTTTCAGTCTCAAGCGTCTTTTTAACATGTTCTTCCATGAAACCAAGGTTTCCCAGATCAACTTTTGTTGCTGATTTAACCTTATGGCGTATTTCCTCTGCCATTGAATCGATATCAAGACTGATTGATCCGGATGGTTTCTGTATAAAATCAACTGCACCATATTCAAATGCAGTAAGTGTAGTTTCTGCTGCTTTTTCATCAACAGCACTTAACATTACAACAGGTGTAGGGCATTCACTCATGATATATCCAAGAGCATGCAGACCGTCGAGAACCGGCATGTGATTATCCAGAGTGATGACATCGGGTTTTAGTTTCTCTGTTTTTTCTATAGCTTCCTGACCGTTTCTGGAAGTTGTTATTACTGTGATTTCTGGGTCATTGTTTAGTATATCTGAAATGACCTTACGCATGAATGCAGAATCATCAACTACCAGTGCTCTAATTGTCATGTTTATACTACTCTGTTTACAACTTCCATTACTTTATCAGCATCAAAGGGTTTTACAATAAAGTCCTGTGCACCTATATCTATAGCTTCTTTAACTACTGATTGCTGACCAATAGATGAGCACATAATTACTTTTGCTTCAGAATCCATATCCATTATCTTTTTGAGAGCTTCAGTACCTTCCATTGTTGGCATAACTACATCCATAAACACAAGGTCGGGTTTCAACTCTGGATATTTCTCAACTGATTCTGTACCATCAGATGCTTCAGCAACAACTTCATGACCATTTTTTGTCAGGATATCCTTTATAACCATGCGCATAAATGCGGCATCATCTACAATCATTACTTTAGCCATATATGATCCACCTTCTTTAACTTTTGTTAATTTAATTAAAATAATAATTAATGTTTATTCCTGTTGTTCACTCAATTGTGAAATCTGGTTGACCTGCTCTTCAGTCAGTATTTTTTCAAGGTCGAGCAGAATAAGCAGACGGTTTTCCAGTTTACCGACGCCTTTCAGGTAATCGGCATTGATTTTGGAAGCGATAATATCAGGAGCTGGTTCTATATTGGATTCCTGAATACTTAAGATTTCACTAACAGAATCCACGACCATACCGACAACACTTCCACCGACTTCCACCACGATAATCCTTGAATGCTCATCGGTTTCCCTGGAATCCAGTCCGAGACACTTGTCCAGACTTACAACAACAATAATCTTTCCGCGTATATTGATAACACCTTTAACAAAATCAGGCGCCTGAGGTATACGTGTAACTTCCTGCGTCCTAATAATTTCCTGAACCTGCATTATGTCTACACCAAATTCCTCGTCACCAAGATTGAAAGCAACAAGCTGCAGGTTCTTATCCACTGTACCAGCACCCTTTTCCTGTTCGTATTCCATCCGTTTTCACCTCAAAAATTAAAAAAGGAGGTAGGTTAGTTGACCTCCTCGCTGTTTTCAGAATTCTGGATCTGTGAAGAATCTAGTTTGAAAAATTCCACTGATTTTTTAAGGTTGTCTG
>NZ_JAHENT010000115.1 GCF_018609725.1 Methanohalobium sp. | reverse complement strand
GGATTTTTTCGCAAAATTTTCAAAGTCAGTAATATACTGAATTTATTAAGCCATTAAACAACATTCTAAATTTTGGGCTCTGTAGAAATCCTGTTGAAACCGGCATCATCTGGTAAAATCCAGTGATTATAATTAATATTAGGTAGTACATATAAAAATATAGTTGATTTGCATATCATTTGAATATCTATGATTTCTACAGAAATTAAAATAGCCAGTTTCAGGTAATATGAAACTGATTTCAGTTCGGTTAACTGTAGTTTCAGTTTTGAAAACGGCATCAACATCCCTTAGTTTCAGCAGTTTCAGGTTTATAGCTACCCACACACATCCATACAATAAATATTGTGCAAAATTTAGAATGTTGTTTAATGGCTTAATAAATTCAGTATATTACTGACTTTGAAAATTTTGCGAAAAAATCCTCTTTTTATTAAATGGTATCAATATAACCCTGAAACTACTGAAACTACATTTCCTCGATAGCGTTTATTAACTGAAACCAGGCTGAAACTTAACTGAAACTGCTGAAATCGAACTATCTAGGTGTTTATCCTCAAAATAAAGCCATTGACTTATAGAATTATTTGAATAAAAGTTTCTACAATGCTGATAATCAATAATAATGTGTTTTAGAATTTTGATTATGTTTTTAAAGCTTGCTTATTGGTGCCAATTTCAATAGGGTTTCTACAAAGCCAAATTCTGCATTTGATTATGTAGAAAAAAATTGGCAAAAACAAAAGATTGGGGAAAAATTACTACATAAATTGCTAACTTTTCCAGAGAAAATAACATAGATCTGGTTGTAATGAAAACACTCAGCAAAAGCAGTATTGAAAATTTTTGCAGATGGTTTATCAGAGAAAGTTATAAAAAATACAAACTCAGAATTACTTATGTACCATGATTTATCAACTGTTACCTATCTTAAAATGATGTAATTTTCGATATAAGGTTTAGAGATACATCTTTATGCTCATTATTTATATATAATTAATTGGATACGGAAATGTTTAAATATAATTAAAACTACAATCCTGCTAACTTAATGATTTTAAAACCCCAAATAAGCAATTAATTGCTACTATATTAACCTTTCATTATGTCAGGAGGTATATTTTATGAGCATGGAGTATTTTTCTGGAATATCAGATGCAATGAGAATAACCTTTGTACAGGTTATGATATTATCAGTAATAGCTATAGGTATATTCCTGTATGGAATGTATTTGAACATTAAAAAATGGGGACTTGGAACCACCGGATATGCACAGGAACCTAGTGGCGGAGGAATTACAGTCTTCCCAAAAACATTCGCATCGCAGGTTGCCAAAAAGGGTGATTGGAAATTAATTCTTAAAACCCTGGTACTGGATATCATATTACAAAGACGAATTATAAGAATAAGTAAGTTCAGATGGTTTATGCATATAGGTATTTTCGTAGGATGGATGACATTATTTTTACTGTCATTACTGATGTTTTTAATAGAACTTCTAAGCCTTTCTGGTGTTAATATTCACCCAGAAGCAATAAGGCAGATGCTACAACCATGGAACGATTTGTTCAGCTATATCCTGTTATTAGGAATAGGTATAGCAATCTTTAGAAGATTGTTTGTTAAACGAGCAAGAGAAAGTACAATATCATACGATGCAGTCCTGTTAGCTGGACTTACATTTATTGTAATCACAGGATTTGTCGCACAAGGAATCAGACTTGGAGGATTCTGGGGATTAGGAATAGAATGGGGTGTTGACGCTGCACCACAGATGGCTTTATTCCACGCAGTAATTTCACTACTGTTTTGTATAGCCTATATACCGTTCAGCAAATACATACACATAATAGCAACACCTCTCACAATTCTTGCAAATATAGAAGCAGAGGAAGGTGAGTAATTACAATGGCTAAAAAACAACCATCAATAGACACCAAAGGATTAACCGCTGTACAACTTATGGAGCTGGATTCCTGTACAAGGTGCGGAGAATGTGTTCAGTGGTGTCCCACGTATTCCGCATCCGGTCAAGAACCGGGACTTGCACCTCGAGATAAAATTCTGAAGTGGAGAGATTATATGAACAAATCCTATGGACTAAGAGCAAAACTCTTTGGTCCAAAGGAGATATCAGAAGAAGAACTCGATGAGTTCTCATCCGATTTATATCAATGTACAACCTGTGGCATCTGTGAAACAGTATGTGAATCAGGTATTGACACTGTAAACCTCTGGGAAGGTATGCGGGCAAACCTTGTCAAACGTGGACAGGGTCCCTATGGAAAACAGAAATATTTCTTTAAACTCATATCAGAATACGGTAACCCATACATGGAACCTGCTGAAAATCGGACTGCATGGGTACCTGAAGATGTTGAGATTAAAGAAGAAGCAGATATTGTCTATTATGGTGGATGTACTGCAGAGTTCAAACAGACCAAACTT
Organism: Methanohalobium sp.; assembly: GCF_018609725.1. Lineage (GTDB taxonomy): Archaea > Halobacteriota > Methanosarcinia > Methanosarcinales > Methanosarcinaceae > Methanohalobium. The sequence goes on along the minus strand of NZ_JAHENT010000115.1, from coordinate 10,969 downwards.
GCAGTCGCTACAGCCCGTGTTCTTAACAAACTGGGTATCGACTTTGCCATGCTTGGTGAAGACGAACTCTGTTGTGGTTCACCACTTCTAAGAACAGGACAATCTGAACTCGAAAATATAGCCAGAGATTGCACACTCAAAAATATAGAAAATATAAAAGCCAAAGGCGCAAGCAAGGTAGTCTATGCCTGTTCAGGCTGTTTCCGTGCTTCTGTAATTGATTGGCCAAAACTATACGGAAAACCACTTCCATTTGAAGTTGAGCATATAACTGAATTCCTTGCTGAACTGATTAAACAGGGCAAAATCAAATGGGAAAAATCCCTAAACAAAACTATAACCTACCATGACCCGTGCCATATGGGACGCCATGTAGGAGTATATGATGCCCCAAGATATGTGCTTGAGAATATACCGGGTGTCAAACTAGTAGAAATGGACAGGATAAAAGAATACAACCGCTGTTGTGGAGCAGGAGGAGGTACTAAAGCAGGAATCCCAGACCTTGCTCTTAAAGTTGGTGAAGAGCGTATAGAAGATGCTCTTGAAACCAATGCAGACGTACTCTCAAGTGCCTGTCCATTCTGTAAGAGAAACCTTACTGATGCAAGAGATTCAGTAGATGCTAAAGATATGGAAGTAGAAGACGTTATTGTCCTTGTTGCAGAAGCTCTCGGACTTGAGGTAGAAGGGGAATAATCAAAACCCTTTTACCCTTTTTAATTCATACATTTTCATATTCTGACAGATATAATTTCAATTCATCAATTACTATTTCTTTGGGAATCCATACACCATTGGTGTTGGAATCCAGCAGTAAATATGCATCTTTTACTTCATTGAGAATGGTTGATTCTGGACCTAATTCAATTCCTTTGTAATCCAAGTATTTTCTGGGTATTTTTAGGTGTCGTTCACGCGCTGACGTATATTCAACTACGACCTTTTTATGGTCTAATGATACTAACAATCTACTCCCCCAGTAATTGTATGTATATCATTCACAGCTTACAAATTAGATATAATTAACCCATTTCATATTAATATTTTTATAATAAAATTGAAACTAATTTTTGATATATATTATACACAAAATCTTAATAACACTACTGCACATATAAGTTTAGAAGGCTATACAGTTCATACAATCCACAAAGCCATAATACTTTGGCTCATTTTTTACTGTAGCTTTCTTAATTAATAATCGCAGACTGTTCATATATCTATAGGTCTTAAAATATCATTCATTTTCCATCGGTTATCTTCTACAACAAATTCAATAGTATGAGTTTTTGTTCTTTGTATATTAAAGGCGTTCACGTTCCAGATAACATCCACAGTCAGTATTACTGAATCATTTTCATCAGACCTGCCAGTTATTTCATAGCCATTTATGCGAAACGTTGCTTCTGAAATTCTATTCAAATTATAAAATTCATCTCTGGTATAATCACCTTTTACATCAGATGACAACAATTCATTATAGACATTGTTAAACTCTCCAGAATTGTAATAAGAAATGTAATCATCTAACGTCTCTTCAGGTGTTGATTCTGGTCCCCCTATACAACCGCTAAAAGAAACTATGCTCAAAAATGCTATTAATACTGCTAAAATAAATTTTTTCATAATATCCCCCTTTTTCCAAAAATGCGTTAAACCTGATATAATGTTTCATTTGATTTAATTTATACGTAGCATTTAAATATATAAATTAACATTTTTTGGATATATGTTCATTCCTTATACACTTCTTGGCAGGATATTTGTGTATCTTGCTGTTGCTGTTATAATTTTAACTTTAATATCACTGTTACTTGGAACATACAGCTACAAGAAAAATAAATCACTGTTTCCAAATTTTATATTCTTTATGCTGTACTTTTTCTACTCACCCGCCAAACTGATTTGCAGGACGTGTTCTATAAAAGAGTCTATTGTAGATGATATTATTATTGAGGTAGGAAACGCTGTAATGCTTGAGAGATTCAAACAGGTTGATGGTAAATGCGCAGTAATTCTTCCTCAATGCCTCAGGCATCCAAACTGCAAAGCCAGATGCGACCCCATAACAGGTTACGAATGTGAAAAATGTGGTCTCTGCGACATAGCCCCCATATGTGAAGCTGCCGAAAAGTATAATTTCAAAGTATTTGTAGTGCCCGGTGATAGTTTTGTCAGAAAAATTATAAAATCCTACAGACCCCATGCATGTATAGGAGTTGCATGTCATATGGAATTAACTGAATCAATGCAGGAAATATCCAAATACATGCCTGTACAGGGTGTATGGTTGTTAAAAGATGGATGCTACAACACAGAAGTTGATGTAGATGAAGTAATAAGAAAAATGGAGATGTGCAACAATAATGCTTTATAATCTGATTGGTATTGCATTGTTCTTTTTTATAATCGTTTCAATTATACTAACAACAACCGCCTTGCTGGTTGGTCGTATAAACCTAAACAGAAATGTCTGGCTTGCAGGATTTTTTGTAAACATCCTTGATTTTTTCTATCTCCCAATCAAAATCCTTTTTCAAAAATTTAGTGATTCTTCCAAACTTGATAAATTAATGGTAAACCTCAGAAACACTGCCAACAAATCAAGTTTCAAAAAAACCCGAAATCGTCTGATACTGGCGCCTCACTGTATGCGTTCACTGGATTGTCCTGCATCATCAACAAGGTTTGGGATTAAATGCATATCCTGTAATAAATGTATATTATCCAGTATCAAAAAAGATGCTGAAAATTATAATTATAAACTCTACATTGTTGCAGGTTCTTCATATATCCGGCATATTGTCAAAAAAGAACCTGTAGATGGTGCTCTGTTACTTGCCTGTTATTATGAACTAAACAAAGTTATGAGGTATCTGAAGCAAAAAAACATAGTAACCTACGGTGTTCCACTGTTGGAAGATGGTTGTTACAATACAACAATTGACTACAATAACCTGAAAAATACATTAAATGATTTGAGAATGAGTGAAGAGAGTAAGCTCCCTTCTGTTACTGCAAAAGTTCCGCATCATATAGACGATGCAGAACGGCTCATCAAATAACGAACGCTTGCAGCGACGGCATTCAGCTTAGCATCAATTAAAATTTTCCAGGAACATTTCCCGGAACTGACTTGCACCCACGAGGATTCGCCGTTCCATCCGCCACCATGCGAACTCAACCAACAGGCATCATCGCATTAACATGGGGCAGTATCGTTTCTGTGCCATTGCCCAGGCTCTCGCCTGACGCCCTTTACAGGCGTTCGTGTATTTTTACGGTGGGGAGACTTTCCTCAGGTCAACAGACCCGGCGGCCGTCCTTCCTCTCTCATTCTCAATTATAGGTTAAATTAAAATTGATTATGTACTTAAATCTATTGGGTCTGGCATCACAGCGTTACATTAATATGCCACAATCCATGTATTGGGTTCAGAATTAAAATTAAAACCAAATAATTATTTTTAAATCACTTTTAATTGAGGTTTTAACTTGAATAATGAATTATTTAATTTACAGGTAGGTAACATCTCACTCAAAAATCCGGTTGCACTCGGTCCGATGGCTGGCGTTACAGACAGCAACTTTGCCAACAAGTATGCAAAAAACGCAGGTCTTGTAATACTTGGCGGCTTCAATATGGACGATAAAACAAATGAAGCCGCATCCAGAATGGCTGAAAGGGGACGTGAAGAGTTTATCACCGACAATCCGTTACAGTTTTTAAAAGAGGAAATAAACAATGAGGATACTGATAGTGCAGTGGCTGTAAATGTAAGAAGTGCTACACCCGAACATCTTATAGAAGCTGCACAGATAGCAAAAGAATCAGATGCAATTCTTGAACTGGATGCTCACTGCAGGCAGGAGGAAATGGTTGATATCGGTGTCGGAGAGGCACTGATGCATGACACCTCAAGACTTGTAGAATGGATTCAAAATATAAAAGAAACAGGGGTTGTGCTCTCTGTTAAAATACGTGCAAATGTTGTTGATGATGTTGAATTATCAAGACAAATCGAATCTGCAGGAGCAGATATTTTACACGTTGATGCCACTCTTGAAGGGAAAAACACTGCAGACCTGAAAGCAATACGAAAAATCCGGGATTCTGTCAGAATGACCCTTATAGGAAACAATTCTATTACCGAATTTTCGGATGCAAAGGATATCTTCTCCCGGGGTGCGGATTTGGTTTCAGTATCAAGAGGAGTTATGGACAATCCCTACCTTATCGATGAACTTGTTGAAGGTGTCAACGATCTCCAGAATAAAATCGGCTGGTACAACGCTCCAAAACACATATGTGCAGGAGAAGGAGACCTTCGAGGTTTGACATTTTGTTGTCCTCCAATTAAACCCTGTGCGGTTCAGAAAAAACTTAATAAACTGGGTATTTCTCCTGAAGAATTCAAAAATCTGAAAATGGAATTTTCCAAAGGTTCAAAACTTGAATTCGGTGACAGCACCTGTTTTGGCTCACTTGCCTGGTGCTGCAAACTGACAAAATTCTGTCCTATACGCGACGGTGTATTGTATATGCTGGATATGTCAGGACCCGAATATATGCGTCTTAAAAAAGAACTGGCGGATTATATTCTGGATAACGCAAACATCCCTGTAAATGAGACAGAATGAATATTAAAACCTATTTACCAGAGGATGAGTACAGCGGAGATAAAATAACATCTTATATTACCCGCTGTGCTCAGCTTTCAATGGTTCTTGAAGTATCAGCATTCCCGAAACCAGGAAATGTTGATAGAGACCACAATTATATTGATACCTATTACGAACATTTTATGGCATCTGCCATTGGAGTTCATCCGGTTATTGAGGATGCATCAAAATCCAGTCACGGTATCGGCAAACTTATAAAACGTTCCGTCAGTGAAAGCGTAAACTGGCAGAAAGGCGGAAATACTCATTTTGGAGCATTCATTTTACTGATACCTCTTACAATGGCTACAGGAAAGATTATGGCTCACAAATCCCAATTTTCATTAAATGAACTCACAAATTGTGCCCATAATCTAGTTAAAAATACCGATGTTCAGGATGCTGTCGATTTCTATGAATCTTTCAGGTTTGCCGGTGTCCGTGTCAATAATGTAGATGATTTTGATTTGCAGGATGAAAACTCTATTAATTCATTGTATGAGCAAAATATTACACTTTATGACCTGATGGAAATTGCAAAAAGCTACGATATGGTTGCAAATGAGTGGTCAGAAGGATTTAACAGATGCATCCAGTGTGCTGAAATCATAATTGAAAACATGAAGAATAATTATAACAATATCAATGGCACAATTGTTTATGCCTTTTTAAAAATTCTTTCTGAAAACAAGGATACCTTCATTGAGACAAAATTTGATACAGAAACTGCTGTATATGTATCAACAAAAGCTTCAGAAATAATCTCAGGTCTTGAAGAACAGAATACTGATTTTGAATCCATGATACCAGATATCCAGCAATTTGACAGGGAACTTGTTGATAAAAAAATAAATCCTGGTTCTACAGCAGATATAACTATAGCTGGTCTTTTCATTGCCTTAGTTGGAGGTATCAGATTTTGAACCAGAATAATATTAATATTGAAGAATACGGCATATACGATGGCATATCAGAAACAATTTTTACCACTGGAACAGACTCACCAAATGCTGCTCCAATGGGGTTAATTCGCAAAGGTGACAGGATTCAAATCAGACTTTTTAAAGGCTCACAGACGTATGAAAATGTAGTAAATGAAAAATGTCTTGTTGCAAATGTGATCATTGACCCGGTTGTATTTGCCCGTTCAACATTTACCAATCTCTATGATGAAGAATTTGATACGGTTTCTGTAAATAACAGGAAGTATCCGTTCTTAAAAAAAGCCCTGAGCTATGTAATATTTGAATGCAGTGATATAAGATATACAAAAAATACACTGGTTGCAGATGTCTTACCACTGTATGCCTGTATAAACCGGAATGTTATCAAAGCCCCTAACAGGGGTTTTAATGCCGTACTAGATGCTTTAATCCATGCAACACGTTATCGGGTATTTGATAATGAAAAGTATCTGAATATAGTATATGAACTCAGTAACACGGTTAAGAAATGCGGTGGATCAAAGGAAAACCGGGCAATGGAAATTTTGTATGATTATTTAAATATTGAACATTGAATTTACCGCAATCTCTGTAGAACCTTTCTTTTTATTGTTGAGAGTGTATGTTTGAAAACAACATTTACAGGTACTTTTTTACCCCCTGCACTGATTGTACCATTTTTTATGGCTGAAATTATTGCTTCTGGTGTGTTTTCAGATGCTTCCACTATGGTATAGGTCTGTCCTACTGTCTCGGGGATATGGGAATCACTTCCACCCGCTTCCGGTATATTATGGAGTTGAGCCGCACTTCTTGCTTCATCGTTGGGTTTGTCTGTAAGACAACGTGAATTTAGCACCTCTACAGCATCGATATCTATCCCGTCTACAAAACCTATGCCATGAGAGGATATTTTAAAGGGATGAGGTACAATAACAACTCCTCCTGATTTTCTTGCGGCTTTTATGGTTTCCTCAGGAGTTGAATGAGGTTCAATATTCTTGTCCACACCAAGCACAAGGATATGACCTTTTGTGGACGTTACCTCTATACCGGGTATTACTGTGACTTTTGAACCAATTTTTTTTGCTACTTTTAAACCTTCAATACCACCCTCAACAGTATCATGGTCACAGATTGCCACAGCATCAAGTCCATTTTTTTCAGCAAAACTGATTATGGATTCCAGTTTGGAATTGCTGTCTTTTGAAAAACAGGAATGTACATGAACATCAATTCGTAACCGCATATAAAATAAAAAGCCATATGAGTTTATAAATATTTGGCAGGCAAAAATAAAAACATGGAATTCATGGAGGAGCGAACGGGTTTTTAAGATGGAGGTATGTATGGGAGAGGGTAGGATGGAGTACATCAGAACAGAGCAGAAACCCGTTCGTAATTATACTAATGATATAATGATTAATATACCTTTCGCTCTGATACGAACAAATTTTAAAAGATTAATCCACAAATATTTCCCTTTCATAAATCTGTGCTTTGAGAATTATTTCATCTCTGGCTTCAAGGTCTACTTCAATGTAGTCACCATAATCGATATTGTGGACAACCCCTTCTTCAAAGAGCCATGATACCGCAGCCATTCCATCATCTGACATCGGGAGTGATACACTTGTACGCTTCCATCCGGGTACTTGCTGGCTGATTTGTTTTCTAAGGTTGTCAATCCCGTATCCTGATTTTGCAGAGATAAAAACAGGGTTTGGTGCAAGGTATTCTATTTTGGCAAGTTTTTTGTTGAGTTCATCACTTTTTATTGCATCCACTTTATTTAGTACTGTTATAATGGGTGCACCTTCGGATTTATCCCATAGTATTTCATGGGATGTGGCAAGTTTTTTGCGGATTTTTTCCGCATCTTCTGTAACATCAACAACAAGAAGAATTACATCAGTCAGGAATATCTCGTCAAGTGTTGAACGGAATGCATCTATCATCCAGTGAGGGAGATCTTCAATAAAACCGACCGTATCAGTAAGCAGTACATGTCTGCCACCGAGGTTAAGAGAGCGTGTCACCGGTGAAAGAGTTGTAAAAAGCATATCTTCCACCCTTACATCTTCATCAACAATTGTATTAAATAATGTACTTTTACCTGCGTTGGTATAACCCGCTAGTGCCACAAGGGAAAAACCCTTATCATGTCTGAACTTTCGCAGAGATTCCCTGTCCTTTTTAGCGGTTTTCAATTCGTTTTTAATTCTACTGATTCTATTTTTAATATCCTGCTCATAGGAATCTTCATATTCACCAAGACTCATGAACCCGGGACGTTCTTCCTGTTTGAGCAGAGAAACAATGTTTTTTGCTTTGGGAAGTTCATATTCAAGTTGTGCAAGTTCTACCTGTAGTTTTGCCCTCTTAGTTGTTGCTCTTGTTGCAAATATTTCCAAAATGAGGTGAAACTTGTCGATAACTTCACATTTACAGGTTTCTGATACATTGTATATCTGTATGGTACTGAGCTGATTGTAAAAAATCACCTTTTCTGCATTGTATTCATTCACAAGTGATGCCAGTTCATCGACTTTACCCCTGCCTACCTGATATCTTCTGTCAGGATTTTTGGATTGTGTTATTTCTCCTACTATACAATAACCGGCAGATTTTGCGAGCTCTTCTAATTCAAAAAGTTTATCAGAATTTTCTGATTCATTACTCCTTGGTTCATTCCTCTGGACAAGGATTACTGATTTCATAAAACCACTATGTACATTATGTTACAGATTAGGATATATCAAGTTCTTGAATAAGGAGATTTCGAGCGCTTAAAGATATATGATGTGCCATTTCTATCGCAAGTCTTTCACTCAAAGATTCCTGATATTTAAAATTCTTTGAAAACATACTTGTAGCCACCCACTCCGGTTTATTATACATATCCCCTTTTTCGGCAACAATCGTTCCACCATATTTTATTTCTTTAACAGTATCTTCAATTATCCTAACCACATCTGTTACCTGTGGAGCCGAATCCATCCAGAAAGGTTTGATTTTAACCTGATTTACTTTCTCAACATGGTCTGCAGAAGATACAACAGAGACTGCTGCACATACCATATAGTAACCGTTTTTTATTTTATGTCGCCCCGATATGTCAACAGCAATAATATCCCACATGTTATCTTCTTACATTTTTACTCTACCAATATCGATATATTCAAAACCTTTCTCTTCTTCTACTGCAAAAAGCATGCGTTTTTTGACGCTGTTAGCCAATCTAATTGCCCTTGACATAACAGGAAGTATAAATTCATAATTATTTGGCAACGCATGGACAAGGTATTCTGAGTGTGGTATATTATCAGCCGATTCAACCTGTTTATAAACTCTGAAATGAGTTCCGAATTTAAAACCTGTCTTTGGAACCAGTCCCCGATTCCTCAGGTCACTATAAACTCTACATTTACGAGGGAATTCTGATTCTATAAAAGATGCCCTTTTTGAGAATTCATTAAAATTTAGATGATTTTCATTTTTCCTGTCATTAACCTGAATAATGTTATTCTCAAGCAGATATTCTGATTCCACAAGTGATAATTGCAGATGTTCAGGGTCGAGCAATTTACCGTAGAATCCATTTTCATGTATTGTATTGGATGACTCCCCATCCCAGATAAGAACCCTATCCTCCATCAGTGAAGCACTGGTTGTTAAATCCGGGTAAAGTTTCTCCATATCTCCTTTGATGTTTACTTTTTTAGCTTCATAAAAGGTTATATCACTTTCCTCATCAACGATTGCAAGAATTAACTGCTTATGGACGTTATCAGCTGTTTCAAGTAACTTTTGCAGGTCTTTGAGAGGTAGAGGTATTCGTTCGGAATGTACATGAATATAACTTCTTGGTTGTGATTTTCCGGGATGCCCTCCTCTGGGATACACTCTAAAGTCCGTAACTCCCGGTTGGATGTACAATCCTCTTTCACGTATATCCTTGTAAACAATGTATTTTAGTTCAAAATACTGCTGTCTAAGTGACGCCTTTTTAAAAAAATCAGTAAAATCCAATCCTTTTTCGTTTTCCTGTATTTTGATTTTGTTGCGGTAAAGAAGATAAGCAGCTTCCACAAGGCTTAATTCAAGTTTGTTTCCTTTTGGTCTTCCGAAATAACCACTTTTGTATAATTCATCTATTCCTTTCTCGTCAACCAGTACTCTATCATTCCTTAGTTCACCTATCAAATAAGTCACCCAGATAAATTACGATTTTAAAAATTATCAGACCTGCATATATAATAAACAAATGACGACGCAAAAGCTTCATAGGAAACTGCTTCAAGGTGAGCATACGAACCCATAGTGTTGTTTACTGTTAAACCGTCCCATCCACTGACTATCCCTGTACCTCTGGAAAGTTTGATTGCAAAATTTGAGTTTGACGGGAGATTGGTTATCTCTGAATGATGGAATTCATGTCCTTTGAACGAATTTCCTGCTTTTCCTATAACAGAATCGCTATTAAACATCCCGATGTTATAGCTTACAACCCTTGTGTGTCCCATAAGGGTATGTCCCGGAAGTGCCCCCACCATGTTATAGGTCGATTCCTGCATTTCTGCCATATGATACTTTCCTTTATTTTTGTTCTGGACACCTGTGGTCATTTTTTCGGTAAGATACATAAGTCCACCGCATTCAGCATAAATGGGCAACCCCTGTACAGATGCTTCTTTAATATCGTTTCTCATGGACTCATTGGATTCAAGTTCGTCCCCAAATAGTTCTGGGTAGCCGCCGCCAATATACAAACCGTCAACCTTGGGGAGATGAATATCATGAATAGGGCTGAAATATTTAATTCTTGCACCTTTCAGCTCGAGTAATTCAATATTGTTGTGATAGTAGAAATTAAAAGCCTCATCAAGTGCAATACCGATTGTCGGTTTGTAGTTTATTTGTTTGGGTTTGAATAATGTATATTCGGGTTTTTCAACAGGATATGCGTTATGTGATATTTCTATGATTTTTTCAATATCCACATTTTCTTTAATGGTCCTTTCTATACTGTAAATTCTTTTTCTAAATTCACTATCTTTTTGTCGTCCTTCAATTGCAGGAACAAGTCCCAGATGACGCATTGATATCTGCATCGAATCGTCTCTGGGTATTATACCAAGAACCGGGACTCCTGTATAAAATTCAATCGCATCCTTTGCCTTTTTAGCATGGCGACCACCGCCTATATTATTAAGGATTACACCAGCAATATTTACATCCGGGTCAAAATTAACATATCCGTTGACAATCGCAGCTGCCGATCGTGTAATACTTCTGGCATTGATTATAAGGACCACAGGACAATCTAATATTTTTGCAATCTGAGCGGTACTACCTGT
>NZ_JAHENT010000114.1 GCF_018609725.1 Methanohalobium sp. | reverse complement strand
GGAATTTCTTGGTAAACGCTTCCAGTCACGTTTTATTCAGGGATTTTCAGGAGCACTGGTCGGTATATTCATGCCGCTTTATGCCGGTATAGTGTTGATCGGTGGAGCAAGGTTTGTTGAAACTGCTCTCTCAATTAATTACGATGTTGCTGTTTTAATACTGGCTATTATTATTGCAGCATATGTTATAACGGGGGGTTTAATCGCGGTAATGTATACCGATGCCCTTCAGGGTTCGCTTATGTTTATCGGTATGGGACTACTGCTTATTTTTACCTACATAAAACTTGGTGGTGTTACTGAAGCTCATCAGGCACTAACCAATATGGCATATCTTGTGCCTGAAAAGTTGGTTGCCAGCGGACACATGGGCTGGACTGCTATGCCTGAATTAGGTTCCCAAATATGGTGGACGGTTGTATCTACTTTTATACTCGGTGTAGGGATAGGCGTTCTTGCACAACCACAACTTGCAGTCAGGTTCATGACAGTTAGAAGCAGCAGTTCTCTGAACAAGGCAGTTCTTGTAGGTGGTCCTTTTATACTGATGATGGCAGGAGTAGCATATATTGTTGGTTCTCTTTCCAATGTTTACTTCTTTGATAACTTGGGAAAGATTGCACTTGAGGTTGCAAATGGTAATACCGACCTAATAATGCCAGAATACATAAACTCTGCTATGCCTGACCTTTTTGTAGTATTGTTCATGCTGACACTGTTATCAGCAGCAATGTCCACTTTAAGTTCTCAGTTCCATATAATGGGCACTTCTATAGGTCACGATTTTTATAAAGAATTCCTCAAGAAAGGAAAAGAAAAAACCACTTCAGATGTTGTTACAAAAATAGGTATTGCGGTTACCATTGTTGTGAGTGTAGTGCTTGCCTATGTGCTTCCAATAAGTATTATTGCAAGAGCAACGGCTATATTTATGGGTCTGTGTACTGCAGCTTTTTTGCCAATGTATATGGGTGCACTTTTCTGGAAGGGTATGACAAAAGAGGGAGCAATATCAAGCCTTATAGTCGGTACTTTCTCCAGTCTTTCCTGGCTTATATTTGTTCATGAAAAAGAGGCAGTTCCACTCGGCATAAGTCAGGCACTGTTTGGCAATGCTACTCTGCTTTCCGGTGTATGGACAGTAGTCGACCCGATATTGGTAGCAACACCAATTTCTTTGATAACAGCGGTAGTTGTAAGCCTTAAAACAAAACCACCCTCAAACAAACATTTGAAAAAGTGTTTCAACAAAATAAAATGAGAAATAAAAACAGGAAATCACTGGTTCATTGGCAGTGTTAAAATTCCATAAGGCATGACCTGTATACTGGCATCGGGTTTTTCTGCCAGTATATTGTCCAGTGCTTCCTGTATGCTTTTTTCCGGTTTGAAGAAAGCGTTTTTAGCATCTTCTTCCGGCATACTGGATACCAGATAAAGATTGAACTTTTTTGCCATTTTAGCAATATTTGCAGCTTTATGACCGCCAAGTTCAAAAGAACAGTTGAATTTTTCAATGGTCTCGTCAGGAGTTTCAAGTTCCCTTGTCCATTTTTCAAATACAGCATTTCCGAGACATTCCTGACATTTAGCTGAAAGGATTATTGATCCGCCTTCAACAGCTGCATTTTTTGCATTTTCGAGACCTTTAACTGCCTGATAAAGATTCAAGTCTTTTGGATACCCACCAGGGCTTACTACTACAATATCCGATGGTTCGACTTTGACCTTATAAATGCTGTCCAGGTATTCGACACCCTTTCTATGGGCTTCAATAACATCACCTGCAGTCGCATAAATTATATCTTTTTGACTGCTTAATACAACATTAAACAGAAAGTCAGCCCCTACCATCCGTGCTGCTTCCTCTATATCGGCTCTTACAGGGCTTTCTATCGCACCAGTGGTAGCCTTGTCATCTTTCATCATTTCGTGGTTTGTCATGACGGTTTTTTCAGAACTTACTGCTGGCAGGATTGCTTTTCCACCGCCGCTATATCCAGCATAATAATGAAATTCTATATTACCGGTGCATACAATCACATCAGAATCAAGCACTTCTTCAAAAATTTCTACTGGAGTTCCGTTACTTGTATCGCCGATATGTCTGCAGCGTTCCCTGTCATGCTCGATACATCTGACACGATTGTATATGTCTGAACCTACAAGCTTTTCCATTTCTTCTTCAGTCTGATTGCGGTGGAGACCAAGACCAAATACAATTGTTATATTTTCATCCTTTAGTCCTCCGCGATACAGTTCATTTAAAAGTGGGGGTAACATCTTTGATGTAGGAGCAGGACGAGTAGTATCGCTTACAAGCACTGCTACAGTTGATTCATCATCTACAATATCTGAAAGTCGTTTACTTTTTACCGGATTTTCCAGAGCTTTTTGCATTAAAGATGATTTATCTTCTGTAATTTCCGGTTCTTCTGGAACTATGACACGTGATAAATTTTTGTCTGGTATATCCAGAGTTAAACTGTCGTGCCCATACGGCAGTTTTATCGAACTCATGCAGAAAAAGAGGAGATTAATGTTATATATTATTTTTTGATTTTTAAATATTCCACCATTGCCTTTGTATTCCGATAATCTCATCCACCCTTTTCAATACGTTTTCTGAAACATTGTTTTTCTGAATTTCTGGTAGATGAGGTTCAGAATTTATAGCCATTATGACCTGATAGATAGATTCAGCCAGTTTTTCATGTTGGTATCCACCTTCTAACACCAATATAAACTGTTTGCAGGTAAGGTCGGCAATTCTTTTAATATATCCTGCCAGTGTAGCAAATCCTTCAGAAGTTAACTGCATGCCGCCAAGCATATCATTTTCCTGTGCATCCATCCCTGCAGATACCATGATTATGTCGGGCTGAAACTGCAATGCTACAGGCATAAATATTTTATCAAAAACATAGGCATACTCGTTATCAGTTGAACCGGCAAATAATGGAACGTTGATATTGTATCCTTCACCCTTTCCAAATCCGGTTTCATCCATCCATCCGGTACCCGGAAACCATGGATAGCGATGAATAGACATATACATTATCGTGGAATCTGAATAAAATGAATGTTGGCTACCGTTTCCGTGATGAACGTCCCAGTCGATTATAAGAACACGTTTCATTCCCTGTGATTGTGCATATTTTGCAGCAATGGCTACATTATTAAAAAGACAGAACCCCTTTGACCTATCGGATTCAGCGTGATGTCCGGGAGGTCGCACCAGTGCAAATGCGGAATTATTGGTATATGTTTCATTTACTGCTCTGATAGACCCACCGGCAGCAAGAAGTGCTGCACGATATGAATCCTTAGAAACAATAGTATCAGGGTCAAGAGGTATTTCATTGTTGCAATGATATTCAACTTTTTTAATATAATCTGGTGTGTGGATAGTTTGAATCTGGGAGATTTCAGCGGTATTTGGTTCTATTAAAGGGTGGTTTTTAAAAACATCTTGCTTTTCCAGATAATCTATAGCATGGCTGAGACGTATAGATGATTCAGGGTGGTTGCCAGTATTGTGTTTAAGATAATCCGGATGGTATATGATGGATGTCATAGTATTGTATAATTGTTATGAGTTTAGTAGAGTTTAATTTTTCCCATTATGTTCAGGAATATTTTCCAGTAAACAGGTTATATATTCCAGCGATAAGGAAACCGGCAACAATAAGCAATCCTACCAGATTAGGTAATAAAACCTGATTTTCCATAGAGGGAATATTGTTAAGCATTAATAGTCCGAACAATATAGCAAATGCAATCATAAAAAATAACATACCTGTTTGTACAGTACCCATTAAAACACCAAATTGTAAATAATAAAAAGCTAATAAAAAATTTGTCCTTTTTATTGTATAACCTAAAAAAATTTCCTACCGAAAAGTTAATTTGTGTATAGCGGTTTTATATATTGCAGATATTGAATTGAAATAATTTATGATACTGTTTCTAAAAATTGATATCGATTACATTTTCTGCGTTTTAACTTTCACGATATAAAGGTTTGGATAATATGGAGAATTCTGTGCAAACTGTTCTAAAAGGTGCTACTATCTTTGATGGGACAGATAATGGTTTTCATACTGATGCTTTGTTGGTATTTCAGGATGATGAAATTGTATATATTGGTTCACAAAAAGATTGTGATATAAAAATAAATGATGAATCATTGTTTTATGATGTATCTGGTCAATTTATAATACCGGGTTTAATAGATACCCATGTTCATCTGGATTTACATGGTTTTCCAGATACTTATCAGGAAAACCTTCTGGATGATAAATACAGGGCTATCCGTGCAGCTATAGATATGGAAAAGACTGTAAATTCAGGATTTACTACAGTTAGAAATGTGGGATCTGTAAATTATATAGATATTGCTGTAAAAAAAGCTGTCGAAGATGGGCTTATTGCGGGTCCACGTATATTGACAAGTGGTAAAATAATCTGTATGCAATCTTCTGGAAGTGAGTATTTTTCCGGTATGTATCGTGAAGCAGACGGGGTGGATGAAAACCGAAAAGCTGCACGTGAGCAACTTAAAGAAGGGATAGATTTTCTTAAAGTCATGGCAACAGGAGCAATAATGAATCCCGGAGGGATACCGGGTGCGCCACAGCTTGATGTCGAAGAAATAAGTGCAGTTGTAGATGAGGGTTTAAAACTGGGTATATATACAGCAGCTCATGCACACGGTTCAGAAGGTATTAAAAACGCAATCAAAGCAGGTGTCAGAACGATTGAACATGGAACACTGGCGGATGAACAAACGCTGAATATGATGAAAAATAACAATGTATATCTAGTATCTACTTTGTCATCAAATTATTTCATGGTACGAAAGGAAAATGAAGCTTTGATTCCAGATTTTATGCGCGAAAAGGCGGAAGAAGTAGCTCAGATGCGTAAAAATGTTATTCTTAAAGCGTTGGAAATAGGAGTTAAGGTTATTATGGGTACTGATGCCGGTACACCATTCAATTATCACGGAAACAATAGTATGGAACTTGTTAGATATGTTAGAGAAAACCTGATGACACCTGAACAGGCTATTATTGCATCAACCCGCACAGCTGCAGAGGCTATCGGTCTGGGTGATGTTACAGGTACACTTGAAGTTGGGAAATCTGCAGATTGTGTAATCCTTAATAAAAATCCACTGGAAGATATATCCTGCCTTCTGGAAACCCAAAATATCATTATGACTTTTAAGGAAGGTAATCCACAAAAGTGTTTGTGTGAATGGAACGTATAATATTTTCATATAAATTAAAAAACAATATGGGGATAAGTTATTGATAGACAATAAAAAGAAAATACTCATAATATGTGAGCAAAGTGATATCCATCTGATTATGGAAAGCTTCAACCATACTGATAACTACCAGATTAGTATAGAAACCACAGAAGATATTCTTGGGAGGGGTGTCACAAACGCTCTAAAGGACATCATCCAGCAAATCAACAATAATTCTGATATGTATGACGGAGTGGTGGGGACCCATGATTCATCTGCAGTTTTTGCATCGGTTATATGTGAACATACAGGTATGCCTAGTATTTCTGTTGAAGGAATGGTTAACTGTCAGAACAAATATATATCACGGCAATTACAGAAAAAGAGCATTCCTGAATACACTCCTAACTTTTGTCTGGATGAAGAGTATATCAGCAACTTGGAAAATTCTTTATCGGCATTTTCCAAACCGGTACGATCCAATGTATCATTTGCGGCTCAAAAAATTGATACTACCAAAGATTTACAGCAATTAATTAATGAATTTGGAGAGTACATCAAGGATTACAACCAGTATTATGTGGAATCACTATCATTGTCAAGTTATGATAATCCTGAAAACCTGTATACATGTAACAGGTTTTTATGCGAAGAACTAATTTTTGGTACCCAGGTAACTGCTGATTGTTATGTGTATAACCAGAAAGCACATGTTTTTGCACTTACAAAAGCAGCTTTTTTTGGTGATAAAATCAGTTTTTCCCATCATGAGTTTCCCTATCAGGTTTCACCTGATATAGAACAAAAAATCCACTATATTATTGATAAACTGGTAAAGAGTTTAAAACTTGACAACACTTTTATCAATGTAGAATTAAAAATTGATGAAAAAACCGGTAATGTATCTATTATCGAAGTTAATGCACGTATTGCTTTCCAGTTTGCAAAAACTATTGAAACCGTCAAAGGGTTTGATCCACTCCATTTAATCTGTAATCTGGCATCTGGAGAAGAACCCGATATTCACCCTGGATTTGCTCCTGTATATTCGATGTGTTACAATTTTGAACTGCGCAAATTTTCAGACAAGCTGGTAACAAAAATACCAGATGCGAGGAATATAGCCCGGATAAAAAAAATCTACCCTGGAGTTGAAATACGGAACCTCATTTTAAATGGGGGTAAGTTATCCGATTACAAACACAACCCTGAAAGTTACAGGTACTGTATACTTGATATTCCGGGTAACAACAAAGAGGAAATAATGGATAAATTTGAAGATATCAAAGCGATGTTGAATTATCGTTTTATGGATATTGAAGAAACTTAAAATCCTATGCAGGGACAAAGTTTTTGATTTTTATTCTAATAATAAATATCGAAAATTTTTAGTAGATAATGGTATAGTAAAGAATTTAGAGAGAGCTGTTAAGGCATCCATATGGAACCCCCCAAGATGTCAACCACTTTTTTACAGCTCTCTCCTATGTTGCCCCGTTTTACTTGTATTTGTTGATGACAAAAATCCAAAACAATTATATGCTTGAAAATAAATGTAGCCATCCATATAACCTACTTAAATTAAAGTACAATCATTAATATCAGGTGAAAACAATGGCAAGATTTCCAGAAGCTGAAAACAGGATACTCAATAAAACAATCTGTATGGATTGTAATGCAAGAAACGCTCCGAGAGCAGAACGCTGCAGAAAATGCGGCTATAAACATCTACGTGGTAAATCCAAAGACTCAAGAGGCTGATTTAATCAATGCAGGTTGAAAAGTACCTTAATGATATATCAAAAAATCAAGGTACAGTTCATTTAACACTCATAGACCCTGCATCCCAGTCTCCTGATGAAGCTGCAGAAATAGCACTTGCAGCAGCTAATGGTGGGTCTGATGCTATCATGGTAGGTGGTTCAATTGAAGCAGGTGGAGCACTTTTGGACCAGACTCTGATAAAAATCAGGGAAAAAACCAGTATTCCTACCATACTTTTCCCTTCCAATGCAGGTGGTGTAAGTGCTTATTCAGATGCAATATTTTTCATGAGCCTGTTAAACTCTCGGGATATAAATTATATAACCACAAATCAGGCAATGGGTGCTCCACTTGTTTATAAATTCGGTATTGAATCCATTTCTATGGCATATCTTATAATAGAACCCGGTGGTACTGTAGGATGGGTAGGGGATGCAAAATTAATTCCGAAAAACAAACCAGAAATAGCAGTATCATATTCACTGGCGGGTAAATATCTGGGGATGCATTATACCTACCTTGAAGCAGGATCAGGGGCTGATGAACCGGCGTCTCCCGAAATGATAAAAGCTGTCAAAAAAGTACTGGGAGATAATAAACTGATAGTAGGTGGAGGAATACGTGACCCTGAAACTGCAAGAGTATGTGTTAAAGCCGGTGCTGATATGATTGTGACCGGAACAGTTGTAGAAGAAACTTCTGATGTCGCCGCCAAGATTGAGGAAATTGTTTCGGCTATCAAAAATGAATAAAAATTTATTTTTTTGTTTTTGAGGTTTGCTTATGCTGAGATTGAGTAATGTTGTTAAAGATTATGAGATAGGTTCTGAAAAAAAACGCATCCTTGATGGTATAAATTTAGCAGTAAATGATGGTGAAATCCTTGGAATCACCGGAAGAAGTGGTAGTGGAAAAACAACATTACTTAGAATTATACGTGGTGTCGAAGATTTTGACGGCGGCATAATCGATTTAGATGGAAACGTGATAACACCTGAATCTGGTTATGATGGAAAAAGGTTTTTAAACCTTAATACTGCTATCCATCTTCAACGTTCTTTTGGATTATGGGCAGGACCTGCCATTGAAAATATAATCAGAAAACTAAATTTTTTTTACTCTGGTGATGAATCGCTTCCCTCAGAGGACTCGCCGTATTATGAAGATTTGTATAACACTGCACTATCATACCTAAAACTTGTCGGACTTGAGAATAAAGCTCTTCATTCATCCAATTTTTTAAGTGGTGGCGAAAAGCAGAGATTAATACTTGCCCGACAGCTTTCGGCAAAACCCAGAGCTTTACTCCTTGATGAACCGGTGACAATGACCGGACCCGATACCAAACAGGAGATACTTGATGTTATTAAATCCCTGAAAAACCGCCTGAACATACCAATTCTTGTGATATCACATCTTCCTGAAATACATATGTACCTTTCTGACCGTGTTATATATCTTGAAGACCAGAAGATTATCGATGAGGGCGAACCTGAAAATATGCTAAAAAATTTCCTCAAAAAATTACCACCAAGTATTGAACTTTCAGATGTCCATGATGAAAAGCCCTGTATAAAAGTACAGAATCTTTCCAGAAGATTATCACTGATACGCGTCGGAGAAGTCTTGAACATCAAAAATCTATCACTGGATATCAATGAAGGTGAAATAACAGCGTTTATAGGTTCATCGGGAGCGGGTAAAACCACACTGCTAAAAATGATAGAAGGTTTGCATGAGCCAGATAATGGTAAAATATGTTATCTCAATAATGGTGAATGGGTGGATATTTCTCATTATAGTTTACAGCGCATGGAACTCCGCCGCAAAATCAGCCTGATGCATCAGGAATTCATCCTCTCTCCTCATTCGACTCTGCGTGAACAGATAGCTTTTAAACTCAAAATCAAGAGACAAGGGGCTATCGGCTATGCAAGAAAAAAGGCTGATGAACTTGGTATTTCAGATGAATTGCTTGATCTTATCTATAAACTACCTGATATGTCAGAGGATGAAAAATCAGATATTTTACAAAAACTTGGTGTGACAGAAAATATCTATTATGAACTGTTCCCTGAAATAGAACAGGAAGATGTTGAATCATACGCCAGAGAGATATTTGATGCTCTTGATCTATCAATGGATGTACTTGATAAAACAACCTATCAGATGAGTGGGGGAGAACATGTAAGGGCTTTTATAGCACTTTCAATGTCAACTTCACCTGAAATTTTAATGCTTGATGAGCCATTCGGTGATCTTGATCCTATAACTCTTAGAGATGTGACAAATTCTCTAAAATCAATCAACAAAAATTTTGGAACAACAATTGTTCTTGTAAGCCATCATATGGATTTTGTAAATGAAGTTGCACATAGGGCTATACTGGTTAACAACGGCGGTATTGAAATGGACGGAGAACCTAATAAAGTCTGCCGTTATTTTATAAACCAGAGTAATGCTGTATACCTTAACCAGTCAATTAAAGACTTGGCAGAATAAACATCCCATAATTATAATTTATTTTTTGTTTTATTTTTCGATACATATTTACCTGATGACAAATAATTATTTTATGGGGGATTACTAATACTACATATTGTAAAACGTTTCTTCTTATTATGGGAGGTTTTGTTTATGATGGAAAATATGAAAAAATTAGCACTTATGGGAATTGGTGCATGGGCACTTACTGAAGAAAAAATAAATGAAACAGTTGAAGAACTTGTACAGAAAGGGGAGTTAAGCAGGGAAGAAGGCAAAGATTTAATAAATGAAATGATTGCTGAACGAAAAAAACAGAAAGAAGATATTGAAAACAAAATTTCTGAAAAAGTCCAGGAAACATTTGAACAATCCAATATTGCTACAAAAGAGGATTACAAAAACCTTGAAGAGAAGATAAACCAGCTTCAAAGCACACTTGAAGAATTAAAGGAAAAAAAATAACAGAGGATTTATATTTGCAAAATGCTGAACCTTCTTGGGATTTTTCCCCATCGCAGCCGGTAGTAGGCGATGTTTTAAAAATAAATGGAAAAACTTCCCCTGAATTCGAAGTAAATATTGTAATATCTTTTGAAAAAGATGTACCTGTTAAAGATGGGATGTATGAGTATATATTTAATAATGTGGATATACCATCTCCACCAAACCGTTATACAGTTACAGCCAAAAATGTGGAAAATGTCAAATTCAGCGTAAAGTTATTATTCTGGTTCACCAGGAAAAGAAAATCTTCGTCTGGAGTAGCAGTTTTTGAGGATTCAAATGTTCCTCCTGGAACTTATGATACAAAAATACACGGTAAAGCCAATCCTGGTGAATCCAGTGTTCGTCTGAATATTCAGGCATTACAAAAAATAAAAGCAGATTCTGGTGGTAACTTTAGTTTTAGTTATGATACTTCCGCCCTGCCGCCCGGGGATTTCACTCTGGAGGTCAATGATTCAGCTGTAAATGTAACTTTATATCCTAATAAATAATATTAAAAAAGTTCTTAAATTTCAATTAATAAAAGAATTTTAAATTTTAATATATAATAAATAAAGGGTATATTGATACCCATTAAACATTATTATATTATTGGTGTTTGTTCATGAGTTTCATGAATTCTGCTGATTCCATTACTGGAACGCAGTCTATTTCACATACATCGCTCCACGGCAGGTTGAATGCTCCATAAGATTCTGGATCATCGGTTTCAAAGAGTATAAAATATCTTCCCCCTGTCAAATCAACCCACTGGTTTTTGATGGTAATTCCTGATGGAACCTTTAATTCTTTAAAATGTTCCATAATTTCGTCTCTATTTTCAGGTTTCCATGTACTTATTGCCATAAATAACATTTAATTCACTCTCCCATATTTGTGTTATATAACACAAACACTTACATAATTAATTAGACTTTTAACGCATATATTTTTTTCTATTTATCGGCTTTTATTCTTAAGTATTATATCCTGATATTTATGTAGTAAGAGATAACATTAATTTTTATAACTGTAAGTCATTAATCATCTAATATTAATCAACCAATATAACTGAGAATATGGCTCCCGGAACATTTCGCAAATACCGAATGTTGAAAAGGTATAAAGATATCGTTGATATCCTCATAAAATATGAATTTGGGAATATAGTAGACCGAATGGGTCTTAGACCGTTTGGTTCTTTTAAATCAAGAGTTGGAAAAAGTGTAAAAAAAGGATACCGGTATTTAACCGGTCCTGAAAGAGCACGTATGGCTCTTGAAGAACTCGGTCCCACATATGTAAAACTGGGACAGATACTTAGTATGCGCCATGACCTAATACCTGCAAAATATGCCAATGAATTTGCAAAGCTTCAGGATAATGTTCCACCATTTGATTTTGAATCAGTAAAACGCATTATAAAAAACGACCTTGGTAAGGATGTGTCTGAGTTTTTTTCAGAATTTAGAGAAGAACCTATAGCATCCGCGTCCATTGGACAGGTTCATTATGCAAAACTGCTTAACGGGGATGAGGTTGCGGTTAAAGTACAGAGACCGGGTATAAGAAAAATCATAGAGTCTGACCTTGACATCATGTATAGTCTTGCTGGTTTTGCTGAACAGCATATAGAAAGTGCTGAGTTATACAAACCTACCGACATTGTTGATGAATTTTCAAAATCGATTCATGCTGAAATGGACTATGTAAGAGAAGCCACAAACATAGAGCGTTTTTCAAATAACCTAAAAGATGACCCAAATATCTATGTCCACAAGGTATACTGGGATTGTTGTGGCGAATATGTGCTTACAACAGAATATATCAGGGGTATTAAAGGGGATAATTTTGAAAAAATTGATAAATATGGGTTTGACAGGTACAAAATAGCTGAAAACGGCGGCAATTCATTCATGAAACAGGTCTTTGAAGATGGAGTGTTTCATGCTGATGCTCATTCAGGAAACGTTCTTATAATGTGGGACGGGAGAATAGCTCTTCTTGATTTTGGAATGGTGGGCTATTTACCAGATTATATCAGAAAGGGTCTTGTAGACACTCTAATTGCAATTGTGGAACGTGACACATCAAAGTATATCGAAATACTTAGAGAATTTGGCATGGTAGGTTATGATGTAGACACATCAAAATTAACCCTGGATATTGAATACATTCTGAATAAGTATTATGGAAGACCAATGTATCATATTGATGGCGCTGCCATGATTGAAGATATTGTTTCAGTACTTAGAAGAAATAGGGTTACAATTCCTGATAATCTGGCAATGTTGATAAAAGGAATGATGACAATTGCTGGTTTTGGGACTATGATGGCTCCTGGTTTTAATATAATACAGATTGCAGAGCCTTATGCCAAAAAATTAATGCATGAAAGGTTAAGCCCAAAAAACATATCAAAAACAGCTTTTAAAGACACCTGGGAATTAGGAAGGTTTTTTCACAAATTGCCCAAACAAATGTCAAATATTCTTACATCTGTACAGGATGGTGAAGCAAGGATTATTTTTAAACATGAAGGGATAGAGCCAGTCGTCTCAGAGATAAACGCTGCAAGCAATCGTTTGTCGTTTAGTCTTATCATTGCATCAATAATAATAGGTTCGTCACTGGTAATCCAAACTGGTTTGGGTCCGGTTATAGGGGGCATTCCTTTGCTTGGTCTTGCAGGATTTGTAATAGCGGGAGTATTTGGTATGGGACTTGTGATATATATCATCAGAAGTGGTAGTTTTTAATATCTTCTGCTGTAAAAATCTATAATTAGGAAAAAATAAATATAAATATTAACTGGCAAAATTGTATAATAATTAATATTTTCAACTTATAAATATAGTTTGTATGTATGTTTATATTGCCTTAGGTTATATATTGATGTGGAGAATTATCTTTCTGGATGTTTCAAAATGACAGATGCACTGATTGAGAGGAAACTTATTGAAATAATGCGTATCATAAGTGAAAGTGATAAACCGGTAGGTGCAAGATCCATAGCTGATGAATTAAACAACAGGGGTTATGGAATAGGAGAGCGTGCAGTTCGCTATCATTTAAGGATACTGGATGAAAGGGGATTTACCAAAAAAGAAGGATATTCGGGACGTGTAATTACAGAACTGGGGGAAAAGGAACTCAGGGATGCTCTTATAGGTGACCGTTTAAGTTTTGTAAGTACAAGAATAGAAGAACTAATGTATAGGATGAATTTTGATCCTGAAACAGGAGAAGGCAATGTTATTGTAAATATTTCTCTGGTTGATAATAATGACCTTGAGGATGCGCTGGAAATAATTAAAATTGTAACAGCAAAAAGTATTACAATAAGCCCGAGAATACAGATATTTGACGAGAATTCTGATTCAAAAATAGATGTACCGAAAGGGAAAACAGCTATTGCGACTGTTTGTAGTATAACAATTGACGGTATTCTGCTAAATCAGGGTGTTCCTGTCGAACCTGCATATGGCGGTACATTGAATATCAAAAACAATGAACCTGTTAATTTCCAAGACCTTATATCATACAGCGGAACTTCTATAGACCCGATAAAGATATTCATGAGCAGAAAAACAACATCTGTTCTGGATGTTCTGGATACAGGCACAGGAAAAATACTTGCCAATATGAGGACTATACCTGCATCAGCCTCTGAAAAAGCTCTTGATGTTATAAATAGGATTAATGCTTCAGAAATCGGGGGTGTCATAAGAACCGGTGAATCCGGTGAATATGTATTCGGAGCTCCGGTTGATTTTGGAATGTCTGGTATGCCAGTTTATGTAGGGACCAATGTTATCTGTGCAATTGAGGAAGCTGGAATAGATGTGGCTACGTATCCTGTTTCTACGGTACTTGAATACAGTAATATGTCAAAACTTTAATTTTTCAAGATGTTTCCGATTAAACTTCGAGCTCATCATCTGCTTTGTATTCAGGGCTTTCAGGGATATGGATACAGTCAATATTTTGTAAAGAACATGGAATATATTATAAACTGTCTGAATTCTCACGGTTCCTTGATAGAGATAATAACAGATTGTGATGTTATTTGTTCTTTCTGCCCTTATAACAAAAACGGAATATGTAAAATGAATTCTGTATCAGATTTTAAAAAACTGGATGAACTGGTAATCGATAAACTTGGTCTGGAAGAACATATGGTGATATCATCAGAATATGCATTTTCACTTGTAAACAAAAAACTGCAAAAAACTCTTGATGCAGATGAAGTGTGTGGTGGATGTATCTGGAAAGAGAAATGTCTCTGGTACCTTTCAAGAGAAACAGAATAAAAAAGTGACTGGAAGATTATTCTTCCAGTATCTGTTCTGCAACATCCCGGTATGCGTCCATTACATAATCTATGCCTGAGACCTTTGCAGCTTCTTCGGTGAGTGACATGAGGTCCTTGCGGTCTA
Source organism: Methanohalobium sp. (assembly GCF_018609725.1). Taxonomy (GTDB): domain Archaea; phylum Halobacteriota; class Methanosarcinia; order Methanosarcinales; family Methanosarcinaceae; genus Methanohalobium. The sequence goes on along the minus strand of NZ_JAHENT010000114.1, from coordinate 7,594 downwards.
GTTTTGAGATGTTGAATTTTCTTGAACCTGCCATCAGTTGTTGCAGACCGACTTTGGTTTTTTGTGCATAGGAATAAATTCCAAGTGCACCAAGCGGCATATTCTGCATCTCATTTTGACCATACCGCTCTTCAAGTTCTTCATAGTGTGGGAATATTTCATCTACCCTGTGACCGTACTCTGCTACGGTTTTTGGCAGGTTTTCTTCGTCAAGCCAGTTTCCAATATTCTTGCCTACCATGCCTGGTATCATTAGTGCACGGCCCATGCATACTGCTTTGAAGTATGGTGAACCCATTGCAAGAGCTTTATAGATACCGTCTTCACTGGAGAATCCTCCAGCCATTGCAAGGTCAGGAACTTTTTCACCTTTGTTGTTCAATTTATCTGCAAAATCATTAACAAGGGACTGTAAGTAGAATGCTGGAATGCCCCATTCTTCCATCATTGGCCATGGACTCATTCCTGTACCACCGGGTGCACCATCATAGGTAAGAAGGTCGACTTTTGCTTCAGATCCGTATTTCATAGCCATTGCGGCTTCGGTCATTGAATATGCACCAGTTTTCAGAGTTACACGGTCAAATCCGATGGAATGCAGATAATCTATTTGTTCGAGGAATTCTTCTTTATCTACAAAACCAAGTCTTGAGTGTCTCTCGAATTCTCTTATTGCACCGACTTTATAAGCTTCCTGTACCGATGACAGTTCAGGGTCAGGTGTTACAATATATCCACGTCTTTTCAGTTCAAGTGCACGGTCAAGTGTTTTGACTTTAATTTCTCCACCGATACATTTGGCACCCTGTCCCCATTTTATTTCAATTGTATCCATGTTGTGTTTACTGGCAAGATATTCAGCAACACCAAGGTTTGTATCTTCCACGTTAAGCTGGACAAGCATTTCTCCATAGCCTTCATGATACCTATTGTAGGCTTCGATTCTGCGGTCCATTTCTGGTGATTCCTTAACTTTTCCTTCACCATCGAATTTGAGTTCGGGGTCTACACCGCAGACGTTTTCTCCGCATACGAGGGTGATACCAGAGATAGCAGCACCTACAGCAAAGTGTTCCCAGTTCTTTCTTGCTATATCAGTGGAACCAAGTGCACCAGTAAACATCGGTACTGACATTCTTACTTTTTTGTTCCATCCGTATTCGGTTTCTGTATCGGCGTTTGGGAATCTTGCTGTATCAGGACTTGCTTCCATCCCTTCAGGAAGCCCTTGGGCACCGACTGCATATCCCTGTATGTTAAGATGTGAGTAATCTACTGGATAATCTTTATCTGCACCGGCAGTCATCTCTCCGAAAGGACCTGGATACAGTACTTCTCGCCCTCTAAATGATGATTTAAAAATTTCACAATTTCCCCGGCATCCGTCTACACAGCGAGTGCATATACCAGACATCGGTGCTACACTTTTAGAACGGTTGAATGTTCTTGTTGCTTCATTTGCATTTGGCTGTCTTAGGTTTCCCATATAATCCCTTTTGTGTGTTTGTAATTATAGTTATCTTATATCACTGCGATTGTCATCCACACAGTAAACGGCAATTAACTGGGGTGTAATTTTATATAAATTTTATTGTTTAAAAGGCTTTGACCATAAAGTCGGGCTGACCATAAAGTAACCATTCTGACTATAAAGTTGACAATTATCAGGGTTTATTGACCATAAAGTTAACAATCTTTTCAAAATGTAAGACTAAATGTAAAACAACCAAAAAGTTAAGTTTTTAGCAAAACAAGTTATAAACCATCAGGGTAACTTACTTCCAGGTCGAAATGTAACTGGTAAAAAGAACCATTATACATTATGTATTTATCACTTTCATAAGAGGGTAGAGTATTAAAGAAATTATTCAATCTATTATATTCAGATTTGTTTATTTCAATTTCATTATCACTTTCATTATTTAATACCCTTTTAAGCTGTGGATATTTATCCAATTCTTCTTCTTCTGCAATTTTGGTGTAATTTTCTGGTGTAATCTCTGCTTTTTGTGCAACTATGCCATAATAGCGGTCTGCTGATGATTTAGATGCATAGTAATCATATATATGACCAATAGAAGCTACCAAGATAATGGAAATTGCAAGCATTATGACTATCCATTTAATACTGTTCTTTTTTTTCGTTCATAGACAACCCTAAATAACACCCAGTTATTAAAGATAATTATCTTATTATAAATAGAGTATAACTAAAAATTAAAAATTACAAGTTATAAATCATCTATAACTTGCAACAACGTCTTTATTTTGTATAATGATACCTAAGTTATCATGGTCTTCATCTCCATGATTATCGTCAGATGAAAATTCAAGTTCCATATATTCACTGGTATTGTCACTGAAAGGGCTCCACATAGTGGTATAATGGTTTAGGTTTGGAGTAGTCCATTGATAAGCTTCGTCATGTTCGCATCCAAAGTTATGACCTGTTTCATGTGCAGTTAAAAGACACCTATCTTGATAGTCAGCTGAATAACAACCAAATGGGTTTGCTATCATTTGAGCTACTCCATGTGCTTGACTATCATCCCCATTATAAGAATCGGCGCGCCCAATAGTATCATCTTCAAAATTCTTGCCATAGAATAAGAATGCTAAATCACTATTTGTTATATCTCTATATTCTGGAATTTCGTCTTCAAAGAAATGTAATATTTCAGATGTAGTTCCTTGAAGAATATCACTAAATTGTTTGTAGCTCGTGATTTCCAATGTTACACCTGCTGCTGAATATGCATCATCATTAATTTCATTCACCATACTTGAAATTTCTGTTTCCGGTTCAGAGAACAAATTGTTGAAATCCGGACCATAAGCTGGAAGAAAATCAATTGTATAAGTTGTGCTAGATGTTGTTAAAGTATCACTTGAAGAAACTGTAGTTTGCAGAGATGTTGTTTCGCCATCTATATCATCCATGGATATAGATGTAGATTTATTACTCTCCTTTATGTCACTTAATTTATATGATACATGAATTACTTTTCCATTGTTTTCTTTATTTGTCTGATCTATAATGTAAGTTTCATTTTCCACATCTACACTTCCAACCATTACATTATTAGATACAGTTAATGTAACGTCACTATTTTTGTTATCAATGACCTTTCCCTGATAAGTATTGATATCGGGGATTTCTTTACCATAGATTCCAGATTCATTCTTGAATAAAAGTTTGGCATCATCATTTACAATAGAAACTTCATGAAGTTTAATGTTTAGTTTTTTTTCCAGATAGCGTTAATTTTACTTTTTTGTCATCTTTAAAAGATTTTATCACATGATTTGGGTTTGTTGTTACGGTGTCAAATTTATTCAAGTATTCATTATGTCGTAGTGTTTCTTTACCAATGTCTACTTTTTCTACATTATTGGTTTCATTTCCTTTTGCAAGTGCTATACTTGGTACGAAAAATGCATTTAGTAATATTACAATTCCAGATACTGTGCATGTATTCTTTTTTGTAATTTTCATATTTTCCCCTTTTAATTTGGCTTTTGTTGAACATCTTTATTTGATGTTAACATACCAATCTAATGCTTTTACATTGTAAAAAATTTATGACCAAACCGTCAAACTGTCATTTTGTTGAATTCAGAAATATAATTAAATAGAGTAAGATGAAACCAAAAATCTGTTCTGTATGTATTTTTTATCTTTAATCGTTAAATAATTGTTTTTAAGTTAGATTAAAAAATATCGTTTAGCCGGTAGCCTGTTTCCTGACCGTTTCTGACCATAAAGTCATCCATCTGACTATAAAATAGAGGGGTTTATGGTCAAAGCCTGTTTAAAAGGCTTTACCAAAGTCCCAATATTTTTAAGCGAGTTCATTTGATTCACTTAGTATCAAAATTAAGAAACTTTGTTTCTATAAATTAATTAAAGATGAAAGATAATAGTTTAATTGTCTAAATTATTTAATGATAGGGGGTTTAAGATTGGAAGAAGCATTTATAACTAAATATTATATAGAGAAAAAAGTATCACTTGATGCTGAAGGTAAAACATATCATGGTACAGTTGCTGAATGTAATGATGGTGTACTAAGCCTGAAGTGGGATACTGAAGACGAATACACCCATATAGAAATTGAAAAAATAACCGCTATTTGGAAAAGAATGTAAGTTTAATGGAATAAATCTAAACACTAATTAATTAGTTTCAATGTCTTTACTCAAGCATTGTTTTTATTTTTTATTTTTTGAATTGGTTAACTTTTTTGTTATTATATAACATATTTATTTTTTTAATTAATTTTATATATTATAAAGTCGACATATAGTTACCGACTACCTATAAATAATAATGGATGTATTACCATAATAAATAAAAAATATACAAACATTTAATAGAATAAATTAAATAAAGTAAAAGCGGGAGATTGAATGAACATCCATACTAAAGAAGATGTAATAAAGGCTATAGAGCAGTACGATGTAAAGTTTATCCGGTTACAGTTTTCGGATATACAGGGAATTGTCAAGGATGTGGAAATACCAGTAACCCAAATAGAAAAAGCTCTGAATGAAGGTATTTCTTTTGATGGGTCATCCATTGAAGGCTTTGTAAGGATAGATGAATCAGACATGGTACTAAAGCCTGATGTTTCAACATTTGCAATCCTTCCATGGAACCAAGAGAAAGGTGTAGTTGCACGGATGATATGTGATGTCCATTTACCAAATGGCGAACCTTTTGAGGGTGACCCAAGATACGTACTTAAAAAAATGCTCAGAGAAGCAAAAGAAATGGGTTACGAGTTCAATGTAGGTCCAGAACTTGAATTTTTCATGTTTAAAAAAGAAAATGGTGAAGCAACAACAAAACCTCATGATTTTGGAAGATATTTTGAATTCGCTCCTGCTGACCTTGCAGAAGATATACGTAGAGACATCGTATTGACTCTTAGTGACCTGAATTTTGACATCGAAGCATCCCATCATGAAGTTGCTTTCGGACAACATGAAATTGATTTCAAATACAGCGATGCACTAACAACTGCTGATAATGTAATGACCTTTAAATACGTCACAAGGACAATTGCAAAATTACATGGACTACATGCAACCTTTATGCCAAAGCCTATCTATGGTGAAAATGGTTCTGGTATGCATGTAAATCTTTCATTGTTTGGAAAAGATGGTAATGCTTTCTACAATCCCAATGGAGACATGGAAATTAGCGATATTGCCCGCTGGTTTGTTGGTGGAGTATTAAGGCATATAAGAGGAATAACTGCAGTTACCAATCCAATAGTCAATTCCTATAAACGTCTTGTACCGGGTTATGAGGCACCGGTTTATATATCATGGTCGGGAGCAAACAGGACTTCATTAATCCGTATACCTGCTGCACGTGGAAACAGTACACGATTAGAACTCAGGAACCCTGACCCGTCATGTAATCCCTATATTGCCTTTGCAGCAATACTTGGTGCAGGTCTGGAAGGTATCAGGGAGAAAATTGATCCTGGAAAAATGGTTGAATCCAATATATTTGAGTTAAGTGACCAAGAACGTGCCAGATTAAATATTGATACTTTGCCTTCCATGATAAATGAAACAGCAAGTCATCTGGAAAAAGATGAGCTTCTCAGGGATGTACTCGGTCCTCATGTACACAACAATATTTTAAGAATTGCAAAAGCTGAATGGGAAGATTACCGGATACAGGTACATGATTGGGAAGTCAACAGATATTTGAATTCTATATGATTTGCACTTTAAATATACGTGAAGCATATCAGGATGATTTTCATCGGATTCACAGGTTCATGGAACTTGTGAACGATGATTTTTTTCCACCTCTTGATAAAAGAGAAAAAAGAATAGATGAGCGAATACAACAAACTATTTTCAATACCAATTCTGGTTACCTTATTGCAGAATCTGGAACTGAGGATACTTATTGTTTTATAACGGGTCTTATTGGATTCGAAAAATACTGGAAAGGCGAAAATGATGCTTACATCAATTTTCTGGCTGTACATCCTGAATACAGAGGTATAGGTTTAAGTTCTAAAATTGAAAAGCAACTTGAATCAAAACTTAAACAGGATGGTATTTTGTACATAAATGTGTGCACATGGTCTACAAACAAATCTGTTTTAAAATTTTATGAAAAAATGGATTACCAGATAAACTGTGTTTTAAAAAATGATAGAGGAAATGGTATAGATACTATTTATTATTACAAATGCTTATGATTTACTAAATTTTTAATTTTCAACTGGTTTTTGCCAGATATACTTGTATTAAACAATATAAAAATAATAAATTTGAACCATTTAATCGGTGATCCTTTGTCAGTAGTATTGTAAACTACTAATGCATGTCCTTTTTCTGCCATATCCGTATATAATTTAATCTTTGATTTAAAGATATCTTAAAACTTGGTTTAAAGAGTGAGGAATGCGTCCAAACTTAAATTTACCATTAATGACCAGCAGTGACATCTTTGATTTATAATTATTTTATATGTGTATGGCATATTAGGGATATCATACTCCTGACGCTGAATGTTAAACTGAATCCCGATAGAGGACAATGCGCTAAACTATTGACAACCATGGAAAAGTTCAATGAGGCCTGCAACTATGATTCTGAGATTGCATGGTTCAACAAAAAGTTTGGTAAAACCGGGATTAAGAAATTGATTTATTATAATATCAAGCAGAGATACAGTCTATCTGCTCAGTTGACTGTCAGGGCAATCGCTAAAGTAGCTGAAAGCTACAGCAACGACAGAAAAACAATACATAAATTCGATAAAAGGGGAGCTGTGGTCTACGACCAAAGAGTACTGTCGTTCAAAAATAACGATGCTGTGTCCATACTTACTCTGGATGGTCGTGAGAAGATTAGCATCTCTTATGGTGATTTTCGACCTCTGGGTAAAAACAAAATCCGAGGTCAAACAGACCTGATTTACGATGATGATAACTTTTACCTGATGCTTGTGATGGAAGTGGATGAAAACGAAGTCAGGTACAACGATGACGTTCTGGGTGTAGACCTGGGTGTAGCCAATATAGCAACCACTTCTGATAATAAAGTTTGCAAAGGCACAAAAGCTGATAAGGTTAGAGAACGATATACAAGCCTGAAATCTAGATTACAATCTAAAGGCACGTGGTCCGCCAAGAAACATCTCAAGAATATCTAAAAAGGAACGCCGGTTCAAACGCGACCTGAACCATTGGGTTGCCAAACAGTTGGTCAAACGCGCTAAAGACACTTCCCGGGCTATAGCTTTAGAAAGTCTTAAAGGGTTCCGCCCGGAGGCTACGGTTACTAAAGCGCAGAAAGATAGGTTGGGTAAATGGGCATTCTCTGAACTGACCGATTTCATCCTATACAAAGCAAAACTTGAAGGAGTACCAGTTATAATTATCAACCCGATGTATACTTCTCAGCAGTGTTCTGAGTGCGGGTACATCGATAAAAATAACCGTCAGAAACAGGCTAACTTCAAGTGTAAGAGATGCGGTCATAAAAAGAATGCTGATTACAATGCTTCGAAGAATATTGCGCACAGGGGAGCTGTCAGCCTTCCTAATGTCCTCCGCTT
>NZ_JAHENT010000113.1 GCF_018609725.1 Methanohalobium sp. | reverse complement strand
GAAGGGATATATACTATGTCTGATGTTGAAGCATATCTTAGCAATAAAGTTGAAGAGAAGTCTGTATTTGATGCTGATACAACAGGGAGTTATATGGTTTCGTTTCCTGAAATTGATGCTGAAATACAAGAAAAACTTTCAAATGAGAATCTTAATGCAAACATTTTTTATCATTGTTTGTTTATTGCAGCAAAGGTATTTACTGAAACTCACAAGAACTATAGAGAACAAACACAGCCAGATATGTTTGGTTCAGAATCTGATAGAGAAGTTGATAGTTTAACGGTTATTAATTATGTGCCTCCAATTGACCAATTAATTGATGTAGATGATTTTAATGTTGGAACAGGAACACCAATTCGAGATAATAAAGATATCTTTGAATCACAGATGGTAAATAATATTATTACTCCTGATGAGGCTTTCTTACAATTTATGGATAGTGTCTTTACTACAGTTATGTCTTCTGAACAAGGGTATTCGATTGAAGATGTATTATATGAATGTGAATCGTATCTCTCAGAAGATGGCGCAATGCAAATACCAGAATTGCAAGCTGTATATCAAGAGTTTGACCATCCAAAAACACATATGAGTGTTCTGTTTGCCTCAGTATATAAAACTAAAAACGAACTGCAATCTGCAAGTGATATATAATGTTAGATATTAATATTGAAACTATGAATAAGTTAGTCATCAAAGATGATTTATTAGAGATGACTTTAGAATTGCGTTCATTAGATATTTTTGCAGTTACTAATGAAGCACCAGATGAAACAAAAGAATTATATGAAGAACATAAACCAATGCATCAAGCTAACTTATTAGTAGATAGTTCGCCAGTCTCTGGTAAAAATGAAGACTTTGAAGACTTTGTGTATACGGTAGTTCAATATTTTTATTCGCAAGAACACGAATATACACTTGCCGATTTACAATATCTTCTTGGTCGGTATGTAATTAACATTACAGATTTCGATAAAGATGCATTAGATGGGAAACAAAACCAATTAGATAGTTTTGATTCGTTAATGCGAGAGCAAATTGAGCTTTCCTCGATTTCACCAATATATGTTCTAGTTTTGTATGCTGGAATAGCAACACTTCGCACATTATTAGACTATCAAAAGCGGACAGATTCAAGTAAGTTCAAAGTTGATTCTTCTTCAGGTAGTCTTTCAACTCCACAACGACCAACACAATCAGACGCTTCTGGTGATTTTATGTCTTCAAGCATTACTTTTGGCAAGCGGATGGATACTTCGTATAATAAAATATATCAATCTATTCTATCAGATATTCCAAATGTATTTACACAGTATCCACAGTATGTAGAGTATTTACAACAGATAGTTACTCGGTTGTATAATACGGATGATATTGTTTCAGTCGATGATGCGATTGAATTGTTAGAGGCACAAGTAAACCAAATAGATACTAGTCCTGTTGGATACACAGTTTTAAAGTATAATGTCGTATACACGCAAATATTTGTGTATTATCTACGATGGTATACATTCATCTCGAATAAGTAGCAGAAAATTTTGTATATTAGTAGGTAAGATTGTGAATACGCCTTCTTGTGTTGACTGAATGAAATAAACTTCAGAAAATAGAACTAATGAACTCATACTACTAACATAGTGAGTGATTTTTTCCATTAAACCTTTAGGCATAGAGTCATATAGTATTAGTATGACCTACAAGACAACTTCAATCTATGGTCGAGGAAGAGATTATGAACAACGAAAGCGTCGAATGATGTATGGACTTTGTGCAATGATTACTGTCATCTTTGGTATTATCTTTGCTTACGGTTTCCACGCTGCCTTCTAAAATTAGTTTTTCCATACTTTTTATCAACTACAATAGTTCCTACCATACAATTTTTTCACTATACTATGTTATACTATGTATAATATATAGTAATATTATCCATCAAACCTTTAAGGTAGTAACTATATTGTTGTTATATGACTTTCACAAAAACAATTGGCGATTTCGTCTATGATAGTATTGTTGCTGTCTTTGGAGAAACAGATATGCCAAATACTATTCAGACTAAATAAGAGCTAGAAAAATACATTTAAGATATTTTTTAGATACATCGTGTTAACTCCTAAACTATTTAACGATAGAACTAATTAGGTATACTTATGACAGTTACCTGTAAGTTAATCGAACAGTATCAGATTGTATGTGCGTGTTGTCGAACGGTTGATTTAACAGTATCCGAATTATTTAACACACTATGAATTCAAATAAACATATCCCAATATTAATATTGCTTTTGTGTAGTTGGTTTTATATTGTGCAGTATTTGTTTGCACTCAAACTTGGTGTTTCAATTGGCACAGAACTGTGGAGAAACGCATTCTTATTTAATGGTAATAGTATGTTGGAGTTATTCTTTTCTTCGATAAGTCATTATGGATTGTCACATTTAGTTGGTAACATATATGTATTAGTGCTGTTTTATACACTATATCAATTAGATATCTCTATTTCGGTTAAAAAATTTATTGGTATCTTTATTGTGTTTAGTATGGTTGTTAATTCAATTACATTTCTATATTATTCACTATTACTTGGTAAATCAATTAATGTTATCGGAGCTAGTGGCGGTATTTTTGGGTTGTTGGGATATCATTTCGCAATACAGTATGATGCTGTTCTGTTGAGTATTCGACGGAGAAACCGCTTGTTTGATACGCAACAAATATATTTCTCAATTATATCTGTAAGTATTGTAATATATAGCATTTATCTTGAAGTTACAACAAGCCTTGTAAACTCATCTATTGCACATTTTAGTCATATCTTCGGGTTTATATTAGGATTTGTTTTGTATTATAGTGTTCTTGAAGTTAAAAATATACAAAGAAAGTGGTTGATTGAATAATATAATAATGTTTTTATATTAGTAGTTCATTATACAATACATGTCTGTTACACAAATCGATTACATTTTAGCAAACAAGTTAAAAGAACAAAATATAACTGTTATTGATACATCTACTGCCGTTGCAGATGAGATTACTGTAACAGTTAATGATGAAATTTATTATATTATTAAGATTCATGCTGATGTATTTAATATTGAAAATAATTCTTCTAGGAAAATCTTGGTTGAAGATGGAAGTAGATATGATGTTATCTCTTTTTTGAGTAACATATAAGACATATTGTGAATTTTTTTGCAAAAACTAACATTTATTTTTTAATAGAATAGTATAGTATGTTTTATATTATTGTTAGTATTTGGGGGTTATAGTAGTTAATACTTATTAATTATATGTGAATTAGTTTTTATATTATTCACATAGTAACAAATGATGTTAGTAGAAAAGTTAATAAGGTTCAATCACATACTATAGTGTATGAACGATGACTCATCTACCGCTTCGCTTGAAACTCGGTTAGAAAAACTTGAAGGTATTGTTTCTGAGCAGTCAGAAATAATTACAGATTTGCAAAAACAGATAGATATAAAAAGTTCTCAAATATCTCATTTAATTTCTGACATTGAGGATAAAGAAGAGGATGTTGAGAGTCTCAAAGAATTTCGACAAGATGTTGTTAAATCACAGTTGAATGAAAGAGATTTGAGTGTTGAAGCATCTTTGAGTCCAGCTGAGCAAGTGATTTTGTTTAGTTGGTCTGATAGTGCAATCTCAAAAACGAAGAATAAACAGCGAGCAATTAAATTGTTACAAAAATGGGATGAAATCTCAAAGAACACGGCGGCAGGAAAGAGTGTTAAAGTGACTGATATACGAAAATACTTAACCAGTATTCTTGATGAAGATATTGAATATATGACTGCAAAGCGAGTGGCAAAAAGTATTGAAGATATTACAAATGATAAATTTGAGTATAATACAGATAAGAAAGTAGTAACGCAAACAAATCCAGATATGTGGGTTACAGATACTGATAATTTATTTACTGAAGAATAGTTCTGTATTTTCTATAGTAGAAGCATCCTTTTTCTGTATGTAGAAGCAATATCTTTTGCTAAATAATATGAGTATCAATATTTGTTAACTATAATAACTATAATAAGTATATGTTATTTTGGCAAACACTTTAAGGGTTGAATAGATATTGATATAGTATAATCAATATAAAGTGATATTATGTCCATCAATTCTAACAGTTCGAATTATAAGTCTGGTAACATAGTGTCACATATATCGTTTTATCCTGTTGATATTCTTATTGTGTTTGTTAGTGTTATTGGGGTAGCTCAATTTTGGCTAACGGCAGAATCATATATATCGTTGTTAGCATACACTGGTGGATTTGATGTGTCTGTCGTTACAGCAATTTGGTCACATAGTTCAGTTCAACATTTAGGAAATAATTTGTTAGGGTTACTCATTTATCGATTGTATTTCTCTCCAAAAGAGTTTCAACTGTTTAATTCATATTCGAGTATTTTTATTTACGCTGTTGTGCTTGGTTCAATAGTTAATAGTATTGCATATGTAACAACTGTTTCGTTAGGTTATGAGTTCGGGTATGTTATTGGTATTAGTGCTGTTATGTTTTCGTTATATGGTATTCAGCTTGTATCTTTAGTTACAAATTCTGGTTCATTAAATCCATTGAGTTTACAGCGTGTTTTGTTATTATGTAATTCACTTCTTATTGTTGGATATCCAACATATATGATGATAGTGAACTTACAATTTAATCTTGGTTCGTTTGGGCACGCTCTTGGATTTGTGAGTGGTTCGCTGTTTGCCAGTATTATGTTGTTAGTCAATTACTAATTTGTTTATCAAAACACTTATATTGTTATATGAATAAGAATATATTATGAGCAAACTACAAACTAAAAGTATGTCAGAAGATGTTGAAGCGGTTTTGAGTGACGGGGGTGTTATTCTCCGCCATAATAAAAATAATCATTCGGGTAACTCGACTGTGACTGTTCGACTCATTTCAG
>NZ_JAHENT010000112.1 GCF_018609725.1 Methanohalobium sp. | reverse complement strand
GTGCTGAAATCGCTATAACCGGTTGTAATCCCTTAAGTACACAGGACGATGTTGCTGCAGCATTGGATACAAGAAACAATGTTTCATGTTTTGCAAAACATGATGTTAGTAAAGATGAATATTATGAGGCAATCGACAGAGTGCTGGATATAGAACCCAATATTATAGTGGATGATGGTGCTGATATCATTCATAAAATCCATACAGAACGCCAGAATCTGCTACCGAATGTAATCGGAGGATGTGAAGAAACTACTACAGGCGTGCACCGTTTAATGTCAATGTCTGAAAATAATGCCTTAAAAATACCCACTATTGCAGTTAATGATGCACTTACCAAGTACCTTTTTGATAACCGGTATGGTACAGGTCAGTCAACATGGGATGCTATAAATAGAACCACCAATCTGTTGGTAGCAGGCAAAGATGTAGTTATTGCCGGTTATGGATGGTGTGGTAAAGGGGTAGCTATGTATGCAGCAGGACTTGGTGCCAATGTAATAGTAACCGAAGTCAATCCTGTAAGGGCACTCGAGGCGCGTATGGATGGTTATCGTGTGATGACAATGGAGGATGCTGCAAAAATAGGAGAGATTTTTATAACAACTACAGGTAATGTTTCAGTACTTACCAGAGACCACTTTAAATTAATGAAAGATGGAGTAATTCTTGCTAATTCCGGTCATTTTAATGTGGAAATCAATATTGAAGATCTTGAATCAATAGCACACTCGATTCGCAAAGTAAAAAGTAACATCAAAGAGTATAACCTCAAAACTCATCGAATTAATGTTATTGCAGACCAGCAAACAGTAAATCTTGCAGCAGGAGATGGTCATCCTGCAGAAGTAATGGATATGAGTTTTTCAAATCAGGCGCTTTGCGTTCGTCATCTTGTAGATAATGGCCTTGGTACCGATGTGCACGCAGTACCACCGGAAATCGATATCTATATCGCTGAACTGAAGTTAAAGGCACTTGGGATTGAAATCGATGAATTGACTACCGAGCAGGAAAAATATATGCGTGAATGGGAACACGGTACATGATATTATAATTTTTCACAGATTTTTAATATATCTGTGAGATATTACTTTTTTGTGTATTATCATGCTCTCCAACAACAAGTAGGTGTTGCATGCATCGTATTTTATATATTCCCGTATGGTGGAAATTAATTATATCTACAATTTTCTTATATATATTGTTAATTATATAATGAAATATTTAGCAAATATAAAAACTATCTGTAATATTGGACTGTAATAATCTTTAAAAATAATATATTGGCCTTTTTCAAGGCTAAAATTTATATATGATAATGTCTTTTTGTCCACGTCGCCTTGGATGTGAAGGGTGACTTTCGCGCGGATGTACGACATTGTACATGTCTATAATGCCATACAATCAGAAAGGGCTCGTAGCTCAGTCAGGCAGAGCGTCTGGCTTTTAACCAGACGGTCTAGGGTTCAAATCCCTACGAGCCCGTCAAACCCATTATTTACTGGTGAATCTTCCTTGTATGGATATTTTTTAGGGAGGAATAAATTTGAGAAATATCAGCCTGCTCGACCACGAGTTAATCCCAAAACATGAAATTCTGGCAACGGATGAGTTACAAACTGTTTTAAACCACTATCAAATTGATAAAGAGCAATTGCCAAAAATAAAATCCAGTGACCCTATTATACAGGAAATCGGGGCATTAGAAGGGGATGTCGTAAAAATAATTCGAAAAAGCCAGACTGCTGGGGAAGGTTTATATTACAGATTAGTAATAAAATGATAAATTCTTAAAACTTTCTAACCATTAAAAATTCTCTGTTTATACTCATGCTATCCTTAAATTTAAAAACAAACCCAAGACCATTTCATCATCTTACAACCAATTAATCGTTATTATTGAGTTAACTCATATATATTAAAAAACCAATAGAGGGTGCTACCATAGTGGCAAATACCGCTGAATTATCAAGAGAGTATTTTACAAAAGGCAAAATAGTACAGCATCACATAGATTCTTTCAATAAATTTTTGGATTCAGGTCTCCAAAAAGTCATTGATGAACAGGGTATTATCGAAACAGACCTTGAAGACATTTACATCAAACTCGGAAATATCAGGGTTGAAAAACCGATTGTAAAAGAGGCTGATGGGGCTATTGAAAACCTTTATCCCAATGAGGCAAGACTGCGTAATATATCCTATACTGCACCATTATATCTCCAGATGAGTGTTGTAAACGGTGATAAAGAAACCGAACCTATGGAAGCAAAGATAGGTCAATTACCTATAATGGTAAAATCCAATTATTGTAATCTTGTAGGAATCAACGACCAGGAAATGGTACAATATGGAGAAGACCCGCTTGACCCGGGAGGATACTTCATAATAAATGGTACTGAACGGGTTGTTATGACCCTTGAAGACCTTGCACCCAACAAGGTAATGACTGAATTTTCTGAACGCTATGGTGATCCAATACAGGTCTCCAAGGTATTTTCACAAAGAAGAGGATATCGGGCACTGGTTGTTGTAGAAAGAGGCAGAAAATCACTCCTTGAGGTTTCATTCCCTTCAATATCCGGTCGTGTAAATTTCATTACTCTTATGAGAGCTCTTGGTGTTGAAACCGATGAAGATATTGTGAAAATGGTTTCAACTGATCAGGAAATTTTAAAATACATGTTTGAAAACCTTGAAGAATCCGAAGTTGAATCCACCGAAGAAGCTGTTGAAAAACTTGGTTCCCGTGTAGCATCAGGACAGGCGAAAGATTACCAGATTAAACGGGCAAATTATGTAATTGATAGATATCTTCTTCCTCATCTTGGAAATGATCCTGAAGACCGGCTTACAAAAGCACATTTTCTGGGCAGAATGGCAGAGTCCTGTTTTGAGCTGGCTCTTGGAAGACGCAACCCTAATGATAAAGACCATTATTCCAACAAACGTTTGAAACTCACCGGAGACCTTATGGAAGACCTATTCAGGGTGGCTTTCAACAGACTTGCAAGGGATATTAAATATCAGCTTGAACGGGCAAGTATGAGAAACAGAGAATTGAATGTAGTCACCCTTGTAAGAGCAGATGTATTAACAGACCGTCTTCAACATCCATTGGCAACAGGTAACTGGGTAGGTGGAAGAACAGGTGTATCACAACTTTTAGACCGTACCGATTATATTTCCACACTATCTCATTTAAGGCGGGTTATATCTCCTCTCTCAAGAGCACAGCCGCATTTTGAAGCCCGTGACCTTCATCCTACCCAATGGGGACGTTTGTGTCCATCGGAAACACCAGAAGGTCCAAACTGCGGACTGGTTAAGAATTTTGCCCAGATGGTGGAGCTATCTACTGGTACCGATGATCTGGATTCAATCAAAAACAGCCTCTATGATTTGGGAGTAAAACCTATGGTGATACATACACCGACAAGTGAAGAACCTGAATATGAAGAGGAAGTTGATAATTACGTGGATGAACTGGAAAAAACATTCCCTGAAGCACAAGGACCTGAACACACAAGCTCCAGCGAATTATTAGATTCGGATACATTGTGAGAGGAGATTTAAATGACAGAAGCAAAAATTTTCCTAAATGGTGAACTGGTGGGTACTCATAATAATCCTGTTGAACTGGTAGAGGATATACGAGAACAGAGAAGAAATGGTTTGATATCGCAGCAGGTAAATGTAGCGTTATATGAAGATATCAATGAAATTATAATAAATTCTGATATAGGCAGGGCAAGAAGACCACTAATAATTGTTAATGATGGTAAGCCTCTTGTAACTGATGAACAAATCGATCAACTGAAAAATAATGAAATCGCATCTGAAGATCTAGTAAAACAGGGACGTGTGGAATATCTTGATGCAGAAGAAGAAGAGAATGCTTACATAGCACTGTATGCATCAGACTTGACACCCGAACATACCCACCTTGAAATAGACCCTTCAATGGTTCTGGGTTTATGTACTGGAATGGTACCCTATCCAGAACACAATGCAGCGCCACGTAATACGATGGGGGCTGCGATGGTAAAGCAGTGTGTTGGCATGTCAACTTCCAATCAGAAATTAAGGCCTGATACCAGAGCACATGTGCTCCATAATCCACAAAAAGCACTTACAAAGACACAGCCAGCAGATTCTATTCATTTTGACGAAAGACCAGCAGGTCAAAATTTTGTTGTTGCTGTAATGTCATATGAAGGTTACAATATTGAAGATGCACTTGTTTTTAATAAAGGCTCTATTGAGAGAGGGCTTGCAAGAAGCCATTTCCTGAGGACGTTTGAAGGAGAAGAAAGACGGTATGCTGGAGGACAGGAAGACAAATTTGAAATTCCTGATTCGGATTACAGAGGAGCAAGAGGCGCTGAAGCTTATGCAAATCTTGATGAAGATGGACTTGTAAACCCTGAAACAGTAGCGGAACCAAATGATGTTCTTATCGGTAAGACCAGTCCTCCACGTTTTCTTGAAGAACAATCCGATTTTGGTCTTGCTGTGGAACAGCGCCGTGAAAGTGCGATAACCATGCGTTCTAATGAAAAGGGTATCGTTGATAATGTTATATTAACAGAATCAATAAACGGTACAAGACTTGCAAAAGTGAAAGTAAGAGACCAGAGAGTGCCTGAAATCGGTGATAAATTTGCATCCAGACACGGTCAGAAAGGTGTCATAGGATTAATTGTTCCTTATCAGGATATGCCGTTTACTGAAGATGGTCTGGTTCCTGATTTAATTGTAAATCCACACGCTATACCTTCACGTATGACTGTGGGTCATGTTCTGGAAATGATAGGTGGTAAAGTAGGTTCAATGGAAGGTAGACGTGTTGATGCTACAGCATTTTCTGGTGAATCTGAAGAGGAATTAAGGAACGGTCTAAGAGATTATGGTTTTTCACATACTGGAAAGGAAGTCTTTACAGATGGAGTAACAGGTAAAAAAATACAGGCTGATACTTTTTCAGGTGTTATTCTGTATCAAAAACTGCACCACATGGTTGCTTCTAAGATGCACGCCAGATCCAGAGGTCCTGTACAGGTGCTTACAAGACAGCCTACTGAAGGCAGAGCCCGTGAAGGAGGTCTAAGATTTGGAGAAATGGAAAGAGATGTCATGATTGGACATGGTGCAGCAATGGCACTGAAAGAACGTTTGATGGATGAATCCGATAAAGTGGTTCAGTTGGTCTGTTCCAACTGCGGTATGATTGCTACCTATGATCGAAAACAAAAGATGGCTTTCTGTTCTAACTGTGAATCAGAAACTGATATCTATCCAGTAGAGATGAGTTATGCTTTCAAATTGCTTCTGGATGAAATAAAATCTCTTGGTGTTACACCAAGAATGGGACTTGAGGATGCTGTATAATGGTGATATAAAATGGATGCAATGGCTTCTATACCTAAAAGAGTTGGTGAAATTCGATTTGGTTTACTGTCTCCCAGAGAAGTAAGAAAAATGAGTATTACGCCCATAATCACAGCGGATACCTATGATGATGACGGTTATCCGATTGATATGGGACTTATGGATATGCGTCTGGGTGTAATAGACCCGGGATTGATTTGTAAAACATGCGGCAGCAGAGCTGGTGATTGTCCAGGTCATTTTGGACATATAGAACTTGTAGCACCAGTGATACATGTAGGATTTAATAAATTGATATTAAAATCACTGCGCTCAATCTGTAGGAATTGCAGTAATTTTTTGCTTGAACCCCAGAGGAAAAATGAATACCTTGAACAATTGCAGCAATTAAAGATAATGGGTCATTCGACAGATGACTTGGTAAATGATCTTTTTAAAGAAGCCAGAAAAACTAAAGTCTGTCCGCACTGCAATGAAGAACAGGTAGAGATAAAATTTGAAAAACCATCGGATTATATTGAAAACGGGGAAAAATTAACCCCTACTGAGATACGTGAAAGATTCGAAAATATGTCAGATGATGATGTGCGTTTAATGGGAATGGACCCAAGTAACGCACGTCCTGAATGGATGATATTAACAGTCCTTCCAGTACCGCCTGTTACTGTTCGTCCGTCCATCACACTGGAATCCGGTCAGCGTAGTGAAGATGACCTCACCCATAAAATGGTGGATATAATACGTATCAATCAAAGGTTCCAGGAAAACAGAGAAGCAGGTGCACCGCAATTAATTCTTGAAGATCTCTGGGAGCTTTTGCAGTATCATGTAACAACGTTTTTTGATAATGAAGTATCAGGTGTTCCGCCTGCAAGGCACAGGTCAGGACGTCCATTAAAGACATTGACTCAACGTCTGAAAGGTAAAGAAGGTAGGTTTAGAGGTAGCCTTTCAGGTAAACGTGTCAATTTTTCAGCACGTACAGTCATCTCGCCTGATCCCAATTTAAGTATTAATGAAGTAGGTTTGCCATATGCAATTGCAAAGCAGATGACGTTACCTGTAAATGTCATTAGCAGAAACCTTGAGAAAATGCGGCAGTACGTTGCCCGCGGAAATGATGTCCATCCGGGAGCTAATTATGTAATTCGTGCTGATGGCAGGCGTATTAAAGTTACAGACGTTAATTGTACTGATCTTGCAGAAAAACTGGATATTGGATGGGTGGTCGAGAGACAGCTGCAGGATGGAGATATTGTTATCTTTAACAGGCAGCCCTCACTCCACAAAATGAGTATAATGGCTCACCATGTAAAGGTATTACCATATAAAACCTTCCGATTAAACCCTGCAGTATGCCCACCATACAACGCTGATTTTGATGGAGACGAAATGAACCTTCATGTTCTGCAGACAGAGGAAGCTAGAGCTGAAGCAGAAATATTGATGAAAATCCAGGAAAATATCCTATCTCCACGTTTTGGTGGTCCGATTATCGGTGGAATCCATGACCACATTTCAGGAATGTTCTTGCTAACCAGAACTGATAATGATATTAGCAAAAATGATGCACTTGACCTTTTAAGAAAATCACATATCAGGCAGTTGCCTGAACCAGCAGGATACAGAGATGATGGTGAACCCTACTGGACTGGTAAACAGATTTTCAGTCAGCTCCTACCAGATGACTTAAATCTGGAATATGTTGCAGAAGTTTGTTTCAAATGTGATGAATGTGACAGAGAAAACTGTGAAAATGATGCGTATGTTATAATTGAAAATGGAGAACTTATCACAGGAACAATCGATGAGAAAGGAATTGGGGCTTTTAAAGGGCATATTGTTGATAAAATTGTAAAAGAATATGGTTCTACCAAATCAGCAGAGTTTATCGATGATATGACAAGGCTGGCTATCCGGGCTATCATGCGTTCAGGACTTAGTTTCGGTATTAGTGATGAGGATATTCCAAAAGAAGCTCAAATGCATATTAGTGAGATTATATCTAATGCTGAAGATGAAGTCAAAAGGTTGATTGAAGCCTACGAAGCAAGAGAACTTGAACCACTTCCTGGTAGAACTCTTGATGAGACAATTGAAATGAAGATTATGCAAAAACTGGGTGTTGCCAGAGATAAAACTGGTGATGTAGCAGGTAACCATCTTGGACTGGATAATTCTGCTGTAATCATGGCTAAATCCGGTGCCAGAGGTTCAATGTTGAACCTGACCCAGATGGCAGCAAGTGTGGGTCAGCAGGCTGTTCGTGGTGAACGTATAAGAAGAGGATATACAGGTAGAACACTTCCGCATTTCAGCAAAGGTGACCTTGGTGCAGATGCACACGGTTTTGTTAAATCCAGTTATAAGAGTGGTCTTAATCCAACAGAATATTTCTTCCATGCTGTAGGAGGTCGTGAAGGTCTGGTGGATACAGCGGTGAGGACGTCTCAATCAGGTTACCTCCAGAGAAGACTTGTCAATGCTTTGCAGGACCTTGAAGTTCAGTATGATGGTTCTGTACGTGAAACAAGGGGTGTAATTGTACAGTTTAAATATGGAGAAGATGGAATTGATTCGACAAAAAGTGATTACAGCAATCCGGAAACAATCCACAGTATTGTTAAATCAGTTACTGGAAAGGAGGTCGAACAATGACCTTAAGTGAAGCTACAATCAATTCAATGGTGGATGATCTTCCTCTGCCTCAGAATATGGTTAATACGCTAAAAGAGGATGCTATAAAGGCCGGAGTCACCAAAAAAGAATTGGAAGAAATCATCCAACAGGTGATGGATAATTATGGTTATGCATGCGTAGAACCATGTGAAGCAGTAGGTGTAGTTTCGGCACAATCAATAGGAGAACCCGGTACGCAGATGACGATGCGTACTTTCCACTATGCAGGTGTTGCAGAAATCAACGTAACATTGGGTCTCCCAAGACTTATTGAAATTGTCGATGCAAGAAAAACGCCCAGTACACCTATGATGACTGTTGCACTTGAGGAAGGTTACTCGGATTCCAGGGATGAAGCCAGAAAACTTGCATGGCAGATAGAGGCTACCCATATTGGACATCTGGGAGATGTCACAACTGACCTTGCACAGATGCAGCTTGTTGTCGACCTTCATGAAAAAACTCTTACACAAAGAGATATATCGGTTGATGGAATAGCAGGCATAATCCGTGATAAACTTAATGTACTGGTTAAAATATCCGAAGAAGTAGATTATCAGATAATTATACAGCCAAACCAGCCATCTTATCGTGAGCTTTTACAGCTTGCAAAGAATATACATAACGTAACACTTAAAGGTATAGAAGGCATTAAAAGGGTTGTTATCCGAAAAGACAGTGATGAATACACATTGTATACAGAAGGTTCTGAACTCAATGAAGTTCTGAAAATAGATGGTGTTGATGTTACAAGAACCTATACCAATAATATCGCTGAAATCTACGAAGTATTCGGAATAGAAGCAGCCAGAAATGCACTGGTTAAAGAAGCAATGGACACACTGAGTGAACAGGGCCTTAATGTTGACATCCGGCATATTATGCTAGTAGCAGATATCATGACATGTGACGGAGAAGTAAAACAAATAGGTCGTCATGGTATTTCAGGTGAAAAAGCGAGTGTTTTTGCACGTGCTGCTTTTGAGGTAACAGTCAACCACCTTCTTGATGCAGGAATACGCGGTGATGTTGACGAATTGAACGGTGTAACTGAAAATATAATTATAGGGCAGCCAATTAAACTTGGTACAGGCGATGTGCATTTGGTCGCAACAAAACCAGTTAAAGGAGAAAGTGTCTAATTAACATCAACCAGAAACTAGATATAATTAATTTGGTATTAGTGAATGCATATTCAAGATTTACAATGGGTTGATATAAATGAGCAACAAAAATATTAGTATCGATAAAGCACTATTAAGTGTTATAAGAACAGGGTCAGTAGTAATTGGTTCTAAAAGAACCATTGAATCAGCAGAAAAATCAGAAGCAGAAATGGTAGTTTTATCTGCAAATTGTCCAGAAGATGTAAAGTCAAAAATCAATTCTACAGGTATACCTGTATTAAATTATTCAGGAACCAGTGTTGAATTAGGGGCTTCATGTGGTAAACCATTCTCAATTGCAGCAATGGCTATTATAGACCCTGGAGAATCCAATATTTTATCATCATTCTAAGGGGTTCATCTTTGAGTGAAATTAAACTGTCTACAGAAGAGTTAAGATACATAGCAATGTTTGAACAGACAACAGGTGCAGAAATTCGTGACTGTATAGTGGACGAAGACAGAATCATCTATGTTGTCGAAGCAGGAAATATGGGTGCTGCTATTGGTAAAAATGGTGAACATATAAACAGGGTCAAGGAAAATGTAGATAAGCATGTTGAACTTGTTGAATACTCAGAAGACCCCAATGAATTTATCAAAAATGCCTTTGGACCAGTTGCAGTATCTTCTGTAAATATAGCCAATAAAGATGATAAGCAATATGCTTATGTACAGGTATCCAACAATAGCAAAGGTCTTGCTATAGGAAGTAATGGAAAAAACATTGACAAAGTAAAAATGATTGCAAACCGTCATCATAACATCGATAGTGTAATTATTCAATAAATTATTATATAAAATGGTTAATCAATCATAAGAGTTTACGTTAAATGATTGTCATCAACATAACTGAAATTATTGGAGGAAAATAATGGCAAATGGAAAATATGCTGCAAGTAAATTGAAAAAAGATCATACAGATTCACGATGGAAAGATAAGCGATATAGTAGGCGTGCCTTAGGGCTGGATGTTAAAGCAGACCCGCTTTCAGGTGCACCACAGGGTCGTGGAATTGTACTTGAAAAAGTAGGTGTGGAAGCAAAACAGCCAAATTCTGCAGTTAGAAAATGTGTAAGAATACAGTTGATAAAGAATGGTCGCCAGGCTACAGCATTTTGTCCGGGTGACGGTGCTATAAATTATATAGATGAACACGATGAAGTAACTGTAGAACGTATTGGCGGACGAATGGGTGGATCAAAAGGTGATATACCCGGTGTCAGATTCAAGGTTATCGCTGTAAACAATGTCTCATTAAATGAGATGGCAATAGGCAGAAGAGAGAAACCGAGGAGATGATTTTTATGTACAAATTGTTCGATAAATGGGACATGTCAGAAGTTGAAGTAAATGACTCCGGAATAAAAAGCTATGTTAATCTGGACCCTGTTATTGTTCCACATACGAATGGAAGACATGCAAGACAGCAATTTAACAAATCAGAGATTTCTATTGTTGAACGTCTGGTAAACAATTTAATGAGAAAAGAACATAACACAGGTAAAAAACAATTTGCACTGCGTGCTGTAGAAGAAGCTTTTGATATAATCTATTCAAAGACAGAAAGGAACCCAGTACAGGTTCTTGTAGATGCTATTGCCAATACAGGTCCCAGGGAAGAAGTAGTCCGATTAAAATACGGTGGAATATCTGTACCCAAAGCAGTGGATACTGCCTCACAAAGGCGTGTTGATACCGCATTAAGGCTTATTTCTATGGGAGTGAACCAGGCAGCATACAAATCAAAACGTTCACTAGCAGATTGTTTGGCATCAGAACTGATGGGTGCTGCTAACCGTGATGCAAAATACTTCTCTGTAAACAGAAAAGATTCCAAAGAACGGGTTGCCAAATCAGCACGTTAAATTCGATATAAATAATAAAAATAATATTTTTCAATATTCTGCAGGGTAGTAATATGGGAAGAAGAAAAAAAATGGTTGAGCGAGTAGTATCGCTCATGAAAAACCCGGAACATATAAGAAACATTGGTATAGTTGCACATATTGACCATGGAAAAACCACTCTAACAGATAACCTTCTGGCTGGCGCAGGAATGATATCTTCCGAACTTTCTGGAAGTCAGCTGTTCATGGATTCTGATGAAGAAGAGCAGGATAGGGGAATCACAATTGATTCTGCAAACGTGTCGATGGTGCACGAGTACAATGGTGAAGAATTTCTTATTAATTTAATAGATACTCCGGGACACGTTGATTTCGGTGGTGACGTTACAAGAGCCATGAGAGCTGTTGATGGGGCTGTTGTTGTTATTGATGCAGTTGAAGGAACCATGCCCCAGACAGAAACGGTTTTAAGACAGGCGTTAAAGGAACAGGTTCAACCGGTACTTTTCATCAACAAAGTTGACCGTCTTATTAATGAGCTACAAGTCGATTCACAGGAAATGCAGATACGCCTTGGTAAGTTAATAGACCATGTTAACAAATTAATCAAGGGTATGAACGAAGAAAGTTATAATAAGGGCTGGAAGGTTTCTGCTTCAGACGGTACGGTTGCATTCGGTTCAGCACTGTATAACTGGGCAATCAGCGTACCTATGATGGAGAAAACAAACATCGGTTTTGCTGATGTATATAATTACTGTCAGCAGGAGCGCCAAACCGACCTTGCTCAAAAATGTCCGCTCTATGAAGCAGTAAACGACATGGTTATTCGCCACCTTCCAAATCCGGTCACAGCACAACCCTACCGGGTCAGCACAATCTGGCATGGTGACATCGAATCTGATATCGGAGAGCAGATGACCAAAGCCAAAGAAGATGGTGACTTGGCCTTTATGGTGACTGATATTCGACTTGATCCACATGCAGGAGAAGTAGCAACAGGTAGACTTTTCAGTGGAACCTTCAAACGTGGTATGGAAGTAAATATTTCGGGGTCACCCGGTAAAAACAGGGTTCAGCAGGTAGGCATTTACATGGGATCTGAAAGGGTCGAAGTCGAAAGTATACCAGCTGGTAATATAGCAGCAGTAACAGGTCTCAAAGATGCCATTGTTGGTTCTACGGTAACCACAAAGGATGATATGACACCTTTTGAAAGCATAAAACATGTAAGTGAACCAGTGGTTACTGTTGCAGTCGAAGCCAAACACATGAAAGACCTGCCAAAACTTGTTGAAGTTTTAAGACAGGTGAATAAGGAAGACCCAACACTAAGCGTTACATTAAACGAAGAGACAGGAGAACACCTGCTTTCAGGAATGGGTGAACTCCATCTTGAAGTTATAGGTCACAGAATTGAACGTGACAAAGGAGTAGAAATTAGTACAAGCCCTCCGATTGTTGTCTATCGTGAAGCGATTCAAAAACATGCGGGTCCGGTTGAAGGCAAGTCACCAAACAGACACAACAAGTTCTATATAGAAGTTGAACCACTTGAACCAGAAGTCATTGATCTTATCAGATCCGGTGAGATTTCAATGCGTATGCCTGAACTGGAACGCAGGAACAAACTGATAGAAGCAGGAATGGATAAAGAGGAAGCCAAAGGACTGGTCGACATTTGTGAATCTAATATATACCTTGACCAGACAAAGGGTATCCAGCATCTTAATGAGACAATGGAATTAATCCTTGAAGGCTTTGAAGAGGTTATGCAAGCCGGTCCACTGGCAAATGAACCATGTATGGGTGTAAAGGTAAAACTTGTTGATGCCAAACTCCACGAAGATACTATCCACCGTGGACCAGCACAGGTAATCCCTGCATCAAGGCAGGCTATTCAGGCTGCAATGCTTATGGGAGATGCTACAATTCTTGAACCATATCAGAAAGTATTCATTTATGTACCACAGGACCAGATGGGTGGAGCTACAAAATTGATACAGGGTAAACGCGGAATTATCCTTAATATGAGTTCAGAAGGAGATATGACAGCCGTCGAATCCAAGGCACCCGTGGCAGAACTGTTCGGGTTTGCAGGTGATATAAGGTCGTCAACTGAAGGCCGTGCCATGTGGAGTACAGAATTTGCTGGCTTTGAACCGATTCCGTCAAATTTAATACAGGAAACTATAAGTATGATTCGCGAAAGGAAGGGTATGAAGAACGAAATACCTAAGCCTCAGGATATCTTGGAGACAGTCTGATTTATTCATCAGAAAACTTAAAACATATAGACGATTATTATGGTCGAACCATATGTTAATATATGAATAATATATACAAAAAATGAAAATATACATAAAAGGAGGATAAAAAAATGGCAGATGAGAAACCACACATGAATTTAGCTATCATTGGTCATATTGACCATGGTAAATCCACACTCGTCGGAAGGTTGATGTATGAAACAGGTGCAATTCCTCAGCATATAATCGACAAGAACAAAGAAAAAGCAAAAGAACAGGGTAAAGAAACATTCGCTTTTGCATGGATTATGGACTCTCTTAAAGAAGAGAGAGACAGAGGAATCACAATCGATATTGCTCACAAGAGGTTCGATACCGATAAATACTATTTCACCATTGTTGATTGTCCAGGTCACAGAGACTTTGTCAAAAATATGATTACAGGGGCATCTCAGGCAGATGCAGCTGTATTATCTGTTGCAGCGCCTGATGGTGTGATGGACCAGACAAAAGAACATGTGTTCCTTTCAAGAACATTAGGTATTAACGACCTCATTGTTGCAGTCAACAAGATGGATGACATCAATTACGATGAAAAGAGATATGAAGAGGTCAAAAACCAGGTATCTGAACTCCTTAAAATGGTAGGATTCAAACCAGACGATGTAACATTTGTACCTACTTCAGCATATCTTGGTGATAACGTAGCCAAACTGAGTGAAAACACACCATGGTATAATGGTCCAACTATACTGGAAGCACTTAACAACCTCACACCACCAGAAAAAGCAGACAAACTTCCATTAAGAATACCAGTACAGGACGTTTACACCATTTCAGGTATTGGTACTGTACCAGTAGGAAGAGTTGAAACCGGTGTGATGAAGAAGGGAGACCAGCTTACATTCATGCCAAGTGGTAAGACCGGTGAAGTTAAATCCATAGAAATGCATCACGAAGAAGTACCTCAAGCGACCCCAGGAGACAACATCGGATGGAGTGTTCGTGGACTCGGTAAGGGTGATGCAAGAAGAGGAGATGTAGCTGGACACAAAGACAACCCACCAACTGTAGCAAATGAATTTACAGCACAGATAGTTGTTCTCCAGCATCCATCTGCAATAACTGTTGGCTACACACCTGTATTCCATGCACACACTGCACAGATTGCATGTACATTCATCTCACTTGATAAGAAGATGGATCCAAAGTCAGGACAGGTTAAAGAAGAACAACCAACATTCCTTAAATCTGGAGATTCAGCGATTGTAACACTCAAACCAACAAGGCCAATGATAATTGAACCGGTGAAAGAAATTCCACACATGGGTAGATTCGCTATCCGTGATATGGGCAAAACAATCGCTGCTGGAATGTGTATGAGTGTCAACAAATAAGACACTCAATTCTTTATTTTTCAGGGGATTAATATGGCACAGAAAGCAAGAATTAAACTATCAGGAACGGATCCAGAAAACCTGGACGGAGTCTGCGATCAGGTAAAGTCGATAGCAGATAGAACCGGTGTCGGTATGTCTGGTCCTGTTCCACTCCCAACAAGAAAACTACGGGTTCCCGCTCGTAAAAGCCCAAGTGGAGATGGAACTGCTACATGGGACCACTGGGAAATGCGTGTACACAAACGATTAATCGATATTTCGGCTGATGAAAGAGCACTCAGACAGCTCATGAGAATCCAGGTTCCAAAAGATATCAATATCGAAATAGTTCTGCAGAGCTAAGGAATTTAATTTTTCTAAGTTACAGATTTTTATCTGTAACCACAGACCTTCCTTTAAATAGACAATACTTTTCTAAAATTAGATAAACGGCTCGTGATTTAATTTTACGAGCCTTGATAAATACTAACAATTCTATTAATTACAGATAGAACATCCTGTAAGATAATCTCCTGAAAATTCAGAATCTGCGATTACTCCTTCTCCCTTCTCTTTTTTCAATCCGCCAAGTTCAAGAACCTGATTCTGTTTGCTTCCATAGCGGTAGATTGTAATCCCTTTGCAATTGAGTTTGTATGCCATCATGTAGATTCTTTTAACGTCATCCAGTGTAGCTTTTTCAGGGAGGTTGACTGTTTTGGAAACGGAGTTGTCCACATATTTCTGAAAAGCTGCCTGCATTCTAACGTGCCATTCGGGATCAATATCCAGTGATGTAACAAAAAGGTCTCTCACATCTTTTGGGACCTGCTCAAGGTTTTGAATAGATCCTGTTTTTGAGATATCCATCATCAAATCTTTACTGTAAAAGTTTCTTTTTTTTGCAGTGTTTTCAAAAACCGGGTTTACTTCAAGAAGTTGTGTTGCCATTACGTTCCGTACAAAAGAAAGAGCAAAAATCGGTTCTATGCCTGAACTTGTATTTGCAATAATACTTATGGTGCCAGTGGGTGCGATAGTATTTAAAGTGGCATTTCTCATAGAACTGTATTTATTTTCCCAGTGGCTCCCTTTAAAATTCGGGAATGAACTTCTTTTTTCTCCGAGTTCTACTGATTTTTTAACAGATTCTTCATTAATAAACTTCATAATATTTTCTGCAGTTTCGATGGCTTCTTCTGAATTGTAGGGTATGTTAAGTTTTGCAAACATCTCTGCAAGTCCCATGACTCCCAATCCTATTTTACGGTTGTTTTTGGTTTCTATGTCTATTTCATTTAAAGGATATTTGTTGGCATCAATAACATTATCAAGAAAGTGGATACCTGAACGTGTAATATTTTTTAGTTTCTCCCAGTCTATTGTGTTGTTTTTAACCATTTTTGACAGATTTATGGAACCCAGATTGCAGGATTCGTAGGGAAGCAGTGGAACTTCTCCGCAGGGGTTAGTAGTTTCAATAGTTCCTATATGGGATACGGGATGTCTGCGGTTAATCTCGTCCAGAAATATCATCCCCGGGTCACCAGTTCTCCATGCCATTGTGGTTATCAAGTCAAAAACATCTCTTGCTCTGAGTTTTTCAGTGGTTTTGCCTGTTCTTGGGTTAATCAGGTCATATTTACTATCATTCTGGACTGCTTTCATGAATTCATCTGTTACTCCTACAGAGATGTTGAAATTGTCCAGATATCCTTCTTTCTCCTTTGAG
Source organism: Methanohalobium sp. (assembly GCF_018609725.1). Lineage (GTDB taxonomy): Archaea > Halobacteriota > Methanosarcinia > Methanosarcinales > Methanosarcinaceae > Methanohalobium. The sequence continues at coordinate 7,080 of NZ_JAHENT010000112.1, read as the reverse complement.
TTAATGAATTCAATTATATCAGGGTGGTCGATTCTTAAAATTCCCATATTTGCACCCCTGCGTTTACCACCCTGTTTTATTACTTCAGTAGCCTGGTTAAAAATGCTCATAAATGATACTGGTCCTGAAGCAACTCCTTTTGTAGATTTAACAATATCTCCATTAGGCCGCAGTTTTGAAAATGAGAATCCTGTTCCACCCCCGGATTGGTGTATAAGGCTCATATTTGTTAAAGCTTCGAAAATACCCTTCATTGAATCTTCAACAGGAAGTACAAAACATGCACTTAATTGTCCCAGTTCTGTACCAGCGTTCATCAGGGTGGGACTATTTGGTAAAAATTCCAGGTTTGACATCATCCTGTAAAATTCAGTTTTGCTGTCATAAGGATTATAACCATATTTTTTATCTATTGATGATACCGAATCTGCAACTCTTTCAAACATCTCTGAAGGAGTTTCTACAGGATTGCCATTTTCATCTTTAAGTAGATATCTTCTTTCCAATACCCTTATTGCATTTACACTTAATTTAAGGTCATCCTGTTTTATACCCAGATACTTTTTTGTTTCTCTTACCTCGGATCTTTTTCTGCGATAGAGGATGTAGGACTTGGCTACTTCAGAATATCCATTTTTTATTAATACATCTTCAACAATGTCCTGTACATCTTCTACACCGGGAATGGTATTTTTAAACCGGTTTTCAAGGTTTTCTATCACCTGATGAGACATTTTTCGGGCAAGGTCGCCATCGTTTTCATTTACACTATGTATTGCTTTATGTATAGCCTGTGTAATTTTTTCAGAATCAAAATCAACAGTTCTTCCATTTCTTTTTTTAATATAGTTCAATTATTTTCCCCCTACAATTTACAATAATAAATGTTGCTTTAAGTATTTTTTTAAATAAAAGGATTAGAGAATCCATAAAATCAGAACTATATAAAGCAACAGCAACGCAAGGGGAAACAGTCGAACCAATATATTGATACTGTAAGCAAGCCCGAGATAATCATCTTTTAACAATTTCATTGGTTCTGATTTATTGTTGGTAAACCCTGTACTTCCATTTGACACGTTTTTACTGGCTTTATTTATAACCTCGTATAATTCGTCAGTTTCTACGTGTTTGTTGGAGATCATATTATGTATACTGCTATGTGTATCAGTGGTAAAGGTTAATATTTCATCAAAATTGTCTTTTAAGTTCTGGCGAACTTCATCCATCTTTTCTGAAATACCATTTCCTTCAGTTCCAAATAGAAGTGTTTTCTGTCCATCCACATTTTCTATCAGGGCAAATTTGGGAGTTCCTGTAGTGTTAGTGCAGTAGCCTACCTGATAACCTGAATTTTTAAGACCTTCAAGTTTATCCAGGAATTTTAGTAATTTTTCTCTGAATATTTCTGCTTCATCTGTACCATAAAGTAATTGAGGGTCAGGTTCTTTATTCCTTTCGTGGTTGTGAAGGTCGATTATCATTACATTTTCCAGATTTATCAGCTCTCTGAAAACTGAAATTTCATAATCACCGTAGTTTTCAGCTTCCATATATACAAGTTTTTTATCACCAATATTTCTGCCGTAGAATGTTAACTTATGTTCTGGATAACTTTCTTTAACCAGCTTGGAAGCAGTAGAGCTTTTAGCTGGTTTGTTTAATGCTTTTATTATTTTGTGAATATCATCCGGGTTAACCGGGTCACATTTATGAGTGGATGGAACATGGAAAAAGAAACCATTGCCGTTTTCATTAAGATGGTTTATTAAATCTGTGGACGCTCGTCCTCCTCCAAAACCCTCAAGAGGCCCGGGGTGTATCCATGGAACTGCTATAGTAGTTGAACTATTTTCATTTTCGATTTCAAGAGTTTGAACATCTGGTCGGGATGAGTACCCAAGGTCAAGTACTTCCTGCCGTTTTTGCAACAACCCTGAGGATAGTTTTATAGCTGAAACATTGACGTTTGTAGAAATCAGATATTCCGCCAGGAAAAAAGTCAACAGAAGCATTATTCCCGCAAGAAACAGTAAACCTATACGTTCTATGTATGTGGTTACTGTTATTTCAAGACTTCTCCCAATGGATAGGTGGAAAGCTGATACTATTATTAGAGGTTGTACCATCCCCAGAATACTGATTCTTTTAATATATTTGTAGCCAAGTGTACCAACAAGTACCAGTAAGCTGGTTAAGAAGATAGTTATAATAGCTATCCAGAAGATATTCCATGCACTGATAAGTCCTGACTCAGCACTAAAAGTTAAAATCATTCCATAGACAAAAAGCACAAATTCATTAAAAAGTGTAAGAAAATATCCCCACTTTCTTGGATACTCGGGTAAAAATTGATAATACAGTTCTCCCGAGGCAAGAGCAGGAATTATAAACATAAAAAGCGCAGTAATGATAATATAGTACAGATTTAATGATACTGCAGAAAGATATGATATTGATAGATTGATTAATACCCCGTATATTGCTCCTGTAACTATTAGTGCTTCAACTACTCTTTTTAAAGAAGGTACACTAAATATAATGTTTTTAAAAACATCGATGTTATCAGACATTATTTTCTGCCACTAGATTGATTCGTTTTTTATTATTGTTTTTCTTATATAAAATCAGTTTTGTAGTTTTCTATAATTTTTCTTACAACCTGATAAATAATAATTTTGCTATTTCCTATCCTATCGATAGTTTTTTATTAATCATTTTTATCTATAATAACCAGTCTATTAAAATCAACTTACTAAAGGAGTGATATAAAATGCCAGCAGTAGTAGATTCAGAAATATGCACAGGCTGTGAAGCATGTGTTGACGAATGTCCAGTAGATGCAATATCAATGAACGATGATGGTATAGCTGTAGTTGATGAGGAAGAATGCACTGATTGTGAAGCATGCATAGACATATGCCCTGTTGAAGCAATCAGCATGAAATAAATCAACTAAGAATATACTACCAATTCGTTCTTTTTTATTTTTCAATTTTGGTTTTTAGTATAAATTAACCAGTAATCTTTAATCTTATTAACTTTTATTCACCGATAATGCTAACTGATGTTCTTTTGCTGTCATTTGATTATTTGTCCACTATTATACCCTACATGATAGCGGGAGTAGTTCTTGCAGAACTTGTTGTGGAACTTGGATGGGTTGATAAAATCAGTTTCCTTGTTCGTCCCATAACAGGATTCGTTCATTTACGAAAGGAGTGTGGTGTAAGCTTTTTGACAGCTTTTGCTTCACCATCAGCTGCAAATGCATCATTAAAAGACCTGCATGATAATGAACTGATTGATGAAAAAGAGCTTATCATCGCATCAGTTTTGAATTCTTTTCCTTCTATAATTACTCACTGGCGTACACTTCTTCCTGTACTTGTACCTCTTTTGGGTACTATTGGTCTTATATATGTAGGAATACTTACACTGGTAGGGCTTTTAAAAACGGTCATTGTGGCAATAATTGGACATTTTATACTTGATGGCAGTAATCATTCAGTAGCTGAAGTCGCTAAAACCAGTAAACCTGATGGATTTGTTGACGCCTTAAAATCCAGCCTTGTAAAATCCAGAAAAACACTGGGTAAAATACTTGTGGTAACTGTACCTGTGACAATTTTTGTTTTTATTCTTATGGATATTGGCGTATTTGATATTGTATCGGAGTATCTAAAATCTGTTTCTCGTTTATTGCCTGTTCCTGTCAATGGTTTGCCTGTAATCGCCGCACAATTTGCAAGCAAAATAGCCGGTTATACAATTGCTGGAAATTTGCTTACAGGAGATGTTCTCAGTGGGAAAGAAATTCTAATAACCCTTCTTATTAGTAAAATATTGACCAGTATTACCGGTCTTCGTATAATAGCTCCTCATTATATTGGTATATTTGGACCAAGACTTGGGATGAAAACAATGTTAATCTCATTTATTCTACGTTTAATGATATTGATATTCATCACTTTGTTGCTACTTGTTTTCTTGTAATATAGATTTCTGGTTCGGCCAAATCAATGGTTAACTATTTATATTATCAACATATACTGTTTATATGTAATCAATATGCTACACATATTATGTATTTTAAACATAAGTAAATATAAACCAAGAAGGTGGATGATATGAATAAAAAAATAGGAGTGGTATTAATTGCTGCAGTGCTTGCAATAGCAACTGTAGGAATCGCAAGTGCAAATGCATATGGAAACCATGGGTATGGATGGAATCAAGCAAATAATGGTGCATATAATCAACACAATGGACACGGTCATGATGGATATGGTGGTGCTTATGGCGAAGATGTAAATGAACCAGTTGTCCAGTCAATAGATGATGCAATAACAGAATTTAAATCTGAAACAGGCATAGATGTACCAAAAGACAATGTCTATCAGATGGGCAGATGGTGGGTAATCAATTACCCTGATTCAGATGGCATAATAAAACAGGGAAGAGTAGATGCGTATACCGCTGAAGTAATTGAAGATTTCAGTGACGATGTATATCAGCAAAATAACCAGCCTAGAAACAATAACCGTTTCCACAGAGGTGGATTTGGTTGCAGTGGTATGGGATATGGATATTAATCCACTTTTTTTAAAAATCATATACTATAAAGTTATATACAAGGCAATCTAAATACTGGGTTTAGAGGTGTTTGTTTGCATATGATGCCAGGGTATGGAACAGGATATAGTCCTTTTTTTGGAATTTTTTTAAATATCATCCTTGTATTGATAATTATAGGTCTTGTCTTATATTTTCTGAATAGATCTAATAATACAGGTTCTGAAAATAAGGAATCCAGTGAACGAATCTCAAAAATCGAAAAGGATGTAGAAGATATAAAAGAGACTGTTGAAGAGATAAAACAAAAACTGGATGAAATTTAAAATTTATAAAAACGATTAAAGGTTTTTTATTTATGGAAAAAACACTTCAGCAAATAGTTGACATCGGAGAGGCTATTTCACACCCTTTGAGGTTGAAATTAATATATATGCTTGCTGAACGTGAATGGTATGTCTATGAGCTTGCCAAAGAACTAAAGATATCAAGACAGGTGCTTTATCTTCATTTAAAACGTCTCGAAAAAGCGGATTTTGTGGAAAGCGATTTAAGACTTGAAGATGAAGATATGAGGGCTAAAAAATTTTTTAGGTTAAAGCAGTTTGATGTTGAAGTGGGAATTGAAGACCTCAATCGAATTTTTGAAAATTCATCCGATAATAATGAATAACAGCTGTAATTAGAGAAATTCATAAACCCAAAGATTTATCAATAATAATGCAATACTGGTATGCCAGTTAACAGAAATGGGCCCGTGGTCTAGTAGGTTATGACATCGCCTTGACATGGCGGGGATCCTGCGTTCGAATCGCAGCGGGCCCATTAATTTCTGAATTATTGGTTTTATTAGACTCTTTTTTTGAAACAAGGTTTCTGAGTTCTTCGATTTGAGATTCAAGGTTTTTAATTCTATTTTCTAGTGGATTTTCAAATTCAGAGTTTAAACTCTCATTGTCTACTACGACTAAAAATGCCTGCTTACCATCATAGGATGTTGGGTAGATTTGAGCTTTATTTCCAATGATATCAGCATAACTTTTCGGCAAGCGTATCGATGGATATGCTCTGTTTTTACTCGCACTCAATTTTGTTATTTTACTTTCAAAGACCCCATTATTCATAGTTTAAACTATGTTTAAACACTATTTGTATATTTCCAGTGGACTTTGGCAACCAAATAAATAGTAGTATTTAATTCACAACAATTTTATGTAAAAGTTGATATCCTAATGATTTTGTTACTAAATATCACAATTTTTAAATAATTAAAAAATAATTTATTTTAATATTCATTAAAATTATAATAGTAAGGGATAACATATGCGAATTCGAGTAATAAGTTCAAAAGATGATATAGAAAATCTGAATGAAAATGAAGAAATTGTCCACCTAGCCTTTAGACCATCCAATACCGATATATTTTCCATTGTATCTAAATGTCCTGACATAAAAGCATTCCATATACCGAATTCTTACATTAGGACATTATCAAAATCTGCTAAAATGTTCCTTGATATGCAAGGTATAGATCTTATAGAAGGTGATGTTTGGGGTCACAGGAAAGATATCAATGAATACTCTGAAATATCAAATGGCATTTATGAGAGAATTAATGAATTGAAAAAAGAAAATATCTCTGATGAAAAGATTGCTGAAAAAATAGGTCGAGAATCAAACTTAGAACCTGATTTTGTTAAATTCATTCTGAAACAGAAACAGTGATACTATGCTCAAAAGATTACTGTTCAGTTAATGCAACATATTAATTGCATTTTCTATCTTAATCCTCCTATGTACAATGATTTAAAGTTATGTATAAAGTAAAAGATAACCTTAACTGAACAGCGCCTTGTTAACACAGCAAAATACAGGAGAATTAAATTCCAAATATTGCTGAAGCTCCTCCGCAGATATTCATACAAATCTCTACTGATTCTTTCTGACGGGGTAATATGTCATATATATCAGAATGAAAATTATCAGCATAATTCTCATTTGGAATCATGTATGTAATAACATTCTGGTCTACTTTGCTCACATCTTCATAAATCGTTTTTATGTAAATTGCATATTTATACAGTACCCTAAATATATGAGGCGCGTCCATACCTACAAAATTATACGTTTTTTCGGTATTGAATAATTTGCATTGAGATGGGTCTATATTTTTAAGGTTGAGCCAATTTTCAATCAAATTTATATTTTCCTGGGAATTACTCTCAAGTATATCCAGCTCATCCTTATACTCACCCATAAGTTCCAGTCTGGCATCACATATTGCAAGCTGTTCAAATTTTGCTTCCTGCCAGTACAATTTTTGTAATTGGTATAATAATACGTCTGCACTTTTCATAATAGGCAATTTATCAGCCCCTACCCCTTGCAGAAACCCCAAAAATATTTGGATTCCATCACCATGATGGGTTTATAAGCTATGTAAACCTTATTATTTTAAAAAAGTTGATGAAACTTTATAATGTTATAGTTTCGAAAATTAGCAAT
>NZ_JAHENT010000111.1 GCF_018609725.1 Methanohalobium sp. | reverse complement strand
TACATCTAAAGCATCATGTACCATTAAGTTTCCACGGGTTCTGGAAATCTTCCCAGTAAGAAACGATTTAAATATATCTGATAATTTATCTATAAACAACGTTTAACTTCAATGATACAGGATAACATGGATTACGACAGAGCCAGAAGTATAATTGTCAATTTCATCCGTTCAAAAGTAAAAGAAGCGGATTCAACAGGTGTTGTAATAGGGCTTAGCGGTGGTATAGATTCGGCTGTAGCAGCCAACCTTGCAGTAGAAGCACTTGGAAGCGAAAACGTGCTTGGTATCCACCTGCCGGAAGAAGGTGTAACATCACCAAAGGATTCCAAAGATTCAGAAATTATTGCAAATAGCCTTGGCATCAACTTCAAAAATATAGATATCTCTAGGATTTTAAATTGCTTCATTTCAGAAATTCCAGATGAAGCGGGTGAAAAACCACCCGTTGTAGGTAATTTAAAATCCCGGATAAGGATGTGTCTTTTATACTACTACGCAAATTCTTTCAATAAAATGGTCATGGGTACAGGTAACAAAAGTGAAATAATGCTTGGATACTTTACAAAATACGGCGATGGTGGAGTGGATTTAGAACCAATAGGTGACCTTTACAAAACAGAAGTGTTTGAACTTGCAAAACTCCTCTCAATTCCTGAACACATCATCAATAAAAAACCATCTGCAGGTTTATGGTCAGGACAGACTGATGAGAATGAACTTGGTCTGCCCTACGAGATTATAGACAGAATCCTTGATTTGGTGTCTCACGGTGAAAAACCTGAAAATTTGCAGCAAATATTTGATTTAACACCGGAACAAATAGATTTATTGTTGTCCCGTATGAAATCTAATATTCACAAGCGCAAAGTTCCTCCCATTTCAATAGTTGATGCTGCCCGCCATTATATGGAATAAAACAGTTCATCTGCTTGGGAATATATTATAGTCGGACGACCTGAACCGGACAAGTGGTTTTGCCAGATGACGTCTGGCAGAAGGTGGTACTTCGTAAAGACCGGTGTTAATATCTCTGTCGATTTCTACCAGTACAGATGATTTAGTTTTGGTTTTGCATTTTCTGCACCTGAATCCCTGATTTTTCCCTGCTGATTTCATTCTTTTGTTACATATCGGACAGGTGGGATTTCTGGTTTCATATATTGGAACAAGGCGGTTTATTTTGATTTTTTCAATATTTAATGTCTGGTTTTTAACACTTCCATATACAGTAATATTGTCACCTGTCTTCAGTTTTCGTACTAGATATCTGAAATTCTTGGTGGGTTCATAAGCGGCACAATCAATGGTATTACCAGAATTATCACCAAGTGTAAATATAGTATGTCCGCCTTCTATAGTGTATGGATGATTTTTAACTGTGCCTTGAATAATATAGGACTGCATATCATTGACATTTTTTATACTGGATACATTTAACAGGTGCATATCTGTACCTTGGTTTGTCTTGTACACAGCACTTCTTTCAACAGTTTCGGATTTTATATCCTCTGCTGCACTTTTAACTGTATGGTCATCTCTCCCTCTGATTCCATATAGTACAGGATCGGGTGATTTGGGAACACAGACGATTACATAGTTTTCCCAGTCCACAGTGTCCCATGTATCTGGATAAAAATCAAGGTCACTTTTGTATATACTGTTTTCATCCACTACTCTGGGTGAACCCCATCGTTCTTTTTTCCTGTATGTTAGATACTCATAGGTAGAGTCCCATTCACCATCAAGCATTGCACCTGTAGCTGCAAGTGCGCCTATAATCCCTCTCTCTTTTTTGTACCCTTTTGCAATGAGACCAAGTTTTGATATCAGGTTTTTTGCGTTCTCAATTGCCATGACATTATGGACAGTATCGTAAAAGAAATCTTTTAATGCGGCTTTTGATTTGTTATACTCTCTATCATGTAAAAAAACTACACCTGGGTTAGTTTTCTCACTTTGCATTTCCGCAAGGGATTCAATTTTTGATATAACATGTTCTATGACTTTATCAGGATATTTTGTATCAATCTGGATTGCAATAGCTGCATTGCCGCGTGTTTTGTAGGGGATTGTTGGGTTCAGGCGAACTAGTATTGGGTATCCACGAATACTCCCAAATACAGTAAGTTCTTCAATTAATATCGCACCAAGATATGTGGTGCACATTCCTTCTCTGGAATCTGTATCATCAATACCAATTATCATATTTGTTACTGAATATACAATGGATAAATTATATATATAAATATACATAAATTAGTGTTAGGATAAGCATGACCAAAGATATCTTAATACATCAGATAGTTGATGTATTAAAACGTGCAAATTTTGTTGTTTCAAAACGGTGTAATATCAGACCTCGAAGTTTTGATATAACCGCAAGAAAAGATGATATTCTCATATTTTGCAAGGCTTTATACAACATTGACGGTCTGAATGAAGAAACTGCACAAGAGATGAAATCTCTGGCAAAATACCTCGATGGTTCAGCATTAATTGTAGGTGCAAAAACACGTAATCAAATGCTTGAAGATGGAGTAGTGTATATACGGTATGGAATACCGGCTCTGAATGTACAAACTTTATATGATTACTTTGTGGAGTCAGTCCCTCCATTGGTGTCAGCAGCACCAGGGGGATTGTATGTTTCAATTGATGGAGACGTATTAAGAGAAGCAAGAATGTCGGTCTCCATGTCAATAGGAACTATAGCATCCCAACTTGGAGTGTCCAGAAGAACAATCAGCAAATATGAAGAAGGAGGCATGGATGCATCTATTGATATTGCCCTCCAGCTTGAAGAGCTGTTTGATGTTGCACTTGCTAAATCCATTGATTTGCTGGAATTTTTTGATAATAAGTTACAGGAAGATGAAGAAAATAATGAATACGAAACTAAACCTCCTGAAGATAACATATTAAATTTAATATCGACTCTCGGATACGACGTGCTTTCTACAAATCAAGCACCGTTTAGAGGAGTATCCAAAAAAGATACAGATGTGATTTTGACAGGAGTAAGTAAATACTGCAATTCCATGATAAAAAGGGCTGAGCTTATGAGCAGTATTTCCAATGTGACAGGTTCACAATCGGTGTTCATAATAAAAGACCAGTGCAATTTAAAATCCGAATCCTTCGACAGTACAGTGTTTATCAAAAGGGATGAACTCAATAAACTGTCAGACCCCGAAGACCTGCTACAACTTATAGAAGAGAGAATGAAAAATAACAACTAAAGTAGCAGTGAAAGCAATTAATTTTTTCTATCTTGTATATTTATTATACCCCAAAACTCTAAATATATAAAAAAGCCTTACAAACCACCAATGGTTGTAAATATCGCAGTTCTGGCTTCGGGAAGAGGTACAAATCTCCAGTCGATAATCGATAATGTGGATAATGGCTACATTCATGATGCCAATATTAAGGCGGTTATCAGTGATGTTAGAGATGCCCATGCGCTGGAACGTGCAAAAAAATATGGGATCAGTGCAGTTTTTATAGACCCATCAGAATTTTCAGACAAATCTGAATATGAAAAAGAGCTAATTAAAAAATTAGAGGAATTTAACACCGACCTTGTTCTTCTGGCAGGATTTATGCGTATCCTTAGGAGTGAATTTGTACGGTTCTATAAACGCAGAATTCTTAATATTCATCCTTCATTATTACCAGCTTTTAAAGGTCTTAGAGCACAAAAACAGGCACTTAATTACGGTGTAAAAGTGTCAGGATGCACAGTACATTATGTTACCGAAGATATGGATTCTGGACCTATTATATTACAGGAATGTGTACCTGTTTATGAAGACGATACTGAAGAAACACTGGAAAACAGGATACTGCAAAAGGAACATGAGATTTACCCGAAAGCTGTAAAGTTGTGGGTTGAGGGTAAAGTTTAATATTAAAGGGATACTTTATTCCCCATAAAAAATCGATTTAATTTATTATATAGTATTACTTTTATTATTCAACAAAAAGGAAGGATAGTATGTCATATATTTCAGAAATTGACCCAGAAATTGCTGAAGCAATGGAATTAGAAGCAAAACGTCAGGATTATAAATTAAACTTAATAGCATCTGAAAATTATACAAGCCGCGCTGTGATGGAAGCACAGGGCTCTATTATGACCAATAAATATGCAGAGGGTTATTCCGGCAAGCGCTACTATGGTGGATGTGAATATGTAGACATCGCTGAAAATCTTGCTATTGATAGAGCCAAACAGATTTTTGGTGCTGAACATGTAAATGTGCAACCACATTCAGGTTCTAATGCCAATATGGCTGTATATTTTTCAGTACTTGAATACGGTGATACCATAATGGCGATGGACCTAAGTCAGGGAGGTCATCTTTCTCATGGAAGTCCTGTTAATTTCACAGGTAAATTCTACAATGTTGTACCCTATGGTGTGAATAAAGAAACAGAAACGCTTGACTATGATGAATTGATGGATATTGCAAAGGAAAACAAACCTAAAATGATTGTTGCAGGCGCTTCTGCATATTCAAGAGAGATTGATTTTAAACGTTTCAGAGAAATCGCAGATGAGGTAGGTGCCTACCTGCTTGCAGATATTGCTCATATAGCAGGACTGGTGGCAGCAGGTGTGCATCAGAATCCAGTGCCATATGCTGATTTTGTGACTACTACCACCCATAAGACACTCAGGGGTCCAAGGGGTGGTATGATTATGTGTAGTGAAGATTACGCAAAAACTATTGACAAAACAGTGTTCCCGGGTATACAAGGAGGACCCTTGATGCATGTGATTGCCGGGAAAGCTGTAGCTTTTAAGGAAGCACAGACTCCTCAATTCAAAAAAGACTTGGAACAAACAGTTAAAAATGCAAAAGCATTGTGTAAAAACCTAGAGGACAGAGGATTTACCATCGTTTCAGGGGATACGGATAACCATATGATGCTTGTAAACCTCAATGACTTTGATATTACAGGTAAGGATGCTGAAACAGTGTTTAGCAAAGCTGGAATTGTTTTAAATAAGAATACAATTCCGTCTGAAACTCGAGGACCTTTTATTACCAGCGGAGTAAGGGTAGGTACTCCTCCTATTACTACAAGAGGTATGAAAGAGTCTGAGATGGAGGATGTTGCAGATTTCCTCAAAAAGGCGATTGATAACAGAAATGATGATTCAGAACTTGAGAAGATATCTGCAGACGTCCAGCAATTTGCTGGCAGTTACCCGATTTATAAATAATCTAAGGTGACTCAAATGCCGGAAGGGCAAAATTACGACTCAAAAATAATCGATGGACGCTCATTGTCCAAAAAAATAGAATCAGAATTAAGTTATAAAGTTCAGGATTTAAAAGACCGGTATAATATAACCCCCGGTCTATCTACTATTGTAGTGGGAGATGACCCGGCATCCAAGATGTATGTTAGATTAAAACATAAAGCCTGTGACAGAGTAGGAATAATTGCAGAGGATCACTTCCTTTCCGAAGATACAACACAGGATGAACTTATTGAACTGGTTCATAATCTAAACAGCCGTGATGACATTCACGGTATACTTGTTCAACTCCCTCTGCCTGAACATATCAATGAGCAGAAAGTAATGATGGAAATCGATCCTTTAAAAGATGCTGATGGCTTCCATCCTCAGAATATGGGCAACCTTTTAATTGGAAATGAGGAACTTGTTCCCTGTACCCCAAAAGGGATAATGACCTCACTTGAAGAATACGATGTTGGTATTGAAGGAAGTGATGTGGTTGTAGTTGGTCACAGCAATGTGGTAGGTAAACCAATGGCAACCATGCTTTTAAACAGGAATGCAACAGTATCTGTGTGTCATGTATATACCAGTAACCTCAATCGTTATACAGTAAACGCTGATATACTTATAGTAGCAACCGGTGTGAAACATCTTATAAAATCCGATATGGTAAAAGAAGGAGTAGTGGTGATTGATGCAGGAATATCAAAAGAGGGAGACAAGGTCTATGGAGACGTTGATTTTGATAATGTGAAACAGAAAGCTTCACTTATAACACCTGTTCCCGGTGGAGTGGGTCCGTTGACCATTGCCACTTTGATGCAGCATGTTCTCAAATCTGCGCAAAATAAAATCTAAATCAACGGTTAGTTTTATAATATTCTATATTCTATTTTTTCCTTATAAAATCTTCAATATTTTAAATGGATGGTACCGGTAAAATCATGGCTGTTGATTCTGATATATGTGGACTTAAGGTCGGAGATGAGCATCCTGTACGTTTAATGGGCGTTATAAATCTAAGTCAGGAATCTTTCTATAAAAATTCGGTAATCGATAAAGATTCTATAATTAACACTGCTCAGAATATGGTTGATGAAGGAGCAACCATGATTGATGTGGGCGGACGTTCCACATGGCCACTGGCTGAAAAGATAACCAAAAAACAGGAAACAGAGCGATTGGTTCCGGCACTGGAAGAACTTAAAGGTAATGTTGATGCTGTTATTTCTGTAGATACCATGTTTGCAGACATTGCCGAAGAATCATTGAAACGGGGTGCAGACGTTGTAAATGATGTTTCGGGTTTAACTGCTGATTCCGGTATGGTGGATTTGATTGCTGATTATGATTGTCCTGCAGTTGTAATGGCGTCCTATCAAACACCAGGTGACCCTGTCGGTATGGATGCAGTCATGGATTCGCTTAGCTCGATAATAAAAAAAGCAGAATCAAAAGATATTGACCCCAACAAACTAATACTTGACCCGGCGTTTGGTAAATGGGTGACTGAAAAAGACCCTATATATGATTTTGAGACCGCTGATCAGTTTGAACGCCTCAAAATTTTTGAAAAGCCGCTACTTGCAGCAGTGTCACGTAAATCCATGATAAAGGCAGTAACAGGAAAACCTGCAGAAGAACGTCTGTATGGGAGTCTTGCAGCTACATCTTTGGTAGTACACAAGGGTACGGATATAATAAGGACTCATGATATACCCCAGACAAAAGATGTTGTTGATGTAGCAAAAGCAATACGGAGCCGTAATCCATATGTCAGGAAAAACGGGTTTGAAGTATCAGTTCTGGATGTAACTCATCCATCGGATGCGGCTTACTTGATTCAATCAATCGGTGCTACTACATCGAGTTCCAACGTAATGAAGAAAAAATCAGTTTACCGCGTGCTTAGGATTAACAAAATCACAACCACTGAAGCGCTTATTATAAAACAGGAAATGCTTGCAAGGGGAGCAGATGCAGCAATCTCCCGTGATGCGGTATCCCATGAGGATGAATCCACTGATGTGATACTCATGGGAACATTGTTGCAGATAGAACAACTTGTGGACAAATTGTCTTGTCAGGCACGGAATCTTCCCCTAATTGCAGATATGATTGAAGAGACACTGGAACAGTATACAGATACAAAGTACCTCTATCAATAACAAGGTAAATATGATAATCTCGTCATCCAAATCATTTGATGAAATACTGGAATCCTTAAAAGGTGAAAATAACATATTTGTTATCGGGTGTGATGTATGTGCAGCCAAAATGCACACAGGAGGAGAACCTGAAGTAAAAGATATGTGTGCACGTCTTGAAAAAGCAGGTAAAAATGTTGTAGGCTGGGCCCTGCCAATCGGAACCTGTAGTATCCATTCATATGATTCCCTTGTGGAAAAAAACACCAATATAAAAAAAGCAGATGCCATTCTTGTGATGGCATGTGGAAGCGGGACATCGATAATTGCAAAACTTGTTGATGTATCAGTATATCCCGCAAACAATACTGATTCACTTGGAGGCATCTATCAGGGAAATGTGTTTCATGCCCAGTGTGCCATGTGTGGTAACTGTACAATCGCTGATTTTGGAGGTATATGTCCAACGGCTCAATGTCCTAAGGGGCTTTTAAACGGACCCTGTGGAGGTTCAATGGGTGGTAAGTGTGAAGTAAATTCTGATATGGACTGTGTCTGGGAACTCATATATCAAAGACTTGAAAAACTTGGTAGGCTCGATTTACTGGAAAAAGTAATTGAACCAAAGGATAACGTGGAAGATAACAGTGTATAATCTTTGCCTTTTAAAAAGTGAATGATTGATAATATGCCATTATTTGGACAAAAACTCAAATCCGGTAAATTTGTAGTGACATCGGAAATAACACCTCCCAAAGGAAACGATATATCTTCAGTTCTTAATATATCTGATAGCCTCAAGGGATGGGTTGATGCGATTAATATCACCGATAATAATCGTGCTGTCATGCGTATGTCTCCCTTAGCACTTGGAAAAATCCTTGCTGACACTGGTCATAATGTAATTATGCAAATGACCTGTAGAGACCGTAATCGTCTGGCTATCCAATCTGATCTTCTCGGTGCCAATACAATGGGTATTGACAGTATCTGTTTAATGACGGGAGACCACACTACAAAGGGAGACCATCCAGGAGCAAAACCAGTGTATGATCTTGATTCTGTCCAGTTGTTGTCTATGGTTAAAAAACTGACACAAGGTTATGATTTTTCTGGTAACCAACTTGAAGGTACACCGCATTTTACAGTGGGTGTAGTATCAAACACCGATATATCCCAGAAAATGCAGATGATGAAACTTAAAAAGAAGGCTGAAATGGGTGTTGATTTTATCCAGACACAGGCTGTTTATGATTTAGACCAGTTCAAAGAGTTTGTAGAATCTGTAAAACATCTGGGTATACCAATAATTGCTGGTATTATCCCTTTAAAATCAGCTAAGATGGCACGTTTTATGAACAATAATATACCCGGTATAAAAATTGGCGATGATATAATATGCCGTCTGGAAAATGCTAAAGATCCGGTATATGAGGGTCTTGCTATAAGTGCAGAAACCATTAACGAAATCAGAGATATTTGTAATGGGGTTCATATTATGCCGATTGGAAAAAGTTTAAATACTGTAAATCTTCTTGAAATGGCTGGTTTTTCTCCTGAATAAAATAACAACGATGGAATATGTTATGGGCGCCACACAAATAGACTGTGCACGTGATGGAATATTAACTCCTGAAATGAAATACGTTGCAGAGACAGAGTATATTGATGAAACTACAATCATTTCGTATGTGGCAAATGGCAAACTTGTCATAATGACAAGGGATAATTCTCCACCAGTAGCCATAGGAAAGGGTGTAACCACCAAAATAAATGTCAATCTCGGCACTTCGTCAGCCAATGTTGACCCAGATTCTGAAGTTGAAAAAGTAAAAATTGCAGAAAAGTATGGTGCAGATACAATAACCGACCTTTC
>NZ_JAHENT010000110.1 GCF_018609725.1 Methanohalobium sp. | reverse complement strand
TTGAACGGCTGCCAATGCTTCTTCTACGGAAATATCCATAGCTGATGCTGCTGCGGCTACCTCACCAAATTGACCGGATAATCCTTCCATTTTCAACATACCACCGCTTACCGTGGCAAATAAACTATCTGCTACCTCTGTTGCTCTATCAGCTTCCATGTTATAAGCATTCATAGTAGCGGTCAACATGGAAGCTGCTGTTTTTGTATCTGTCATTCCGGCAGCAGCCGTTTTGGAAGCAGTCTCCAATACATTCAAACCTTCAGCACCTTCATAGCCTGCTGATGAAACTTCGTATAAACCTTTAGCTAATTTATTTGCATTATCCGGTACTTCTGTTGAAAGGTCTGTAATACGCTGTGACCATTGCTCAAAGTTTCTATCAACCTCTTTACTAATAGTCCGAACCTCGGTCATGGCCTGCTCAAACTTTTTGGCAAAGTCAAATACTTCTGTTTTGAGTTTACTTAAACTTGCCATGATACCGGCAAAGATACCCAAACGCATGACCCACTTTTTGAGATTGCTAAGTACCCCTTTAGTTTTTTGAGCGCCTTGCCGTACCCCGGAAGTATCAATTCCGGTTTTGAACATCAAACTTTTGTCACCGTGAATGTTTACTGCCATGACTTTGAAATTTATCGGATATTTTTATAATATCTTCAGTACCCTGATGGTCTTTTTTATCTTCTTTATCGTCAATGTCAGGAGCAGAAGAACTTAATTCCAGAACAAGGTTTATCCAGGGGATTCTGTCGAGGACTTCTTCTCGGCTGTATCCTGCTCTGATTGCTCCTCCGATGAACTCGAACGGGTTGAATCTCCCCACACGTTTACTCCCTTTAGACAGGCCAAACTGAGTAAAAAAAAAGTGAGGTCAAACTTCTGTATCAATAATGCAGAAATATCATACACTTCTTTAGGACGCATATTGTCACCAAAGAACTTCATCATTTTCTTCGATGGTTCTTTGTTCGTGGCCGCTATGATAATCGCCCTTAAAACGTGTTCGTAATTATCTTTTACGGTAGGCATAAACTCCCTGACCACATCAAAGATGTTAGCATCATCTTTTATTTCTTCAAATTTCTTATCCGCAAATTGAAGTTTTTCAATCTCCTCACTTATTCTTGCCAACATTCTCAATGGGGGCGGGTCAATCCTGAAAGTCTTTTTTTTCTTTAGGATTCCTAATTTATGTAGAATCGTAGGTTTATCTACTGTAACATCGAAAGAGATGGACTCCTCCTGTAAAGCACTATTAACCTTTCTGGCAAAGTTCTCTTCTGACATACGATATAATTTTAAAAAACCCCGCAGACTACGGGGCTTTTTGTTAACTCAACATTCTTACGTACCACGGTGGCTGTAAGACGCCAGATGAATCTTCTGGAGTGACTACCTGACAACTATACTCTACATTCCCCGCACTATTGCCGAATTGTGCATGGACAATTCCCCTAACTGCCGCTTTGGGAATCTGTATTGATAGCCTGTAACCATCAACCGTGTCACCTTCTACCTGAAATGCTTTGTAGGTAAGGTCAAATCCGGTAGTTGGTGCTTCATATTCATCTTCTATTCCATCTGAACCGGTATCAATAGCATTACCACCAAACGCAAGCACTAACAGGTTGGGATCATAATTGTAAGTCTGCAAACTCAGAGTTGCATCCATTGACCCGGGGTTTCCTATGTGCCATGGCAAACTCATATCCTGTGGCGTTATAGAGAAATTCTCCGACGTATTTACTTCAAAAGTAACGGAATCTTCCACGATTTTAGTTATATCGGTGGTTCCCGTACTCATGTCAGGCATTAACCCATCACTTGAAGGGTCTTTGGTTTTTACACCACCTGTTATTCCTATATTAACAAATTTTGTTGCTGGCATTTTCTTTAAGATTTTAGTATTTTACAATTTAATCGGACGTTCAAAAAACTCCATCCCTTTATTTCAGCATCCATGATATGCTGTGAAGCTATATCAATATCAAAGTATTCAGTTGATGAATAACTGTCAAGTGCTGATTCTACTTTACCAAAAATTATGTTCAATCTGCTGTAATCAGGAACACCTTCAACAATATCTTTGGCATAGCAGTTCACATTGATCGTAGCACTTTGCACGAATTCGCTGTCCGTTGGAAGGGGTACAATAGTTATATCTTCATCAATTTCTTTTGTAGCCGGACGCTTTCCATTATACAGGGTTCCTTCAATGGTATCTGTAACATCGGAAACATTTAAGGCTTCAAATACTTTATCTTTGATGTCGATATTGGTTTTCATACATTCTTCATTTCCTGAAGTGTTTCCCGCATCAATTTTTCTACTGTTGGGCTTGATCCGGTTATCACATCGTACCCTCTGGCTTCAACATAACCTGCATACTCCATTCCTGCGAATCCTATCAAACCTATTCCTTCGATTTCTCCTGACATGCTCTGTGCAAATTCCTGTGCTACCTGTCTACCTGTCTCTTTATCACTTCCCTTGTCAGCTAATTGATAATCTTCGTATAAGATTTCTCCGTTTTCTACGACAACGAAACCAATTGAACTTCTAAGATTACCGGTTCTGTCAGTATAATCACCTTTTTCTCGTGCTACCCTGACAAAGTTTTCCCCAATATACTTATAAAATTCAATCGCTGTTTTCCTGACATCACCTTGAAATCGACTAAAGACTCTTTCAAGTTGAGCATCAGTCCAATCAGGAATTAGCCCAGATTTTGGCATGATAATGATATTTTTCTGTATGCTTCACAGTCAAAGAACGTCCTTCTTCATTCCAGTAAATAGTTGAGTAATCCCTAATTTCATCATCAAAAACCGGTGCATAAACCATGTAATCATAACCTTCTATATCGCCATTCTCGTTTTGTTGATAATTCTTTCCCTGATATTCAAACCTACATTCAGGCAGATCAATCGTTTGTTTTGTGCCACCGCTATACTTCCCGGTTGATTCATCATAACTACCTTCTTCAGTATAGGTTATTATTGCACTATGCGGATATTGGTCTACCATTTGTAGGTTCCATTGCTTATATTACCTTCTCCAACGATACCATGTTTTTTAAGAACACGATCTTTTTCTCTCAACAAAAGCCCTCGGTTAACTTTTACATTCAATCCACCTTCACTAATATCCGGTTTATTGATAACAAAATTAAGAAGCTCCACATAAACCATGTCTAAGTCTTTTTCATCATCAGGAGAGTAAGTATCTCCTTCATTCATATCCTGTTCATTGAAAGTCTTTGTAATAAGGTCATCGTTGACCTTAACAGGTAGCATGGAAAGTAGAGCTTCTTTATTAGTCATAACTCACTATATTAAGTGGTCGATACATCCATCAGGTAAACTTCATTCGCTCGCTGGAACCTGGGGAACGAATTGGTTAACCCTTTTGTGAATTCTGCAAACGGATCCTCGGTTGAATACTTTTTCAGCAATACATTCCTTCGCTTACTTTCGATAGCCTGTTTGACGTTACCTTCTTCAGCAATAGGTGCATTAAGCATATCACCCAACCTCATGGCCGGTAGACCTGCTACCTGATACTGTTCCCACGGGTTAACAGAAGTCCTTGATCCTTCCACCTCATACTGAACCGTCTGGTCGACAATCGTGATGGGAGGCAGATCAATACTTTGCAGATAAGCATTTACCTGCTGCAACCCAAGATTCACATTGGTGGTTTGTGTACCACCATACAGTATCGGAGTAATGGTAT
>NZ_JAHENT010000109.1 GCF_018609725.1 Methanohalobium sp. | reverse complement strand
TGCAGATAAGCCGTTGAAATTATCCAGGGTATAAGAGATGAAGTTTCCACAGGGTCCCATGACCAGTACCATGCACCCCATCCCAGAACTTCATAAGCCCAGAATCCTCCGAGTCCAATTCCAAGTGTTAAAAACAGCCATGAAACCCTCATCCAGTGGGTGGCTATTTCTGTCCATCGATTATCATCCAGTATGAGACTTGCAAACGCCGATGCAAAAGGGATAGTAATTGCTGCGTAACCAATAAACAGAACAGGTGGATGTATCGCCATCCAGGGGTTGCGAAGAAGAGGGTTCATTCCCTGTCCATAGGGAGCCTGGAATGCTGTGACAAATGGGTTCCAGTTTGTAAGTTCTATTGTTCCTGAAGGCATAACATGATACATTGAAAACGGGTTTTTGAGAACAAGAAGCAGTAAAAAAACTGATGCAATAAAAAGTGAAATGGTTACCGTAAGCTCATACAGTCTGGTTCTTGAAAGTTTACCCTTATGCATTGTATATTTTAAAACCAAAAGTATTACCAATATAAACCATCCCCACAGAAGGAAAGACCCCTCCTGACCTGCCCAGAGGGCAGATAACCGGTAATACCAGCTAAGGTCTGCACTCGAGTGCTGATAAACATAACTGTAGGCGGTTTGAACATGGAAAAGGTAGTAGCTGAGCAGGATTACTGCACCTGTGACCGAACCCGCAGCACCAATTTCAAATCTCTGTGACAGGGTCTTTAAATAACCCGAACCTTTAAGATAATACAAAATAGATGTGAGTCCTGCTCCAAGACAAAGTGTAAATGATGCCCAGATTAATATCATTCCTATATTCATAATTTAAAACTCCATATGATCAATTATTGTGGTATCTTTTACCTCTCAAGTACCCACTTAAAATTAGCGTTACAAATCCAACAGACATAAAAAATAGACCGCTCCATATAAGTGTTATAAAAGGTACAGTCCTCGCGTAAAGGCTCACTTTACCGGTCTCAAGGTCTACGCTTTTGGGAGTTAGGAAAAATTCACCAATCAAACCTCTATCAATATAGGTTGTGGTATAGGATTGATCCCATTTTAAATCCCTGATAGATTTAACATTACCACTATCAAAATACTCCCCGTTTTTATAGACATCAAATGATATATAAGTTACATAGGATGAACCCGGATGTGATTTGAACGGTTCTCCTTCAAATTGTGTGGAAATTTTTGTAACACCCACACTGTAGTCCTGCCCTTCAAAAAACCCTCTGGATTCGGTTGATACTACTGTGGAGTCCTCGACGGTCAAACCAGTGCTTAAAACCACACCCAGCATAATCAGAACAAGACCCAGATGAATAATATGTGCGCTGATACTTCGGGTGTTTTTATATGGATTATATTTCCATCCTGTAACAGAGTATAATATATTATAAAAGATAGCAATAATCGCAAGAACTGAGACAGGAATTATAAAATCTACAGGCAAACTGTTAAATGGTGACATGACCGCAAAAACAGCGGATAAAACTACTACACCAGATACAATGACAAATAATTTTTTCTCGCTCATTTTTCCAAGTAACAGATAAATTGAAAGCAAAATTATAAGAATTCCAGTAGGTAGAGCTGCCCTTATGTTAAAATAATAGGCATCTAGATTCATGCTGTTTCCTGTTAAAAAGTCCACCAGAAGTGGTGTCAGCATACCAACGGTTATCAAAGCCGCAAGCAATACAAAAACAAGCAATGCTGCAAGCATGACATTGCTTTTTGTAAAAACCTGTTCTAAGTACGTCATATTTTGACATTCCTTATTTTTTATTAATCACAATTGTGAATTAACTTGTTATATTTAAATATTTATATCCGTAAAAAGTATAATTACAAAAGGTCAAATATTTTCAAGGTTGGTTGTTAATTCAGATAATCTTTCTTTTTTGTCAGGTCCGATTGCAATTAAAATGATATCGTTATCAGTATTGCATATAGAGCTTGCTGGGATTCCACCATATTCAGCTTCTTCGAATATTTCCTCCATTTCCGAAAAATCATCACATTTTAACAATTGTTTATACCGATTGTTATTATAATTCCAAATATCTAAATTTTTTTCAGGTGCTTTATTACTGGATTTTTTAGATATATCACACATTTTTTTAGATATATCACCTGATGATAAATTAGCTTTTGTACAGTAAACGATAACCTGTATATATTCAGAGTTCGGGTATTTAGGCAATAAATTATCAACAAATTTGGTTAATTTATAGAACATATAACCACTTATCTATATAATAATACAGGTTTAATATTATTCATTTTTTGGTAGGTATTTTTTAGAATATAAAAATAGGAACAATAAGGCAAATTTTGTTCATGTCATAACCTATATATACCCAAAAATCATACATCTATATTAGTTCACAATTGTGAATTGATGAGGAAGGCTGAGTGACAGAGTGGTTATTCTTCCGACTGCGAATCGAAATATGTGAGTTCGATTATCAATTTAGCCTTAAAAATAACTTTAAGGATTGGTTAAAATGTTGGAATATGGATATTATTGCCCTGCAGATGGGTCTATGCTATTTGGAATGTTATTATGGACATTGATTATAATTGGTGCTATTTTGTCAGTTATATTGATTGTTAACAGGAGATGAGTATATGTTATATGATACACATACATTTCCCTTAAAAACCCACAATAAAACCACTACCAAAGACCCAAATTGTGACAACTCCACAGATTGCAATGCTTGCAGTACAGAAGGAGGATGCTGTGGATTAGGAATTAAGGCAGGTTCAGATAAAAATATCGTATATAGAAACATATTCATCCTAACTGTCACAGGGATAGTGTTCATAGTCATAACCTTTGGATTAATGCAACTATTAAAGACATTATTAGGCTAATTTTTATTTATTGATTTAAAAATCATGGAATTATAGGCTTTGTAGAAATCCTTGATATTTGGGTAATTAAGGAAATTAGTAATCTTTTTAGATGTACTTTTTAATATTGATTAAAATCTGTTAGTATTTGCTGATTGACGGCGATTTCTATAGGGTTTCTACAGAGCCGAATTATAATGATTAACATTTCAAGTTTTACATTTTAGCCAATGTAACACTGTTGGTTTTCAATGTAGTTTTCATGTTTTATTGATATGATTTCTGGATTTTGGCTGCATACAGGGCATGATGGATTTTTACGGATTTTAATCTCATCAAATGACATATCTAACGCACTATAATATATCATACGTTCAATGAGTAAATTGCCAATTCCTAAAAGATATTTAATTACTTCAGTACCCTGTATAACACCGATTATACCCGGTAAAACACCAATAACTCCAGCTTCCTGGCAACTTGGAACCATATCCGAGGGTGGAGCATATTCAAAAATACATCTGTAGCAAGGTCCTTCATGGGGTACAAATGTTGTTACCTGCCCTTCAAAACGAAGTATACTACCATGTGATAGAGGTTTGTTGGCAAGTACACAGGCATCATTTACAAGATATCTGGTTGAAAAATTGTCAGACCCATCTACAATGATATCGTATTCTTTTATAATATCACAGATATTATTGGGATTTAATCTTTTATTATAAGTTATAACATCTACATCTGGATTAAGTTTATTAACAAATTCTTTAGAAGATTCTACTTTTGATATACCCAGATTATTCCCATGTATCACCTGTCTATGTAGATTACTTAAATCTACTACATCATCATCAACAATACCAATCGTACCTACTCCAGCTGCCGCCAAATACTGTATTATGGGAGACCCAAGCCCTCCTGCACCTATACAAAGGACTTTGGAATTTAATAATTTCTGTTGACCTTCTCCTCCTACTTCTTCCATTATGATGTGTCTTGAATATCGCTTTATTTGTTCTTCTGTAAATTTATCAATCATTCTGGTCACATTAGAGTTTATTATATATGTTTGAGTAAAACGAATATTATATCAAATATGTTATTATTGCGGCAATAATTGAACTTTTCTTTTGTTATTATATCTTGGTAAAATTTGCCTACTTACCAAGATTAATGGATTTAGATTTATTTACTATTATTATCTTGTTTAAATTAAACACTGATTTTGATATTATATATTTAAAATAGACAAATTATAAGGGATTAAATGGTAGAAATAAAATTTTTTTCAGTATTGAATGATGTTACAAAAACAAGATCAACAATTATTAGTGCAGATAACATTGAGTTAAGTGAATTGTTTAATAAGTTAATAGAAATATTTGGTAAAGATTTAAAAAACCGTTTATTCCAAAATGGTGAACTTCGAACGTTTATCAATGTTTATGTAAACGGTGAAGATGTTAAACACTTAAAAGGCCTAAAAACTAAAATCAGAGATTCGGATGAGATATCTATACTTCCAGCAATAAGTGGAGGTTAAAAACTTAATGAACAAAACCCTGAATATCGGTCATCTGTCAACCATGTACCATTCGTCATTTGTTTTAATGAGTACTGATTGGCTTGAAAAATCAAATATTAAAGTAAACTGGAACCTTTTTGGTGGTGGTCCTGCAATAGTTGAAGCATTTGAAAAAGGCGAGATTGATTTGGGATATATCGGTTTACCACCTGCTATGAAAGGGATAGACAAGGGATTGTCAATTAAATGTATTGCTGGAGGTCATGTAGAAGGCACAGTAATGATTGCAGTTCACGGATATAAATCACTGGATGAATTTAATGGTGAATATAGACCATTCTTAAATCAATTTAAAGGATTAACAATTGCCTGCCCACCAAAAGGGTCTATTCATGATGTAATTATTCGGGAATATCTAAGAAATTTAGAATTTGAAAATGAAATAACCATTAAGAATTATGAATGGGCTGATATGATACCCGAAAGCATGGCTGATGGTGATATTCATGTTGCAATAGGTACTCCCTCTCTTGCAGTTGTGGCTAAAAGGTTCTGTGAAGCAAAGACTGTAATTACACCTGATAATTTATGGAAAAATAATCCCAGTTATGGGATTGTTGCAAAACAAGAATTGATTGATAGTTATCCAGAGCTTGTATTTACATTTGTTGAAAAACACGATAAAGCCTGTAAATTTATTAAAGAAAAACCTGAACATGCAGCTCAAATAATTTCTGATAATGTAGGTATTGTAACTCCGGATTTTGTATATGAGATATTAAAAATGTCTCCTAAATATTCAGCAAAAATTACAAAGTGTTACATAAAATCAACCATGGAGTTTGTTCCTATTTTACAAAACCTTGGTTATATAAAAAAGAATCTGGATGAGAAAGATATTTTTGATATCCGTTTTTTGAATAGATTGGATTAATGAATTTGTTAAAGAGGCAGGATTAACTGCCACAATAAATTCATTTTCTAATATTTCCTGAATGAAGGCCACATTCTTTTTTGGTGGCTTCTTCCCACCACCAACGACCTTCACGTTCATGCTGTCCCGGAGTGACGGTTCTTGTACACGGTTCACATCCAATACTAATGTATCCCTTTTCATGGAGTTTATTGTAGGGGACATCGTTTTCATATATGTACTGCCATACCTGTTTCAGAGTCCAGTTTGCCAGTGGGTTAAATTTCACAAGTTCACCGCCACCAAAAGCAGGGTCGATTTGGACGACAGGGAGGTTAGAACGGCTTGGACTCTGGTCTTTTCTCTGTCCTGTAATCCATGCATCCAGACCCTCAAGTGCTCGTTTTAGGGGTGCTATTTTTCTGACACTGCAGCATTCATTATGCCCATCATCGTAAAAAGAGAACAACCCTTTTTCTTTCACAAGTTTCTCTGTAGATTCACGGTCGGGCATATATACATCTATATCAATATTGTAATAGTCTCGTACCTCTTCTATAAACCGGTAGGTTTCTGGATACAGTCGTCCTGTATCAAGAGTAAATACACTTATATCGTCCCTTATTTTTTTAGCCATGTCTATAAGAACTACGTCTTCTGCTCCACTAAATGATATTGATATATTGGGTGTATATTTATCAAGTGCATAAGAAATGATTTTCTGAGGATTTTCATTATTGAATTCTTCGGCTAATTGATTAATTTCTTCTGATGATTTTAATGTTTTTTTGGACATATTTCAGCCTCTGGTACTGGAAATTTTAATTAGTCATGGTCTTGAGTTAACACCGATTGTTTGTAATTGTCAAATCCAACTCTGTCGATAGTGTTTCTGAATCTTTCATCCGGTTGAGCATTTTCTTTATAGAAGTTAAAGGTTTTATCAATAATTTTGAAAAGTTCATCCTCTTCTACCATTTCTATAAGTTTAATTGCAAGTTTGGGGAATCTGCCCACTTTACCACCAACATATATTGTATATCCTGAATTTGCTTTTATCCATGCCTCAGTAGGGCATATGGAAATACAATCACCACAAAGATTGCACTTATCTCTGTCTATATGTATAGTATTATCTTCGATTTTTATGGCATCTGTGGGGCAAGTTGATTCACATAATCCACAAAATGTACAATTTTCTCCAACCCATTTAGGTTCTATACTACCCATTATTCCAAAGTCATTTTCTTGAGGCTTCATACAGGATGCAGGACATCCAGTGACTGCAAATTTGAATTTACTCGGCAAATTTTTAGCAAAATATTTCTCATCTATTTTACCGGCTATATACTCAGCATCTATCAAACCACGTGGACAGACACGGTTACCCTGGCAGGATACAATTCCACGCACACGCGGTCCACATGCACCCTGATGAACACCCGAGTTTTCAAGTTCATCTAACATTTTGTCTGCATAATCAATGGGTACATATGATATCTCTACGCCCTGACGTGAAGTTATATGTATTTCTCCACTTCCATATTTCTCAGTTGCATCAGCAAGTGCCCTTAATTGGTTGGAATTTAGTTGACCTCCTACTATACGGAGACGGATTGAATAAAGATCTCCATTTTGGCGTTGAGGAAGTATCCCACCGAGTTTAAGCCTTTCAAAATTAATTTTTTTGCTCATATAATCACTTTCAAGATTAATAATATCTGACCTTTATATAGAGCTGTGTTATGTGGTAAATTTTGCATAGGTGCTAAAAATATATAGGTAAAAATTTACAATTATAACATGGATTCCAATTTAATAGAAAAACTTATTCTGAATTACTTTTTTTATATTCTTGCTCTCTTTTGAAATTATTTCTCTGTTTTTTATATTGTTTATTGCGCTTTTTAATCGTTTATTTAAGGTTATTAAATCGTGATTAGAAATTATATTCTGGTGCAATGTCTATCCAAATTTATTGTATATAATTAACGCATTTATCGCTGATTTATTTCTGTTAATTGTTGCTTCATCCATGTAATATTCAGGATAAACTAAATGCTTAATTTAATTGGTAACGATATACGTTTTTCAGTTACCCTTTACTGGCTCTGTAGAAATCCTTTATGATTATAAATATGTAATAATTTATTATAGATTTTTGGATATTCTTGTTTTGACTTTTTCACCAAAAATACTCCACCAACACGTATTAAGGAATTATAAATTATAGAACTTTCATCCAATCAAAGTTCTTTACCCAACTTTTTTATATGGATCTTCCATTGCATATTGTTAATATTGTCAATTCCAAGTACCTTGTGACCTTCATTTTTTACGCTTCTTGATACATTGTTTATTGCAGGTGGGTGGTCAAAGGTTACGGTTAATATATCACTATTTTCTAATTCTTCAAGTTTTAATTTGGTCTTTACAAATGTGTAAGGGCAGACTTCTCCCTGCAAATCGATTTCATATTTCATTTTCACTAAGTTGATTTTTGTGTAATTGTTTATATACATTTAGATAAAGGCAATTAATGCCACCAAATAAAAATCATTATAACTTAATTGATTTTACACCATTACCTTTATATAATAATAGGGATTTTAAGATACAATTCACAATTGTGAATTACATCACATAAGGATGGTGAAATCAATGAGGGATCGTTTTTGTTGATAATAATGTAAATACACCAGTAATAAATGAAACAACCGATGTAAACCCGCAAAAACTTCAAAAAACAATAGAAAATCTACCCCCATCTACCAAACTCGTGCTTAAAATACTGGAATACAGGGGTTTCCTGACTCAAAAAGAGATAGCTGATGAAAGTTATCTCCCTTCAAGAACCGTAAGATATGCTTTAAATAGACTAAAGCATGAGGGTCTTCTGACAGAGAAATTTTATTTTAAAGACGCAAGACAAAGTTTGTATGGTTTAAAATTGTCTTTAAACAACTTTAAAAAGGACTTTTTAACAGATAATGATTTCGATGTTTCGGTTTGCCTGCATAAAAACAACAATTCAATAAAATATCAATGGTAAAGGATGTGGTAATAATAGCATTGCAATACTAACATAATTTGTAAATAATTGTTAAAACAATGTTTAACTGCTTTTTTATTTATTTTTGTGGCATATTTTGCAAGTTCTGATTGGTTTATATGCAATAAACTACTGTTTTTATTGTTAAGTTCACGATTGTGAATTTCATAATTGACATACATTAAACCAGAATAGACAGCAAAGATTATTGGATAATTATTGGTATTCTCATACTATTTAAACTTTTATTGCAGGATATGCGTTATGGATTCAAAAAATAGCACCCATAGCTACACGGTAATATTTTTTTGCTTAATTATACTCCTGTTAGTCTTTCTTGCACCTGCACCAGATGGACTTTCAGTTCAGGGTAAAAATACATTTGGTATATTTATAATAGCTATTATATTATGGGTTACAAATGCATTACCACTGTCTGTTACCGGTTTATTTGTTCTTGTATTGCTACCTTTACTCAATGTAATGTCCAGTAAGGATGCTTTTTCACTTTTTGGAAACAAGGCAGTATTTTTTATTTTAGGTGCTTTCATATTAGCCGCTGGTATGATGAAAACCGGGCTCAGTAAGAGAATTGCTCTTATGATGCTAACCAGATTTGGAAACACACCTAAAAAGATGGTAGGTGGCATTATGTTTTCATCTGCTTTAATGTCATTTATAATGCCCGAACATGCGGTTGCTGCAATCATGTTTCCAGTAGTAAAGACCATAGCTGAAAACTTGAACTTGGAACCTTTAAATAGTAACTACGGTACTTTTCTTTTTCTATCACTTGCTTGGGGTGCGATTATTGGAGGTGTAGGGACTTTATTGGGAGGTGCAAGAAATCCACTTGCTATAGGAATGCTTGAAGAAAATACCGGTATGAGCATTTCTTTTTTTGAGTGGTGTGTAGCTGCAATTCCAATTGTTTTTATTATGCTTATAATTGGTTTTGTAGTATTGAATTATTTTTTTAAAATAGATGTGGATGATGTACAGCCTGCAAAATGGGCTCTCAAGGAAGAAATAAACAATATCGGTAAGATGGACGAATATGAAACAAAAACCGCTATTATAGTTTTTTCAACTATAATAGCATGGATAGTTTTTGGTCATAATTTTGGACTGGCTGCTATTGCAGTTATAGGTTCGGTTGCGTTGTTCATTTTTAATATTCTAAACTGGGAAGATATAGAATCAGATGTTAACTGGGGTATAATTTTAATGTATGGTGGAGCCATATCAATAGGTTCAGCGCTATCATACACAGGAGCAGCTCAATGGATAGCAAATGGAGTTATTAATGGATTCGTATTGACACCTATATTGCTGGTACTAATCATATCATTAATTGCCAAGTTTCTTACTGAAGGTATTAGCAATTCGGCAGCTGTTGCTATTTTGGTACCCATAGGTTTCAGTCTGGGTGATGTGATAGGGATTAATCCTATAGCGATGGTTTATCTGATAGCAATCCCATCAGGGTTGGTTTTCATTTTACCCATGGGAACCCCTCCAAATGCCATCGCCTATTCTTCAGGATATTATGAAATAAAAGATGTATTAATCCCTGGATTAATACTAAATTTTACTTCTTGGATAGTTTTTATAGTTATGGTTCTAACCTATTGGCCTGTTATTGGATTAAGTATAACATAAAACAAACTAATGGAATAATCAATTAACCGCTGAATTCGATAATAAACATTGTACCATTATCTGAATATATATCAAAACAACCATTAATCTGATCCACTAAACTGCTCACAAGCTGAAAACCAAGAGTTTCTGAATCTCTAATATCTATATTTTCAGATAAACCCCTGCCATTATCGGCTATAATCAGTGTATGACATCCTTTGTAATTTTTATAGAGTTGAATATCTACTTTGCCATATTCACCTTCAGGGAAAGCATATTTTAAAGAATTAGAAACAATTTAATTAATTAGCATCCCGAGCGGTATGATAATATCAATTCCAAAATAGCAATTCTGGACATCTATATTTAGGTCAATCTTGTTCTTATTATACAGGTTTGTCAGATAACTTACAAGCTCTTTAATATAATCTTTTGAATTTAGGTTGTCTAAATTATTTGTCTGATACAGTTTCTGATGCAAGAAAGACATTGATATAACACGGTTTTGTGTATCTTTAAAAGCTTCAACCACATCTTCATCTTCAAATTTTTCTGATTGAAGATTGAGCAAACTGGAAATCACCTGGAGGTTATTTTTAATCCTGTGGTGGAGTTCTTTTTCTCTTGTAATTTTTGAATCTTTTATTTTGTTTGCATATTCCCGAATATTTTCTTCTCTCTTGACTTTATCTGTTATATCTAAAATAACGCCTGTCAATCTTTCTGAATTTCCTGAATCATCTTT
Source organism: Methanohalobium sp. (assembly GCF_018609725.1). Taxonomy (GTDB): domain Archaea; phylum Halobacteriota; class Methanosarcinia; order Methanosarcinales; family Methanosarcinaceae; genus Methanohalobium. Next base: position 22,217 of record NZ_JAHENT010000109.1, on the reverse strand, counting down.
TTTAGTTATTTTTCCTTTGTCAAGTAACCACAACCATTTTCCAGAGTTATCCTTAAAACGGTATTCACTTTCGAAAACAGTTGTTCTCCCATCGTAATAATCATTTAACGCTTTTGATACACTATTTACATCATCAGGATGTATTAGATTCCACCATGTCTGTGTATCAAGTACCAATTCTTTATTGCCAAAGCCTAAGAGTTTAGAAAATTGTTTACTGAAATACAACTCTTTATTTTTTATATCACAGTCCCAAACAGCTAAAGAGGCGCTGTTTAAAGCAAGTTCTAATATTTCATCTTTATATTTTAATTTCTCTTCAGTTTCTTTGCGTTCGGTTATATCACGACTATTTAAAACAAAATATTTGATATCACCGTAATCGTCATAGACAATATTGGCACTTGTCTCTAACCAGACATAATGACCGTTTGAGTGGCGGAACCTGCACTCTAATGTTACAGGTTCTAATGTCTGTAGAAATTCAGAATACAGATTTTTAATATAATCTAAATCATCAGGGTGGATAAAATCGAATATATTCCTATCAACTAAATCCTCGAAACTGTACCCAAGATGGGTCCCGTGTGATAGTGAGACATAGACGAAATCACAGTCTTTATCTGTAAGACTGACCATGATAGAGACATCAATGCATCAGTTAACATTAAAAAATTTGCATTAGATAAGCAAAATCTAATAGGAACATAAGCACCTTCGGAACGAGGGGTAGAGCCTGTGGACTTGTTCCCATAAGGGAAAAGGATGAAACAGGAAGCACCTGAGTCTTTAGCTCAGGTGTAGTTCACGGCATTTATTTTAGGTTAGTGGGTTTATAACACTATAGAAAATATTGTCTTTTGAAAAGTCCAGATAGTGTGCAACTAATTTTGCAAAAAAAAATTAAACTATATTAGAGAAAAATTTTAATATAGTTTATAAGTCAGCGTCGACTAAATAATTTTCTGATGGTGGTTGTGGAGATATTGTTACATATAGAGTAAGTACATTTTGTCCTGTATTATCAACAGACATCTCCTCAGACCCATCTATTTGTAACAACTCACTTTCATTCATAGATACTGATTCACCATCAACATTAACCATTGCTTCGCCTTTAATTACTTGTAAAAGTACAGTACAATCAAAATGGGTATGTTTGGGCAGTGATTGACCAGATGCTATATTTAATAAGAAAGCCAGTGTATTCTTATCATTGTAAATTACACGCTTTGCAATTTTTCCTTCAGGTTCTACCATATAATCTTTTAATGAAAACTTTTGCATAGAAAAACTCCCTTATTTATCATTTCATTTATCTAATGCAGACTCTTTATAATAATTGTTTGTAAACAGCTGCTCTTTATAACTATCGTTGAAAACTTTAAAACACTCTTATACATTTATAACAGTATTTTAAGGGTAGACAGCAAATATATAATAATGTAACAATATAGGTATTGTTACTATATACAAGGGGTTTTGGGCGTTTTCATGGTACATATAGAACGTGATACATTGGGGGATGTTGAAGTACCTGATGATGTCTATTATGGGCCACAGACTGCACGTGCTGTAATCAATTTCAAAATAAGTAACCATCAATTGCCTTTTGAATTTATCAGGGCTCAAGCTGTAATTAAATGGGCTTCTGCAAAATCCAATATCAGGACGAGCAAATTAAATCCAGAGATAGGAAACGCGATTATTTCTGCTGCATCTGAGGTAAGGGATGGAAAATTAAATGACCAATTTGTAGTGGATGCATTCCAATCGGGTGCAGGAACATCTCAGAATATGAATGCAAACGAGGTTATCGCAAACCGTGCACTGGAGATGTTGGGCTATGAAAAAGGAAGATACGATATAGTTCATCCCAATGACCATGTAAATATGTCCCAGTCATCCAATGATACAACACATACAGCCATCCATATAGCAGCAATGGAATCTCTTAATAGCAGTTTGATACCGGTTCTTAAACAACTCTATAATGATTTTAAAATAAAATCCTCTGAATTCAATAATGTTGTTAAGCCCGGAAGAACGCATCTTCAGGATGCAGTTCCCATTACTCTGGGTCAGGAATTTAGCGGTTATACCAGAATGCTGGAGATGGGTATTAAACGTTTAGATAACTCAATAGACAGACTGGCAGAATTGAACATGGGTGGTACTGCTGTGGGCACAGGATTAAACGCACCTAAAGATTTTGGATATTTTGCGGTAGAAGAAGTAAATCGTATCACAGGTCTTAATTTCAAGTTGGCTGATAATTATTTTGAAGCCACCCAGAGTGCAGAATCTATCCTTGAACTATCTTCAGCTCTTCGTGGACTTGCTATTAGCCTTATAAAAATAGCAGATGACTTTAGGCTTTTTTCCAGTGGTCCCAGAACAGCTATAGGAGAAATTCGACTTCCAGCGGTACAACCAGGTTCATCTATAATGCCCGGAAAGGTCAATCCTGTAATGGCTGAAATGCTTAACATGGTCTGTTATCAGGTTGTGGGAAATGATACTGCGATAATGATGGCATCCCGGTCGGGACAAATGGATTTGAATGTTTTTACACCAGTTTTGGCACATAACCTGCTCGATTCCATACAGATAATGTCTGGTGGCCTTGAATCATTTAACAACCGGTGTTTAAAAGGAATCACTGCAAACATAAAGCATTGTGAAAATCTGGCAAAATCCAGCTTATCACTTGCAACTGCACTTGCTCCTAAAATTGGATATGAAAAAGCCGCAGAGGTAGCCTATCTGGCTTACAACGAGGGTAAAACAGTACGACAGGTTATACTTGAAAAGGATTTGCTTGTTGAAAGTGAGGTGGATGAATTACTTGACCTTATTAAAATGACAGGTGGGGGAACATGATATATCATGATGTTATTGTTATTGGAGGAGGACTTTCAGGGCTCAGGGCTGCACTTGAGGCGCATAAAAAGGGTGCTGATGTAGCTATAATATCAAAGGTTTCACCTATACGTAGTCATTCGGTGGCTGCACAGGGAGGTATCAATGCTTCTCTGGGTGCTGATGATAGCTGGAAAGCTCATGCATGGGATACTGTAAAAGGCAGTGACTATCTTGCCGATCAGGATGCAGTGGAAATATTATGTAAAGAAGCTCCTGAGATAGTACTTGAGATGGATAATTGGGGTACTTCTTTCTCAAGAACTCAAGATGGCAAAATAGCCCAGCGACCGTTTGGAGGAGCGGGGTTTCCAAGAACATGCTATGCTGGGGATAAAACCGGGCATAATCTATTGTATACTTTACAAGAACAAGTTCTAAAAGCAGGAATCAAAGTTTATCCTGAGTGGATGGTTACCAGATTGGTTACAGATGGCGGTAGATGTACCGGATTTGTAGCAATCAATATATTCAATTCAGAACCTGACGTGTTTAAAGCAAAAATAACAGTTATTGCTACAGGTGGATATGGGAGAATCTACAAACGCTCTACAAATTCTATTATCAACAGGGGTTTTGGTATAGGTCTGGCTTACAGAGCAGGTGTGCCTCTACAGGATATGGAATTTGTACAGTTCCATCCCACAACATTATGGGATTCCAATATACTGATTACTGAAGGTGTTCGGGGAGAAGGTGGTTATCTTTACAATAAAAACCATCAACGCTTTATGAAATCCTATGCTCCAGAATCCATAGAACTGGCGCCAAGAGATATAGTAGCAAGAGCCATACAGACTGAAATCAATGAAGGAAGAGGCATCTCTAACGAGTACGTTTATCTTGATATTACACATCTTGACCCGCAGTTAATAAAGGAGAGATTGAGCGGTATACGTGAAATTTCAATGGATTTCGCAGGAGTAGACCCCGTAAAAAAACCGATTCCTGTACAGCCCGGTCAGCATTATTCTATGGGAGGTATTTTATCGAGTATAAATGGAAAAACACCTATGGATGGATTGTATGCTGTGGGTGAATGTGCCTGTATAAGTGTTCACGGTGCAAACAGGCTTGGTGGTAATTCACTTCTTGACACCCTTGTTTTCGGTAAAAGAGCAGGTCAACATGCTGCAGAATCGATACAGGATAAAGATATACCCCAAGATGAAAATCTTATTAAGGAACTTGAAAATGAGAAACGTTTCCTCTCAGATTTGTTTGGTGAATCCGGTGAAAATTTTGCTACTGTCAGAAATGAATTAAAAAATATTATGCAGGAAAAGGTGGGTGTATTCAGAAACCATGAAAACCTTGAACATGCAATAGAAGACCTTAAAAATCTAAAATACAGGGCTCAAAAAATCAAAGTAAAGAGCAGAGCTAAATCTTTCAATCTGGAGCTTCTGGACGCAATTGAACTGAAAAGAATGGTAGATATCGCACATGTTATAGCCACCGGAGCACTGGCAAGACAGGAGAGCAGAGGAGCTCATTACCGTACTGATTTTATTGAAAGGGACGATAACAACTGGAAAAAACATACGATTGCTTACTACACTCCCCAAGGTCCCAGATTGGAATACAAGGATGTAACAATAACAAGTTTCTATTCAGAAAAGAGGGAGTATTAAACTGGGGTACAATATGGTTACTTTAAACATCAAACGTCAGGAAGATGATAAAATCTGGTATGATACATTCCATGTGGAAGAAAAACCTGGAATGAATGTTTTGGAAGCATTATTTGAAATACAAGAAAAATTGGATGGGAGTCTTTGTTTCAGGTTCGCCTGCAGGGGTGCAGTATGTGGTAGTTGTGCCATGCTTATAAATAAAGTGCCTCGACTTGCCTGTAAAAAACTGGTAGGGGATGTTAAAAAAGAGGATATATCCAGTCTGAAATCCGACCAGATTCTCACCTCTCCTCAATCCAGTAAAGAATCAAATGATAGGGTGTTGATTGAACCGTTACCCAATCTCGGAGTAATACGAGACCTTGTTGTTGATATGGAGCATTTCTACAGTCTTGTGGATTCAGTGCAACCTTGGATAACGGCAGAAGAAAATTATGATAAAAAACATCTGATAGAGCCAGCAACCCAGAAAAAATTGGAAAAATATACTAATTGTATCCTGTGTGCGGTATGTCATGGTATATGTCCGGCTGCAACAAGAGATGATAAATATTTAAGCCCTGCAGGGCTTGCCAGAGCATGGAGATTTCAGTTAGACCCGAGGGAGTTAGAAAAAAGCAAACTTCAACGGTATAATATCGTGGATTCTCCATCAGGTGTATGGGGTTGTGATTTGGTATATAAATGTGTTGCAGTTTGTCCCAAAAAAGTACCACCAACCAAAGCAATTAAACAAATGCGCAGGCAAATATCTGAAAAATAAAAGACTATAGGTTTTGTTAAGTATTTCTTTTTTCTATCCATCTATATATATACTTTTCCAATTCTATGATAAAGAACACAACAATTGCTACTGTTATAATCCACGACCAGTTGTACAATCCAATAGGTGCAGTATCAAATATCAGGTTCATGAATGGGTGATAAGTTAGCAGCATCTGAAGTCCGATAACACCCCCTATTCCTATAAGCATATATTTGTTGGAAAACAGCTCATCAAATACATAACCATGAAGGGATTTGATATTGAACAGATAGGATATCTGAATAAATACAATGGTGTTTAGTGCTGTAGTTCGTGCTGCAGGTAATTCATTACTGGAAAACATCTCCAGAGTAAACAGGAAGAATGCAGCAGAAACCATCAGTATAGACACAAATCCGATTCTTTTTTTTATGAATTGTGTTAAAAGAGGTTCTCCTGTGGGTCGTGGTGGATAATCCAGCAGACCTTTTGCTCGAGGTTCAGCAGATATGGTAACACCGAGTCCGATAGTAGTTATAGTGTTTATCCAGAGTATGTGCAGCGGAAGTAACGGTAGAGTGATACCAAGAATAATAGCCGATACAACGGTAAGTGCTTGACCTCCATTGGTAGGCAGCATCCATATAATCAGTTTCTGGATTTTGTTGTATACATCACGTCCTTCTTCGACAGCTGCTACTATAGATGCAAAGTTGTCATCTACAAGAACCATGTCAGAAGCTTCACGTGCAACCTCTGTACCTGATGCACCCATGGATATACCGATATCCGCATTTTTCAGGGCTGGAGCATCATTTATACCGTCTCCTGTTACCGCTATAATGTCCCCCTCAGATTTTAGAAGCTTTACAATTCTTGACTTGTGCTCTGGAGATGTTCTGGCAAAAACAGAAACGTTTTTAAGCGTATCTTTTAACTGTTCATCGGTCATATCATCAATATCACTGCCGGAAACTGCTTTTTCTGTTTCGATTCCGAGTTGCCGGGCTATTGAGTGGGCTGTTAATGTATGGTCTCCAGTAATCATGATAACCCGGATACCAGCAGTTTTGCATTTATTGATTGATTCCTTGACTTCTTCTCTGGGCGGGTCTATGATACCCTGTAATCCGAGGAATACCAGATCATCAAGGTCTGAATAATCGATTCTCTCTCTGTCCTTTTCTACTTTCATATATGCCATTCCAATGACACGAAGTCCCTGGGTAGCCATTTTCTCTGAACTTTTTTTAATCTCGGACAGTGCATTGACATCAATATCAATCTCGTTTTTACCATCGAATTTGTGCTGGGACAGTTCCATTATTTTTTCAGGTGATCCTTTTACATAGATTATCCTATTCCCTTCTGAATCTTCATTTAGAGTAGCCATGATGCGTTTTCCCGATTCGAAGGGTATAACATCCAACCTTGGAATGTAGAACTTACCGGCTTTGAGAGCAGACACCATTAAAGCTCCCTCTGTAGGGTCACCAACCACATCTCCATCTTTAAATGAAGCATCATTGCACAAATAACCGGTTTTCAGAGTTTCCAGCAACACTAGGTCATTTTTTGGATCAACGTTTTCATTGTCCAGAATGAAATTTCCTTTTGATGAATATCCTGAGCCAGTAACATTGTAAGTTGTACCTGTTGCGGTATAGATTTCTGTAACAGTCATCTGGTTCTTGGTTAAAGTTCCTGTTTTATCCGAACATATGACAGTAGCCGAACCCAGTGTTTCTACAGCAGGAAGGCTTCGGATTATGGAATTACGCGATGCCATTGCTTTAATACCGATGGCAAAAGAAATAGTAATGGTTGCAGGCAGGCCTTCTGGTATTGCAGCAACTGCAAGGCTAACTGCCGCAAGGAACGTCTCAACTGCATCAAAACCCTGCAATAATCCTATAAAAAAGACAAATACAGATATTACAAGAATGGCAACCGAGAGAAAAACTCCAAACCTTGCTATTTTTTGGACAAGTGGTGTTGAGATTTCTTCACTCTCTCTTATAGATTGGGATATTTTTCCGATTTCAGTATCTTCACCAGTGGCTATTACTACACCACGTCCAAGACCTTCGCTTACAAACGTCCCTGCAAATGACAGATTTATCTGGTCGCCAAGCGGGATGCTGTCTTCATCAATTGCTCTGGTTTTTTTTTCAACAGGTACGGATTCACCGGTTAGAGGAGATTCATCAACTCTCAGGTTTTTTACATAAAAAAGTCTAATATCGGCAGGTATTCTGCTACCTGATTCCAATATGACTACATCTCCCACTACAAGTTCTTTACTGGGAATTACCTTTCTCTGACCGTCTCTTATGACAGTAGCTTCAGGTACAAGCATTTTGGACAATGATTCAAGAGCATTTTCAGCTTTACTCTCCTGAATATAGCCAATGATGGAGTTTGCAATAACAACACTTAATATAACAGCAGTGTCAATGTATTTTTCAAGGAAAAATGTAATTATTGCAGCAGCCATAAGGATATATATCAGTGGGCTGGCGAACTGTTTTAAAAATTTGTAAATCTCACTATGTTCTTTTTTTGCTTCTACTTCATTGTATCCGTCAGTAGAAAGTCTTTTTTTTGCCTCAGACTGTTCAAGACCGTCTCTACTGCTCTCCAGTTTTTCAAATACCTCAACATAATCTGAATGATACCACTTATTCCCCCCACTCATAAAATATAACATCGATTTGTAGATACTAATAAGTTTTTATCCACTGGTTAAAAAACTAAATATAACAAAATTTCACCGGTTATACCGGAAAACATTGGTATCATTAAGTTATCATCTATCCTTACCACAGTGGTCTCAACGACAGTAGCAACAAATGCCATTCCCACAGCTATTATCCAGTTACCGGTAAAAGCAAACCCTATTGCCAGGTCAACCACAAACTCGGAAGTACTTCCTTCCAGTGATTTATCATTATATGGAAGTTTTGTATTTCCAAATGTTTTGCCTACAAGAGCCGCACATAAATCACCCAGAGTTGTCATAAGAATACAGGCAAAAGCGACCTGTTTACTAAACATCGCAATGGATATAATAGCACCAATAGTAAGAAATACATGTCCTCCAAGGTGATTTTTTTCACTGTTACGATATAAAACATGTAACATTGGAAGTTTTATGGATTTTTCAATCCGGATGTATTCAAGTACAAGGAAAAAAACCAGAGATACAAGCAGAAGTATAAGAACTATCTGTTTACCAAGAAATGCATAAATTACAATAATAAGAACAGATATAAGATGAATAACTTTTCTCAAGTACTCCTTAAAAAGTTTTCTTTGAATCATTTGATTCGGGATAAAATATGATTTAACCTTATAAAAATAGTAATGATACAAAAATAAGAAAGGAGAAGTATAGTGAATTATTTCTCTACAAATTTTTTGTATAGGCGGGACTGGAATCCATAATATTTAGCAAACCCTTCAGCATCCTTCTGATCAATGGTTTTGCTGTCAAAGGATACAAATTCTTCTGAATACAATGCATATGGTGAACTTCGAGCCAGAACACTGACATTGCCTTTGTGCAGTTTTACTATTACTTTTCCTGTAACACGTTCCTGTGTTTTGTTAATGAATTCATTGAGGTCTGTATATAAAGGCTCATCAACAAGTCCATAATATGCAAGTTCTGACCACTGGGAATCGACATCAGTCTTAAACCTGAGTTCTGAACGGGTAAGTACCAGTTTTTCCAGATCCTGATGAGCTGTCAGGAGTACGGTTGCTGCAGGATGTTCATAATTTTCTCTGGCTTTTAAACCAAGAACCCGGTCTTCTATCATGTCAGTCCTGCCTATACCGTGTGAGCCAGCGATATTGTTTAGTTGTTGTATGAGTTTAACTCCATCTATCTCATTTCCGTCAAGGGACACAGGGACACCATTATCGAATCCGATTACCATCGCCTGTGCTTCAGGAGCATCATCCGGTGATACTGTCCAGCTGTAGATTTCCTGTGGAGGAGCACATGAAGGGTCTTCAAGTTTTCCACCTTCTATACTCCGGCTCCATATGTTCTCATCTATGCTCCACGGTTCACCGGTAGTAACAGAGACAGGTATCCCATGTTTTTTTGCGTATTCAATTTCCCATTCGCGGGTGAGATTCATATCCCGCATAGGAGCAATCACTTCAAGGTCGGTTAGCCTGAAAATCGCTTCAAAGCGGAGCTGGTCATTGCCTTTGCCAGTGCATCCATGGGAAAGAGCACTTGCTTTTTCTTTTTCAGCAACTTCCACCACTTTTTTGGCAATCAATGGACGTGCAACAGATGTACCCATTACATATCCTTCATAATCACCGTTTGCTTTGATAAGCGGGAAGATATAGTCATTGACAAACTCTTTTCTGGCATCAATTGTATAATGTTTGTCACTGATTTTTTCAGCCTTTTCATCTGCTTCTTTAATCTCTTCCTCGGGCTGTCCAACATTTACTGCAACTGTTATAACTTCATCATAGCCGTATTCTTCTTTTAAAAGAGGGATACATACTGATGTATCAAGTCCTCCTGAATACGCTAAAACTACTTTTTTTGGCTCTGGCATATTAAATCAACCCTGTGTTACCTCTTCATGGTATTCATTAATCGACTTTATAGTAATGTCATTGTTCTTCATAGCTTCGATAGCTTCTGCTGCAGCAATAGCTGCCTGGATGGTTGTTATATAGGGCACTTTAAAATCAACCGCTGCTCTGCGTATTTGATAACCGTCTTTTCTGGATTGTTTGCTTGTAGGTGTGTTAATGATAAGAGATACTTCATCTCTTCTCATCATGTCGATTACGTTTGGACTTCCATCATGCACTTTCTTGACGGATTCTACAATTATTCCATGTTCTGCCAGATAATTGGCAGTTCCGTGAGTACCCATGAGTTCGATACCTGCGTCCTGCATCTTACGAGCAACGTTTACAATCTTTTCTTTATCCTCATCTCGGATTGATAGGAACACTTTTCCAGTTTGGGGTAATAGATTGTCTGCACTCAACTGGGCTTTGAAGAAAGCACGTCCAAAATTGTAGTCCACACCCATAACTTCACCAGTACTCTTCATTTCAGGGCCAAGAACAGGGTCGACACCTGGCAGTTTATCAAATGGCAGGACAACTTCTTTAACTGAAATATGTTTTACATCTGGTTCTTTGTCCAGTGCATACCCGAGATCTTTCAGTTTATGACCCATAATGACCTGTGCCGCTATTTTTGCAAGTGGTATACCTACAGCTTTTGATACAAAAGGTATTGTTCGGCTGGAACGCGGATTTGCTTCAAGAACATAGACTTCTCCGTCTCTTTTTGCCATCTGTATGTTAATCAGTCCTTTGACATCGAGTGACAGTGCTATTTTGCGGGTATAGTCACGGACGATTTCCAATGTTTCTTCAGAAAGACTCTGTGGTGGTATAACACATGCAGAATCTCCTGAATGCACCCCTGCTTCTTCAATGTGCTCCATTATCGCACCGATGAGTACATTTTCACCATCACATACAGCATCCACGTCGATTTCAACCGCTCCTTCAAGGAAGTCATCGATTAAAATCGGGTTATCCTTTGAAACACAGACAGATTCCCTGAGATACCTTTTCAGTTCTTCCTCATCGTATACAATCTCCATCGCCCTTCCACCGAGCACATATGAAGGTCTTACAAGGACAGGATAACCGATTTCTGTAGCAAAGTTTATCGCTTCTCCCTGTGAAAGAGCATATTTACCATCTGGCTGATTAATACCGAGTTCTTTCATAAGGGCATAAAATTTGTCTCTGTCTTCTGCAGTATCGATTTTATCGGGAGAGGTTCCAAATATTTTAGTTTTTAAATCATTCCTGCGTTCAAGTTCATGCTGTAGTGGTATGGAAATATTAACGGAAGTCTGACCACCAAATTGAACCAGTACACCGTCAGGTTGCTCTTTTTCTATAACATTCACCACATCTTCCAATGTCAGAGGTTCAAAGAACAGTTTATCAGAGGTATCATAATCTGTAGACACTGTTTCAGGATTGTTATTGATAATATGTGATTCGATGTTTTCTTCACTGATAGCAGATACAGCATGTACTGTACAGTAATCAAATTCAATACCCTGACCAATACGAATGGGACCCGAACCAAGTATCAGTATCTTTTTGTTATCGGTGGGTTCGGATTCACACATGGTTTCATAGGATGAATAATAATAGGGTGTTACAGCAGCAAATTCTGCAGCACAGGTATCCACCATTTTGTAGGTGGTCTTAATTTGATTGTCTTTTCTGGCATCTCCGATTTCTTCTTCTGTTTTGTCTGTCAATTCTGCAATCCGTGAATCAGTAATTCCCAAACGTTTTGAATCACATAGATAATTCAAAGGGACTTCATTTGATTCTGCATATTCCTGTAGCGATTTTTCTATATCTACAATATTTTTGATTTTCCAGAGGAAGAAAGTGCTAATACCTGTGAATTGATTGATGGCTTCTACTGTATATCCGCTCCTTAAAGCCTGGAAAATAACAAACAATCGGTTGCTTGTGGGGGTTTTTAGAAGAGTGATAATTTCATTTTCATCCCATGTAACCCTGGTTTGTATGTCTATATCAAGGGAACGGATGGCTTTCAACATAGATTCTTCAATCGTTCTACCTATGGCCATTACTTCACCGGTACTCTTCATGGATGTTGAAAGGGTTTTATCTGCTGTAACAAATTTATCAAAAGGCCACCTTGGAATCTTTGTGACAACATAATCAATAGTTGGTTCAAAGGAAGCAGGTGTCTTTTTGGTTACATCGTTTGGTATTTCATCAAGTGTCATTCCAATGGCGATTTTTGCAGTAACTCTTGCAATGGGATAACCAGTTGCTTTGGATGCAAGTGCAGAAGAACGTGATACACGGGGGTTAACTTCAACTACCCTGTAGTCTCCATCTTTAACTGCAAACTGGATGTTACAGCCACCTTCAATTCCGAAAGATCGGATAATATTTATCGCTGAAGAACGAAGCATCTGATGTTCTTCATCGCTAAGTGTCTGGGACGGTGTTACCACAATGGATTCGCCTGTATGAATACCCATAGGGTCGAAGTTTTCCATGTTACAGATAATAACACAGGTATCGTTTGAATCGCGCATGACCTCGTATTCATATTCCTTCCATCCGAGTACGCTTTCTTCAACCAGTACCTGATGGATTCGACTCCTTCTAAGCCCTCTTTCAACGATTTCAAAAAGCTGTTCCTTGGTGTGGGCGATACCACCGCCTGCACCACCCAGAGTATAGGCAGGTCTGACAATCAGCGGCAGTCCGAGCTCATCAATCATTTCTTCTGCTTCTTTTAGGGAAGAAATTGCTTTACTCTGTGGAACTTTTTCACCAATATCTCCCATTTTCTCTTTAAAAAGTTCTCTGTCTTCAGTATTGGTTATTGCATCAAGAGGAGTTCCCAGAAGTTTGACATTGTATTTTTCAAGTGCACCAAGATCGGATAATTCACTTGTAACATTTAACCCGGTTTGTCCTCCAAGACCTGCTATGATGCCGTCAGGACGTTCTCTTTCTATAATTTTTTCTACAACTCTGGGTTCAAGTGGTTCAATGTAGACTGAATCCGCCATTTCTGGGTCTGTCATTATAGTGGCGGGGTTTGAGTTTACAAGTACAACGTCAATACCTTCTTCTCTTAAAGCCCTACAAGCCTGGCTTCCGGAGAAATCAAATTCAGCCGCTTGACCTATGGTGATTGGACCTGAGCCTATAAGTAAAACTTTTTTGATGTCGTCCTGTTTCGGCATCATAGATCACCTCCTATGGTCTTAACAACCCTGTCAAAAAACAGTTTTTCAGTATCCCATGGACCCGGATTTGCCTCTGGATGATACTGGACACTGTATATATCAAGATATTCATGAGCCACTCCTTCAACAGTATTATCATTGGCATTAACCTGTGTGACAGAAAGGTCAGTGGCATCAAGAGATTGTCCATCTACTGCAAAACCATGATTTTGTGATGTGATATACACTTTACCGGTTTCAAGGTCTTTTACCGGCTGGTTTGCTCCTCTGTGGCCGAATTTAAGTTTATAGGTATTTGCACCAAGAGCAAGAGATATTATCTGGTTTCCAAAACAGATTCCGATTATTGGAAGTTTTCCAGCAAATTCATTAACTGCTGATATTGCACCTTTTGCTTGCAAAGGGTCACCGGGTCCGTTGGTAAGGAAAATAAAATCAGGTTCATAGGCTTCAATCATTGAGGTGGATGTGTTTGCAGGGACTACTGTAACATCGATACCTCGAGCCAAAAGACTTGAAAGGATATTTCTTTTCAGACCAAGGTCGATGACAACAGCATGTTTTGATTTACCAAAAACCGACTTTTCACTTTTAATATGATATGGTTCCTGGCAGGTAACTTTGGATATCAAATCCACATCTGATATATAGGGTTGTTTACGTGCAAGATTTACTGCTTCATCACCGTCATCGCTTCCGTTTATAAGTGCTGCACGCATTGCACCTGTTTCTCTTGTTTTTATGGTAAGCATTCGGGTATCTACTCCTGCAATACCCGGTACCCCTTCATCCTGCAATAGTTGGTTATAATTTCTTGTAGATTTATAATGATAAGGACTGCTACATGCCTCTCTGACAACAATTCCGTCGGTCTGTATATTCTCAGACTGGAAATTTTCACCGCTTACACCATAGTTACCTATCAAGGGATAGGTGAACATCAATATCTGACCTTTATATGAAGGGTCTGTCATCGCTTCTTCATATCCGGTGTAGAGAGTTGTAAAAACAAGTTCACCACTGACTGCACCTTCACTGCCAATTCCAGTGCCTTTTACGATTGTACCGTCTTCTAATCCTAATACTGCATCCATCATTAGAACCTGCCATTAAATGTAAAGAATAGCTTATAAGTATTGTGCTGGAAATATATTTTCCAGACCCGTATTATTTCATACAATATATATTTGATTGAATACTTGACAAAATTCCCTGAAACAGAAGTAAACATGGGTTTAAACTAATTAATTTTAAAACTTACCGATTAATTATTGTTGGCTGAGGTATTCCTCGATTTTTTGTTTTAATATGCTGCTCACCTGTTTTCCATCAGCTTTGCCGCGAAACTCACCCATAACTACACCCATAAGGGGTCCAACAGCATCTAAACCTTTTTCCTGTACAAACTCCTCTCTGTTATCAATAACTTCATCTACAAATTTTTCAATTTCTGATGTATCAACACCTGTTAATCCAAGTTCGGATGCAGCATTTTCAGCACTCAATTCGGGATTATCTGCAAGTTTTTTCAGTATTTCTTCAATTCCCTCTTTTGCAGTTTTTCCATCTTCAACAAGTTCAAACAACTGGAAAAAATGTTCATCTTTTATGCTGTCAACCTCTACACCTTCTCTTCTAAGTTCGGGTACTGTACCGGTTAGAGTTCTTGCTACTATCGTGGCATTTATATTTGAACTATACTTAAACGTCCGCATTATATCTTCAAACAGAGGCAAATCCTTTGACTGGACAACTTTTTCCGCAAGTTCCTGATTCAATCCAAATTCCTGTTTAAACCGGTTTATCTTATCACTTAACAGTTCGGGCATTTCAATGGATTCAAAATATTCTCTGGATATTTCGACTTGAGGAACGTCGGTTTCAGGATACATACGTGCAGCACCGGGAAGAGGTCTCATGTATGAGTTATTTCCATCAGGTAATGCTTTACGAGTTTCTTCCGGTACACCTTCAAGAGCTTCTTTAGCACGCTGGATAACGCTTTCTATTGCACTAAAGGAGCGTTTCTCATTGTCAGAGACAAGAACTACAGCATCATTATCTCCTGCATCTACGTATTCACAAAGAGACTCAATTTCATCTTCTGTTATGCCGTAATTTGGAAGTTCATCTGTATGGAAAATTCCACCTACACCTGATGTTTTTGCACGGTCTGAAAACTCAGTACCAAGACGTCTACCGGGCTGGATTTCTTTTCCTATAAATCCTGCAAATCCCGGTAAAACTCCTGCAATTACTTTTCCTTTTTTAAGAGCTTTTTTTATTATCTTGGATTGTGTATCTGCAAAAACCTCTGACACATCATACATATTTTCATTAACATGGGCTCCTTTTTGCAGGAGTTCATCCCTTATTTTTATCAAATTAATCTGCCTTTCAACTTCATTTTCAACAATGGATTCTATTTGTTCAAGCGATTGAACTCCTTTTATTTCGATACGTGCCCCTTTTGCTATGGATATATTAACATCCTGACGGATTGTTCCCAATCCTCTTTTAACCTTTCCTGTTGACCTTAAAAGCATACCTATAAGCTGTGCAGTTTCCCTTGCTTGTTGGGGTGAATGTATATCTGGAGCAGTTCCGATTTCAACAAGCGGAATACCCAGACGATCAAGGGAATATTTTGTAGAATCAGTATTTTGTTCAATTATACGGGCGGATTCTTCTTCAAGACACAGGCTGTCCATACCTACATAACCATTTGAAGTTTCCAGAAACCCACCACTTGCAAGGAAAGCTGTTCTCTGGAATCCGGTGGTGTTGGAACCATCGACTACAATCTTTCGCATGACATGCATCTGGTCAACAGGCTGCATATTCAGAAGCTTTGTGATTGTAAGTGAAGTATTGAGAGCTTCTTTATCAATCTCGTTTGGTGGCTCTTCATCATATTCAACCAGGCATGTGGAATCATAGGCTTTGTAAATGTATTTTCTATTAAGTTTTGATTGTTCAAGTGCTGCAAGGTCAGTTTTACCCATTTCACTGGCAGTCGGACGTATATACCTGAAAAATTCCAGATTTGAATCATTGGTACCTCTTAATTTAGTAGGGCATCTGCAGAACAATTTTTCATGTGTGTCCAGTTGTTGATGAATTTCAAGACCACATTTTAATCCAAGTTTTTCGTAGTCGAATTTTTCACTCATGAATAATATCACACCGTTGATTTTATCCTTTTAAATAAAACAGCCTGTATTAAAATATTATTTACCACTACTCTCCTTTATGTTTTTAAATTTCTTTCTAACTTCTTTTCTGGTTTCTTTTGATGGTTCTTTTTCCCATTTTCGCCTTACATTTATATTTTTAAGTGCCGGTTTTGTGGAGTTTATACGCTCTCTTGCAGCTTTTAACAGCGATTCATCGATTTCTGGAAATTCTACTTCTTCATGCTCTTTTGATGGTTCTTTTTCAACTTCAATTGTACGGGATGTATCCGGATTTTTTCGTTTTGACGTTATCATCGATTCAATAGCATCCTCCCATTGGGAAGCCCATGGAGCACTAGGAATTTTGGTATGATGTACTTGAGTTCTCTTAACACTCATAACGTTTTCAGGACATGCATTTTCACATGCTCCACAATAAATACAGTAATCCTCTTTCATCGCGATGTTTTTGTCTTCTGGAACATACCACAAATGTGCTGGACATACATTAAAACATGCCTGACAACCGTGAGGGTCACAGCGTTTTATATTGTTCTCTTTTAGTGTAATCTCTCCTTCAAACGGTTTTTTGATTTCCACTGCATTATAGGGGCAGACTTCTCTGCACCAGCCGCATCGAGTGCATTTATCCTCATCTATATGCACTCCCCCTTCTATGGCTGGTGGTTCGCAGGGTTTTTTACCTTTCACTTTTATGGCATCTTCTGGACATAGGTCTTGGCACAGCATACAGTAATCGCATTCATCTTCATCTACCATTAACTGTTCAAAGGGTGATGGGTCAGTGGGGCTTGGTTCTTTTTCAAGCATTATAAAGGCATCACAGAAATGCGAACATAAACCGCAAAGGTTGCATTTTTCTGTGTCTATTTCAATTTCACCTTCAGCATTCTCATCAAACGGTGCGATATCCTCTTTTTTAGGTATGTTAAGTTTTACTTCTATTGCGTCTTCAGGACATGATGATTCACAGAGAAGGCACGGGAGGCAGTTTTCATTGATTTTGACATAAGAATCAAATTCAGGGTAGGAATCTTCAGATGGAACATCACCACTTGTTTCCATTTTGAATGCGTTCACAGGACAGAATTTTGAACACATACCACAGAACGTGCATTTTTCTATATCCAATGTAACCGGTGGTGCATCCATTCCTGTAGCAATTTCATGCATGGGTCCAAGTTCAAGTGCTTGAGTAGGGCAAATTTTCACACACAGACCACACCCGGTACAGCGTTTGTAATCATAATCCAGTTTTTTTCTGGATTTTTCAGTTGACTGTATATAGATAAAATGTGAACCCTGAACATCCATGTCCTTTGTTACTGTGATGGGGTCTTCCTGTTCATTCGTGTTTCCGTTTTCATCCGGTGTGTTCTGCATTTGGTGCCTCCAGGATTTCAGAACCTATTGGACCTATTTTTTCCAGTTCCTTAACAAAATTTTCTATGGATTCAGCAAACCTGTTGCATTCAGATGCGGATATCCATTCAACTTTAAGACGGTTAGGGTTTATATCAATCTCTTCCAGCACATCTTTTAGGACGTCCATTCTCTGTTTTGCATTGTAGTTCCCATATACATAATGGCATTCTCCGAGACGGCAACCTGAAACCATGACACCATCAGCACCTTTTTCAAAAGCGGTAAGTACGAATTCTGGGTCTACACGTCCTGCACACATGACTCTGATGACCCTGATGTTTGTAGAATACTGGATGCGAGATGTTCCTGCAAGGTCTGCACAGGCGTAGCTGCACCAGTTACATAGAAAACTTACAATCAAAGGAAATTCATCTTTAACTTCAAGAGCCGCTTCTATCTGGGAATGTATCTGTGCGTCTGTCTGGTTTCGCATATATATGGCATCTTCTGGACATGCTGCACTGCATGAACCGCATCCGTGGCAGGAGAGTTCATCAACTTCCGCTTTATGGTCATAAAGTTTAATTTTTCCGAATTTGCATACATCCTGACAGATGCCGCATCCTGTACATTTATCGGTATCTACAAAAGCACTCATCGGGTCAGTTTCAAGTTCACCCTTGCTCAAAAGCTGCATGGCTTTGGATGCTGCAGCACTGCCTTGAGCGATTGATATCTGTATTTCTTTTGGTCCTGATGCACAACCTGCAATATATACACCATCGATATTGGATTCAACAGGACGCATTTTTGGATGGGACACGGTATAAAATCCGTCCGAACGTGTGCTCAAATTCAGCATACTGGAAATTTTTTCATCTTTATTCGTCTCGAGTCCAACTGAAAGGACTACAAGGTCATAGGTTTCTTCAAAAATATTGTTTTCAAGTGTGTCTTCATACCTGAGAACCGGCTTTCCGCTGTTATCCTCTTGTATTTCAGCGACTTTACCCCTTACAAACTGGATGCCCATTGATTGAGCGTTTGTATAATATTCCTCATACATTTCACCTGATGCTCTTATATCTATATAGTGGAGTCTGATGTCCATTTCTGGATGTCTTTCTTTTAGCAATTGAGCATTTTTTATAGCTGACATACAGCATACTTTTGAACAATAGGGATTTCCTACAGTTTCATCTCTTGAACCGACACAATGTATAAAAGCAACTTTTTGAGGAGTTTCTCTGGTAGAAGGAACTACTACTTTTCCGTGTGTTGGACCTGATGCATTTATCATACGCTCCAGTTCCATATTAGTAATCACATCAGGATATTTGCTGTAGCCGTATTCTTCTTTACGTGAAGCATCAAATACATTGTATCCTGTAGCTACAATAACTGCACCTGTGTTAAAGAAAAATTCTTCTTCTTTTTGTTCATAATCTACAGCATCAGCAGGACATACCTGTCTGCACAATCCACAACCCACACAGTACTCGTCATTGATATATGCACACTGGGGAACAGCCTGAGGGAACGGCATACTTATGGCTTTTATTTTTCCTATACCATAATCAAATGGATTGGATATTTCAACTGGGCATACACTGGAACACTCTTCTATACAGCCCTTACATTTGTCCTCAGAAACATACCTGGGTTTTTTTAATCCTTTTACAATGAAATTTCCTACTGAACCTGTTATTTCGGTTATTTCTGAATTTGTATAAAGTTCTATGTTTGGGTGATTGGATACTTCTGTCATTTTCGGGGCAAGGACACAGATGGAACAATCATTCGTAGGGAAAACTTCATTCAAAAGCGCCATCTTCCCGCCTATACTGGGTTCTTTTTCAACCATATATACATAATAACCTGCATCGGCTAAATTAAGCGCTGCTTCTATCCCGGCTACCCCACCACCGATAACAAGGATATCCCTGTTAATTGGAACCTTTTTTACTTCAAGTGGTTCAAGGTTTTTCAGTTTGGCAACCCCCATTTTGATCTGATCAAAGGCTTTTTGAGTTGCCATTTCTGGATGTTGTTTATGCACCCATGAACATTGTTCCCTGATATTTACAATTTCCAGCAAATATGGGTTTACTCCTGCATTTTCAATTACTTGCTGGAATGTTTTTTCATGTAATTTGGGAGAACATGCTGCTATAAGTACTCTGTCTATATTATGCTCTTTTATATCTTCTATTATTGCATCCTGTCCTGTATCAGAACACATGAACTGTATATCCCTGACAATTTCAATATCTTCAAATTCATTTTTTATTTTGTCCTGCAGGATATCCATATTTATAACATGTGCAATATTTAAACCACAGTGGCATATATATATTCCAATTTTCATGCCCTTGTACTCCGTTATTGATTTAGTATAATTCTTTTAATTAAAAAAGCAGGTTAGAACAAAATGTTAAATAATAAGCTTTGATACATCCTATATTCATTTTCTCTTTTATATACTATACCCTTGAAATCAACTTCAAATAAATAAAAAGTAAACATTTATTAAGGGGACAATAATTCTTATTAAAGCTTATAATTAATTAGTTTTTAATTCAATTTTTTATTTAGAGGAAGTTAAATTCTCAATTTAATTTACATAAATATTCTTACTCTCCTATAAGAAACAAACCTTAAATATAATACTTAACAATGTTTTCTTTTGTTAGGTTTGTGTGGAGTGTGTTAACAGTACATGATTAGGGTTTAGAAGAACTGTTATTACACAACCCTAACTTAGTTTAAATCCCTATTTAGTAAAAAAGGGGGGAGTATCGATAGCAGAAAGAGAAGCATTATTAAAAGAAGTAGCTGATGCTATAATATCCTGCAAGAAGGATAACGTACTGGAAGCGGTAAACAAAGCCAGAGGCGACCTCGAGGCTTCAGACATCATAGAAAACGGCCTTGCAGCCGGCATGAACGAAGTCGGAATGAGGTTTGAGAGAGGTAAACTGTTCTTACCGCATGTGATGATGGCAGCCGAAGCCATGACAGATGCTGTCAAAACACTTGAAGAGGACATGCCTCAGGAATCCAGAGGCAAACCACTTGGTGTAGTTATCAATGGTACAGTAGAAGGAGATGTACACGACATCGGTAAATCCATCGTGTCCACAATGCTGCAGGCATCCGGATTTGAAGTCTATGATATCGGAAGAGATGTACCTGCACAGGACTTTATCGACAAGATAAAAGAATACAACGCCAATGTAGTCGGAATCTCTGCACTCATGACCACAACACTACCGGGACAGAAGGACATCATCGAGCTTCTCAAAGAATCCGGTATGAGAGACGATATCGTTGTCATGGTAGGTGGAGCACCAGCAACCCAGGCATGGGCAGACAAGATAGGTGCCGACATCTATGCAGAAAACGCAAGTATAGCAGTAAACAAGACCAAAGAAAAACTCGGTGCATCCAAATAAATCGACAGGGGGATTGTAAACAATGGCAAAAGGATACAGAATAAGAATGGGAGATTCTACCACAGAATACCATTCCAAAGACAGGATAATGGAAGACATCGAAGCAGGTACAAACGATGCTGCTGAACTTGGTGGAATACCAGCACTCAGCGATGATGACAAAGAAAAAATCGCAGACATCCTGATGTCTCCCCAAAAGATGGTGAGTGTCGATGCAGGTAACGAAGTACCTGTGACCCACGATATCGGTACTTTAAGAATCGATGGAGATCAGGGTAACAGCGGTACCGGAATACCTGCAAGCAGATTGACCGGTGTCATGACCCACGAACGTGCTTTCGGTACCGATACCATGGAACTGGGACACATCGACTACAGTTTCAAACCTGTAAAACCAGTGGTTTCACAGGAATGCCAGACCATGGAAGTTTGCCAGCAGAACATGACCGTTCCACTGATGTATGGTGCAATGCCGAACATGGGGCTCTACTACCAGCCGGACGGTCCGTTCAAGAATCCATCGGATATTATGAGAGAATTCAAGCTCCAGGAAGCCAAGGAGCAGATAGAAGGTGCTGCTGATGAGCTGACCAATGACATGATCTGGACAGTAGATAAACTCTATAAATCTGCTGCAGACGGTGTAAACTTTGATACAATTGCGGCAGCCGGTGATGGAGAATTCTATGCAACCTTGAATGCAATCGAAGCCCTCAGAAAGAGGTTCCCGAACATGTATATCGAAGCTGGAATGGCATCAGAGTCAATACTTGGTATGCATGGAGAATTTGAATACGACGGAACAACACTTGCAGGTCTCTGGCCGCATGAACAGGCACCACTACTTGGTAAGGCTGGTGCGAATTTATTTGGACCTGTTTGTAACACCAGCACTGGCCACAGCACTTCATGGAACCTTGCAAGAGCTGTCACATTTGTAAAGTCAGCAGTTGAATCATCACCAATCCCCTGTCATGTAAACATGGGAATGGGTGTCGGTGGAATACCGATGTTCGAGACACCACCTGTGGATGCAGTGACCAGATGTAGTAAAGCAATGGTCGAGGTAG
>NZ_JAHENT010000108.1 GCF_018609725.1 Methanohalobium sp. | reverse complement strand
TTGAAGTGCTGAAAGATACAAAACTACCTGTAGAATGCGGTACAGGTGCACTGACCAAGATGAACAGAATAAAAATGAACCTGCCGAAAGACCATCACTTCGATGCGTGCTGTGTAGGTAAATCCACACCGGATGAACTCAGATTCAAAATAGATTCAATCTTATATATCCATGCTAAAGGTAGAGGTAGCTACAAGAGATGCAAACTGGATAAATACGGCTTCCCGAGAAGACCTGCACCAAGAATCAAATACATATTCGGTTTCCAGTCAGGAGACATCATAAAAGCAGTTGTCCCGAAAGGAAAATACAAAGGTATCTGGAAAGGTGCAGTTGCATGCAGAAGCAGCGGATATTTCGACATCAAAAGCGGTGCTAAAAGGATTGCACAGGGTATAAACCACAAATATTTCAAACTCGTACAGAGGTTCGATGGATATACCTATCAATTAGACAGATTAAACTTAAACTCAAATCCAAATACTGATGGTCGCAATTCCTCCCACTGTTAAAACAGTGGGCTTCCTTGCGATGTTTCTCGTGATTCAGACTATAGAAACACTTGACACTTATAGAGAAATGCTAACAAGCATGCTTGACCTTTATCTATCAAGCATCAACAATAGAATGAATGAAGTGATGAAGGTTTTGACTATTGTTGCCACCATATTCATACCACTTACATTTATAGCAGGAATCTATGGTATGAATTTTGAATACATGCCAGAACTATATTGGAAATGGAGTTACCCGATATTATGGATGATTATGGTTTCAGCAAGTCTGTTTATGTTTGCTTATTTTAAAAAGAAAAAATGGTTGTAAGTTGGTTAGAAACCGCCACGTCCAAGTTCTGCGTGTGCTCGTGCCAGATGTCCAGCAGCCTGAGCTCCTATAAGGGAAATTTCACCGGCAAGAACAGAAGATGCAATTATTTCTGCCAATTTCTTAGCATTTGAACCCGGGGGATGGCCAGAACCAGCTACACCAAGCAGGTCGAGGCAGTCTTTCTGTGTTCCTATACCTGTTCCGCCGCCAACAGTACCTACCAGCAGGGATGGAAGTGTTACTGAACAATATAGATCCCCATATTTGGTTACCTCCATTGTCGTGATGGTATTGCTACCTTCCACTACATGTGCAGTATCCTGACCGCAGGCTATATTCATAGCAGCGATTACATTTGCAGCATGTGCATTGTATCCAAGCGAACCAGCACGTGCTGAACCCAATAGGTTTTTTCTGTAGTTTACTTCTGCCATTTCTTCAGGAGTGGATTTTAACCGGTCTTCTATTATCTTTTTCGGAATTTCAGTTTCTGCAACTACAGTTTTACCTCTGCCCTGTATGCTATTGATAGCGGCTGGTTTTTTATCGGTGCACATATTGCCTGAAAGAGATATCGGATCAGCACCAAATTCATCTTCTATAAGGTCGACAAGGGTATTTGTGGCTATTGTAACCATGTTCATGCCCATGGCATCTTTTGTGTCATAGGAAAATCTCAGATACACTGTATTGCCCAGTACATAGGGGTCAACATCAATAAGTTCACCATGGCTTGTGATATCGCTTATTTTATCCTGCATATGTTTGATTGTATCTGGTTTTTCTATCCACTCTACAAATTCCTGTGCTCTTGCTACATTTTCGACTTTAAACGCGGGAGCTCTGGTCATCACATCTTGGAATATTCTAACATTTGCACCGTCTGAACGGGTTATTACTGAGCACCCTCTATTAATACTTGCAACCAGTGCACCTTCAGTAGTTGCAAGAGGTATGTGATAATCTCCATCTGCATATTCACCATTAACTTTTAATGGTCCAGCAACCCCAAGAGGAATCTGTACCGCACCTATCATATTCTCGATGTTTTTCATTGCCACTTCTTCAGCATCGATATTATGATTCTGAATATTTTTAAATGAGATACCTGACATTTCTTCCACTGCCTGTCTTCGCAGTTTAACAGCTGTATTTGCATCGGTATATTTCTCGATTTTTCGGAGTGACACTTCCCCTGATTTTATTTTTTCAAACAATTCATCTTCTTCCATTCTGGTTTCATTTTCCTGTTCCATGAGTAACTAACACCTTTGAAGTTGAAAATATATTGGCTATTTTGATATTAAATTTCCTGTAACCAGGCAAATTTCCCCACGACTAAAGCCGTCAGTAGTATTTAACCCATGGTACTTTTTCTTATTGATGATACAAATATTTCACTCTATATGGTTATTTATAAAAATGAAAGTATAATTATCTGTTCAATATCCATAATTCTGGAAGAGATTTAATATGCCAGTAGTAATAAACTCTATTGCTATAGCTGCCAATAACAGTCCCATGATTCTTGTAAAAACCAGCATTCCAGTATACCCCATAATTTTGTATAGACGTCTTGAAAAAATGAATACATAAAATGTTATTATAAAGGTAGCAATGATTGCCATAATAACTACTAATTTATTCAAGGTTGTATCAGAATTGCCCATAAGGACAATTACTGTTGTGATTGCCCCCGGTCCGGTTAGAAGAGGAAGCGCAATAGGGAATATCCAGACATCTTCTCTGTCTATATATTCTGAGATTTCGTTTTTTGTTATACTTTCTCTTGATATTTTAGCATGCATCATATCCAGTGCAACTGTAAAAAGTAAGATTCCACCTGCTATTCGTAGAGAATCAACACCGATTCCAAAAATATTTAGAACAAAATTACCGGTTAGAGCAAAAGCCAGAGCAATAACACACGCAAGTAGAACTGCACGTTTTGCTACAATATTTTTTGTTTTATCATCCATTTTATTTGTCAATGAGATGAAGGTTACAACCGCTGCAAGAGGATCTACAATGACAAATATAGATACAAATGCAAAAACAAAAATCCCCACATAGTCCATACAATAAAATATCTAACAGACATATAAAAATTAATGGGGTTAACAAAAGGCATTGTAACTGAATTCTGAAACTTTATTTCCAAAACCATATTTCTTTTAACATTATAACTTATAACCAAACTTTAGGTTTGATATTTGGGGTATATCAGACAGGAGGGGGTATATATAAGAACAGAATGCTATAATATTAATGATACCTATAATCATTTGAACAGATTATTTAATCATAAGATCTTCAAATTTCTGGTGGAAGTGAGGTATATAATAGCATTTTATATCATTGGTGATATTCTGACAACATGGTTTGCTATAACCAATGGATATGGTTTTGAAGGTAATAGCCTGCCTTCAGCAATAATTTCTGAATATGGTTTTGTAGGGCTTACCATGTTGAAACTGATGGTTCTTCTGTTCCTGTATATTTGTTATGTTATGGATAAAAAATCAAAAACAGGGTGGAAATTTGGAAAGCATACAGTTAATATAATGGGTATTGTTCTTGTTGCAAGTAACCTTGCAGTGATTATATTTGGTCAAAGCATCTTCGGTATTGCTGGTGTGGTTTAAGTTAAAATAAAAAGGGATGTAAAAGTTATTTATTCAATTTTTTCAAATTTTGATTTTGGAGCGCCGCATATAGGACATACATCAGGTGCTTCATTTTCGACGGTGTTTCCACATACCTGGCAGACGTAGTAATCAACTTCTTCATTGTTGCCCATGTTATCCAGTGCTTTCTGATATAAATCAGCATGAATCTTTTCAACTTTATTTGCTACGTCAAAACTCCATTCAGCTTTTGTTTGTTCTTCCTCTTTTGCTTCTTCTATATAACCCGGATACATCTGTTCAAATTCAAAGGTTTCGCCGTTTATAGCTTCCTGTAAGTTATCATTGGTGCTTTTAACTTCGTCAAGTATATCCAGATGATTGTGAGCATGTACAGTTTCTGCAGCTGCGGCAGCCCTGAACAATTTAGCTATTTGTTTATATCCGTCTTTCTCGGCTTTTTTTGCAAAAGCAAGATATTTTCTGTTTGCCATTGATTCGCCTGAAAAAGCATCTTTTAAATTATCAGTTGTACTCATTTAAATCTCCCTCCATTTAATTTACATGTGTATTCTGGATATTGTTTTTAATATATTAGATTAACTAATAAAACATTAATTAAAAGTTAATTTCTATTATTAAACATGGTGAACATACTGATAATATATATGAACAGTTGTTTTAACTGTTTGTTCATTATAATAAGATATTAAGTAATATTTTAATTAAATATTTCCAGCTGTTAGCTATCCCATATTTCCAATCAATACTAAATTGATTGGATTTTACTTATTCTTCTCTATTTAGAAACTATTCCCAGTTTTACGGGTTAACATTATATACCACATAGATTTTTTTGTATCATAAACCTCATAACTCGATGTTATCTACAGGATATGTAGTCTATATTTTAAGTTGTGCATAGAGGATTAAACATCATGCTGGACACACTTCAAAAATCGCTGGAAAAATCTCCTGTGATTAAAAAGAACAATTACTATTACTTTATAAATCCTATAACCGATGGTATCCCTTTGGTAGAGCCTGAATTATTACAGGAAATAGCCAATCATATAGTTGAAAATACCAAAATGAATGTGGACAAAATTGTTTCAATCGAAGCTATGGGTATCCCTATTGCAACCTCACTGTCTCTTAAATCAGGTATTCCACTATCTATAATTAGGAAAAGAAAATACGGTCTGGATGGTGAAATTGCAGTATCACAGAGTACAGGATATTCAAAAGGTCAACTTTACATTAATGGAATTGAAAGCGGTGACCGTATACTGATAGTGGATGATGTTGTCAGTACTGGAGGTACTCTCCAATCTATTATCAAAGCGTTGATTGATGCAGGAACCATAATAGATGAGGTTGTGGTAATTGTTGAACGCGGTGAAGGGGTACCAAAATTAAAAGAGATGAAGATACCTGTCAAATCCCTTATTAAAATCAATGTGGATGAAAAAGGTGTTTCAATAAGGGAGGTAAATGGTGGCAAACAATGAAAGGTTTGAATTTCAAATACATCATTTGATTGACATTATAAATAAAACAAAAGCTTGTGTTGTAGGTTTACAATTACCAGAGGGATTAAAAAGAAAGTCTATTGATATAGCATCACAATTGGAACAATCTACAGGTGTAGAGATCATAGTATCCGCAAATCCCTGTTATGGGGCATGTGATATAGATACTGATATATTGGATAATGTGGATATTCTTTTCCATTTTGGACATTCAGAACTTGATGACTGCAAATACAACGAAAAAATTTACTACATCAAAGCGGCTTCTGAAATAAATATTTCAGGAATTGTCAAACAGGCGATGGAAAATATTAAAGCTTACTGCATAGGGGTTATCACTACAGTCCAGCATGTACATAAACTGGAAGAAGTGCGTAAAATTATTGAATCCTATAATAGGGAATGTATAATCCAAAAAGGAGATACAAGGATTGGCTACCCTGGACAGGTTCTTGGGTGCAATTTCTCATCGGCTGAAATAGATGAATGTGATGAATATTTATACATTGGCAGTGGTGAGTTTCATCCGGTAGGAGTTGCGGTTGCAACCGGTAAACCCGTCATGGTTGCAGACCCGTTTATGGGTAAAACATATTATGTAAATTCATCCAGAATATTGCGCCAGAGAAGTGCTGTTATTGCAAAGTCACTTGATTCATCTACCTTTGGAATTGTTGTTTCATCAAAAGTTGGACAATATCGTATAGAACTGGCGAGATATTTAAAAAGCCTTGCAAAAAAACATGATAAAAAGGCATATATTTTGACCATGGATCTTGTAACTTCCGACCAATTATTACAATTTAAAGTGGATGCATTTGTTAATACTGCCTGTCCCAGAATAGCAATCGATGAAGTGGGACATTTTCCTTCTCCAATGCTTACACCTCAGGAATTTGAAATAGTACTTGGAGAGCGTAAATGGGAAAAACTGGTATTTGATGAAATAAGAGGTGTACAATAATCCGATGAAACAGCGAAAATTAGAAATGTTGCTTGAGCAGGTTGAAGGTTTCGATAGTCCAGATGTATCACTGGAACAATATACTACACCTGCTCCAATCGCTGCTGAATTGCTTCATTTTGCATATATGAAAGGTGATATTAAGGACACAGTATATGATCTTGGATGCGGAACAGGGGTTCTTGCTACTGGAGCAAAATTACTGGGTGCTGAAATAGTAACAGGATTTGATACTGACCACTATGCTCTCCAGATCGCTGATAAAAATGCCAGAAATATGAATGTAGACGTGGATTTTATATGTAAGGATATAAGTAATATATCAGGTGAAGCACAGACAGTGGTCATGAATCCCCCTTTCGGTTCACAGGTAAGAGGTAGTGATCGACCGTTTTTATCAAATGCTTTAAAACTGGCAAATGTTATATATTCTATACACAACAAAGGAAGTAAAAATTTTATTGAAAAATTCATAAGCCCCGCTGTTATTACAGACTGGTACAGAACTGGGTTTCCGTTAAAACGAACATTTAAATTCCATAAAAAAGATGTAGAACAAATTGAGGTTGAAATCTATCGAATCAGTCAGTCTCTATAAAAACTGATTTTTATAACTATTATTACAATTAACCCAACGAGGGATTTTTATTAGAATAAGAAAAAGACTTTCAAGAAGGAAAATAAAAACTTCTGATGATAAAAAACCTATAAATAAATCCGATAAATCTATAAATACACAGGATAAAAATTACGAACCTAATGACACAACTGAATTCAAGGAGAAAAAAAACATCAGCGAAGATGGAGAGATGACACTGGAGTCAGAAGAATTAGAGGAACTTGAAGACTATGAATCTAATTTTGTGATGCCGGGTGATTTTGTAGGAACTACTGAGGAATATATACCCGGTGAAGGGACTTACATGTATCACGGGAATATACATTCACTTGTTGCAGGAGATGTTGTTGTTGATGATAATTCCCGTTCAGTATCAGTGATTCCGAATACAAAAACACCACCTTCCATAAAAGAGGGCGACATTGTTATCGGTGGAATAACCGATGTTCGCGATTCAGTAGCTATAGTGGGACTTGAAGCAATCAAAGACGAAGGAGAGAGAGAATTTCAAGAGTCCCGACCTGCTGCGATACATGTATCCAATGTAAAAGATGCTTATGTCAAAAAGCTTTCAGATGAGTTTGCACCATTTGATATTGTAAAGGGAAAAATTAAAAGTGCCAAAAATCTAAGTCTTAGCACTTCTGAAGACTCTCTTGGAGTTATGAAAGCCTACTGCACAAACTGTAGGAATGCAATGGAAAAAGACAATAATAAACTCAAATGTCCCAATTGTGGAAAAACCGAGAAGCGAAAAATATCTTCTGATTACGGAACAGGTATAATCTGAAGTTTTTTAAGGTGAGATAATGGAACTAAAAATTTTGAACAAAACTGATTATGAAATAAACATGGAGATACATGGAGAAGACCATACCCTGCTTAATGTTTTAAAATCAATACTTCTTGAAGACAGCAGAGTTGAAATCGCCTCATACGATATGAAACATGTTAATGTAAGTGAACCTATACTGTATGTCAAAACTGATGGTACAGACCAGGTTACTGTTATCAAAGAGGCTTTATCAAAACTCATCTCCCGTTGTGATGAGTTTAATGAAGTATTCAGCGAAGCAGTTAAAGCCTGTTGAAATCAACACCTGAATGTCAAGTAACATATTGTTGGATGGCTTGACCATTTTTTTTATATATAACTTGTATCAATTTTACCAATTCACAGTGTGAATTAAACATGTATACGAGAGGAATAAAAAGATGGCACTTGATGAATCATCACTGCAAAAATTTGGGTATATGGAACGTGAACCTTTAAACGCCATCAATATAGACCCATTACAGACAGGTGGAATACTGACAGATGAAGCCCGGCAAGCACTTGTCCAGTGGGGGGATGGATATTCAGTATGTGACTTCTGCCCAGGAACACTTGACCAGATTAAAAAACCAAAAATCAAAGATTTTGTTCATGAAGCTTTACCGGAATTCATAGGGGCAGATGAAGTTAGAGTGACAAATGGAGCCCGTGAGTCCAAATTTGCTGTCATGCACTCAGTAGCTAACGAAGGGGACTGGATTGTTCTTGACAATCTGGCGCATTATTCATCACATGTAGCTGCACAGCGTGCACGGTTGAATACTGAAACTGTATCCAGCACCGGTCATCCTGACTACTGGATAGACCCAGAGGGATACGCAACAGCTATTGAAAATGTTATAGATGAGAATGGTAAACCGCCTTCAATGGCACTTCTCACCTACCCAGATGGTAATTACGGAAATCTGCCTGATGCAAAAAAAGTTGCATCTATCTGCCATGAATATGATGTGCCACTGCTTTTAAACTGTGCATATTCTATCGGCAGAATGCCAGTAGATGCCAACGATATAGGTGCAGATTTTATTGTAGGTAGTGGTCATAAATCAATGGCTTCATCAGGACCAATAGGAGTTTTAGGTGTAAGTGAAGAATATTCTGATATAGTGTTTAGAAAGTCACCTACACATAAAAAGAAAGAGATAGAATTACTCGGATGTACTGCACGTGGTGCTACATTAATGACAATGATTGCTTCATTCCCTAACGTTGTGAAAAGAACCCGTGAATGGGACAGGGAAGTTGAAAATGCACGATGGTTTTCTGAAAAACTTGAAAATTTAGGGATGACCCAAGTTGGTGATAAGCCACACAACCATGATCTCATGTTCTTTGAGGCACCAAACATATACGAAATCTCCCAGAAAGCAAAATCCGGACGCTATTTCCTTTATAAAGAATTAAAATCCAGAAATATTCATGGTATAAAGGCAGGACTTACCAAGTTTTTCAAATTGAGCACTTTCGGAGCCGGACGTGAAAATCTATCTACTGTTGTAGATGCATTTGATGAGATTATTAAAAAATACGAATAAATTAGAGGTTTTATATGGGCAAACAAAATTACGGGTTCAGTACTAGAGCAGTACACGCAGGTCAGGAGCCAGACCCTACAACAGGTTCCAGAGCTGTTCCCATATATCAGACTACATCCTACAATTTTAAAGATACAGACCATGCTGCAAGACTTTTTGGTCTGAAAGAATTTGGGAATATATATACAAGAATCACAAACCCTACCAACGAGGTTCTGGAACAACGAGTGGCATCTCTAGAAGGGGGTGCTGGAGCATTGGCAGTTTCATCAGGTATGTCTGCTATCACACTGGCAGTGCTTGGAATCACTCAACCAGGTGATGAAATTGTTTCTGCAGACAACCTTTATGGTGGTACTTACCAGTTGTTCAATAATACACTTCCAAACCTTGGCAGAAATGTAAAATTTGTAGATTCTACAAAACCTGAGGAGTTTAAAAAACAGATAAACGAAAACACTAAAGCAATTTATACCGAAACCATAGGGAATCCAAAATTGGATGTTCCTGATTTTGAACAAATAGCAGATATTGCTCATTCTGCCGGTATTCCGCTGATAGTGGACAATACGGCAGGAATAGGTATTTCACAACCGATTAGTTTTGGTGCTGATATTGAAGTCCTGTCAGCAACCAAGTTTTTGGGTGGACACGGAACTTCTATAGGTGGATTAATTGTTGATTCTGGAAATTTCAACTGGAACAATGGCAAGTTCCCGGAACTTACTGAACCTGATCCCGGCTATCATGGATTAAAATACTGGGAAGAATTCGGAAAGATTGCTTTTATTGTAAAAATGCGTGTTCAGCTTCTGCGTGACCTTGGAACAGCCCTGAGCCCTTTCAATGCCTTTCTGTTTTTACAGGGTCTGGAAACACTCCCACTGAGAATGGAAAAACATTGTGATAATGCCTTCAAAGTAGCCAAATTCCTTGAAAAACACCAAGACGTAGAATGGGTAAATTACCCGGGACTTGAAAGTCATCCGACACATGAACGTGCAGGAAAGTATCTCAATGGTAAATACGGAGCACTTATTGGATTCGGTATTAAAGGCGGACTTGAGTCTGGGAAAAAATTTATTGAGAATGTTCAACTACTCTCACATCTTGCCAATATTGGAGATGCAAAAAGCCTTGTTGTTCATCCTGCATCTACAACCCACCAACAATTAACCGAGGAAGAGAAGAAATCTACAGGGGTTACTGATGATTTTATCAGGTTGTCTATTGGTATAGAAGATGCTGAAGACATTATTCAGGATATAGACCAGGCACTGGAGTTGTCCCAGAAAGTATGAAATACAAATCAATAGGTAATGTTGAAATACAATATTATCAAATACCGGAAGAGCTTGTCCTTGAAAGCGGTAAAAAAATAAAGGATGTAACTCTTGCCTATGAAACCTATGGAACTTTGAACTGGGATAAAAGTAATGCTATCCTTGTATGTCATGCCCTTACAGGTGATGCTCATGCAGCAGGATGGCATGAAGGTGATAGAAAACCCGGGTGGTGGGACATAATAATAGGCCCCGGTAAAGCCCTTGATACACGGAAATATTTTATAATCTGTTCCAATGTCATCGGGGGCTGCAAAGGCTCAACAGGTCCTTCATCGATTAATCCGGATACAGGAGAACCCTATGGGCTTGATTTTCCAGTAGTTACAATAAAAGATATGGTAAATGCTCAGAAAAAACTAATAGACTATATGGGTATTTCCAAACTTTTAGCAGTTATAGGAGGGTCGATGGGTGGACTTCAGGTTCTTCAGTGGAGTGTATCATATCCAGACATGGTAAAAAAGGCAATTCCAATAGCTACAGCCGGATATTCCACACCCCAGCAGATAGCTTTCAATGAAGTTGGGAGGATTGCTATAGTTTCTGACCCCAATTGGAACAGTGGCAATTATTACGGTGAAAAACAACCGACACATGGACTGGCTCTTGCAAGAATGATTGGTCATATTACCTATCTCAGTGACCATTCCATGCATCAAAAATTTGGAAGGAGATTGCGGGATAAAAACGAATACGATTTCGATTTTTCCAGAGAATTTGAAGTTGAAAGTTATCTGCACTATCAAGGTTTAACATTTACCGAAAGATTTGATGCGAATTCTTATCTGTATCTTACCAAAGCTATTGATTATTTTGATTTGACAGAAAACAGTTCCCTTGCAGAAGGTTTAAAAAATGTAGAGGCGAAATTTTTGATGATTTCGTTTACATCTGACTGGCTGTATCCTCCATATCAGTTGAGAGAAATTGTTATGTCTTTAAGTGCCAACAACGCTGATGTGACCTATAGAGAAATCGAATCCAATTACGGACACGATTCATTCTTGCTGGAAAGCGGACAACTAAATTATGTGCTTAATAATTTCCTTTCACATACTTATGTTTCAGATATAATGATTGAGGATATAGCGACAATCAAAGAGGGAATAAGCATAGATGAAGCAGCCAGAGTAATGTTTGAAAAGGAAATTACTCATTTACCGTTGGTATCTTCAGATAGTAAACTTGTCGGATTGGTAACATCCTGGGATATTTCAAAATCAATCGCTTTGAAATCAGACAACCTTGATGAGATAATGACAAAAAATGTTGTAACTGCCCGACCTGATGAACCTATTGAAAAAGCAGCGGAAAAAATGGAAAGTAAAGATATTTCTGCACTTCCAGTGGTTGACGAAAATAAACGAGTTATTGGTCTGGTTACAAGTGAAGATATAAGCAGGTTGATTGAGGAATTTTAATCCAGATGTTTTTAAATCAGGGCTTCCTTAAAATATATATGTATGCTGGATAAATGGGAAACTTTCAACTGGAGATATATTCCTCTTATTCTTTTTACTGTTTTCCTGATGATATTTATTATCTTTGAATTATCCGGATTACTAACCCTTGAAGATGCAAAAAACTGGGTTCTATCATTCGATTCACTTGCAGGACTGGTAATAATACTAATGCTTATTATTGACCTTGTTATTCCTGTACCTTCTTCTGTGCTTATGACTCTTGCAGGTTCTTTGTATGGTTTTTTCTGGGGTGTTTTAATCGGGACTTTGGGCTCACTGCTTGCATCAATAACTGGTTTCTGTCTGACAAGATATATCAGGAAACGAAAAGCTTTAACTTTTATCGATGAGAGTGAACAGAAATCGATGAATAAATGGTTTACACAATGGGGTGAAGGCATCCTTATACTATCACGTATGGTACCCATGCTAACAGAAACCATGTCATGTTTTGCCGGATTGACAGGAATATCATTTTTGCGTTTTCTGGTTATTATTATTATAGGCACGATACCGGTGACTGTTTACTATTCATATTTCGGTAGCCATCTGCATAGTGTATCCGAATGGTCGTTTCCTCTTGCCGCCGGTGTAATCATTCCCGGTATATTATGGATATTTCTCCATAAAAAGATAAAAAATACCTGAATCCAGAAATATTTATATATGAATAGTATTTTATTGAGGAGTGATAAAAAAATCTTTCCTATTATCTATGGATGCTGATTCTAATATATCTCGGAAACAAATTATAGCTGTATTTATTCTACTTGCAGGACTATCAGGATTGATTTACCCGATTTTAGCTGACCAAAACCAAGCTCATAATTTTAAATCCGAACAGGTCCTTTTCGAACTCTCTCAAAATAGAACAATGGAAGGATTATTATATATCCCTGATAGTGAAGGTCCTTTCCCGGTAGTTTATTTTGGAGCAGGTTCGGGTGCTGACCCAATCCAGTATTCGCATTATGGAGATGATTTTGCAAGACAGGGATTTTTAACTCTGATTCACGGTCCTTCACGAAGTTCTACCAGTTTTCCATCTAAAGTTCACTGGGAGATAGTACATGGGGATGAGTTTCTGTTCAACCGTTCGTTGAGAGAAGATATTAATGTTCTTTCGCAACTGGAATCAAGGCATGACACAGATTCTGATAGGATTGTTGTGGGTGGGCATTCAGGAGGTGCAAATGGTGCATATCGGATTGCTCTTGAAAAACCTGATGTTTCAGGAGTGATTGCTATTGCAGGACGTTTCCCTCCTGAAAATATAGATGAACTTGAAACAAACCTTTTGCTTGCTACTGGTGGAAAGGATACACTTGTTCCTCCAGAAAAACTTGAAGACATCGCATTCAATGTTACAGGAAAACATTTGAACAGAAATGAAGTTGCTGGTGATTTTAAAGACAATAACGCCACCAAAATATTTGTGTCTGAATCTTCAGGACATCTTACAGAAGCTTTTGATGATAAACTCATTGAGGAATCTGTTAGGTGGGCACTTTATTCTGCAGGAAATGATGCATCTGGTAATATAAACATTGAAACCAAGTCATCCAGAACAGTTTTACTGCAGTTTTTATCAGGTATAGTTATGTTTATGGGCGCCGTTTGGCTATCCGGTTCATACAGCTATAAATTTAATAATAAGAGATTGTTCAGATTCTTGATACCGGTAATTGTTTTTGTTATCTTTTATATTGTTCTGCTTTCAACGATATCCAGACAGTTTATCCAGTTAGAACCCGCAGGTTGTCAATGGTTTCAGTATCTGTTAATTGGTGTAATTGCATCAACAATTGGTGTTGCAGCAACCAAATTATCTAATGTTTTCAAAACTTTGAATAAAAAGGAATTTGCATTTGATTTGTTCTTCCTTTTAATTACATGTGTATCGTTTGTCCTGATATCCACACAGTTTGTAATATTCCAGCTTGTTACATCAGTGGTGCTTGGTAGTTTATTGTTCCTGTTTTTATCTTTTATCTCACTACTTTTGTGGAAATCAGGTATGGATTTGAGACAGCGACTTATTTTTAATATATTGGCTGTCGTCTGGTTGCTGCCTGTTCTTGTTCCACCGTATTGATTTCTGGAATAATTTTAAATACAAATAAGGATTACAGTCACAGTGAGAAATAATCTAAAAAAGTGCACTTTTTATCCGAGTATATTCAGAAACCTTTTACAGAGGCAAATGTAGATGATATAGAGGCATATATCGGGTATATTGAGAGGACTATATCATGAGAAGGGGTGTAGGGGTCAAAGGAAACCAACGGTTTCAACCGTTCTCCTTAGATCAAAACACTCTAAATTAAAAAAATTTAGAGTTAAACTTAAATCAGAGATTTAAGTTGTTTTAAGGATATCTTTAAACTTTGTTTAAAGAGTGATGAATCGTACCCCGCTGATGTCTGATTAACTATAGATTTTTTGAGATAATCGCTAACAGTAGTTAAAATTTATATAGCTTCAAAACATATAA
>NZ_JAHENT010000107.1 GCF_018609725.1 Methanohalobium sp. | reverse complement strand
TCAATATCAAAAAAATTCAATGTTATGAACGTGGATCCTCATCCATTCATCACTTCTGGGTATATACATGGGGATTTAACTATAAGGATCGCAGGTAAACCTGGCAACTCAATTAATATGAGTTTGCTTGAAGGGGAGAAAGAGATATCGAGTATAAATTTAACTAGAAAACCAGGGCAACCCCAAACAGGGACAATTAATAATGTAACATTCGATTTAACAAAAAATTATAGTACCGTAACAGAGTACTACCCTAATAGTTCTCACGGAGCAAATCCTGCGTGGATAAATTTTTCTATGGACGATGGTTTTGAAATGGCCACCCATACATTTAATCCCCAAAAAAATGATTCTTATGAATGGAATACGAATCTCAATGCCCTCATGACCGGGCATGAAATGACATTCAAGTCTAGAGTATTCGATTTAGGGAGTGATAATATTGAGGCAATATGGAAGTGGGGTGACGGTACTTACACTGAAAAATCATATGAATCTCATTCTAGTCCAACTATGATTAAAGAAGAGATAAAGAAAAAATATTCTGGGAACGGGTCGTATGACCTAGTTTTAACTGCTGAAGATGAAGACGGTGCAACGCAAAAATATGTGACAACTATAAATCAAAGTAATGGAGCTTTATCTATAGATAACACAGCACCGGTTCCAGAACTTGGCGGAAATATCCAAGTTTCAGAGGATGAATCTTTTTCTATAGACCCAAAGATAGAAGAAAATAATCAAAATTTCGATTATTATTGGAGTGATGGTTCAGAGGATAGAATTCTGAAACATTCTTTTGGGCATGAAGGAACTTACCTCATATGGCTCAATGTTACTGACAGTGAGGGCGATTCTGGATGGGGATACACATTTGTTGAAGTAACTAATAATGTACCTTCTGTCGATATTGAAGGAAAGACCAAAGTCTTTGAAGATGAACAATTCAGACTAGATGCTATCGAGGAGGATAATAAATCTGACTCTATAGAATATTATTGGTATATGAATGATAAGGTTATCAAAACGGGTGAGTCAACAAATTATTCATTCCCAGACCAGGGAATATACACAGTTGAAATAAAAGTGATAGACGATGATGGTGAAACTGATGGATCATATCTTGAGGTAAATGTAGAAAATAAAGACCCAGAAGCAAAAACTCTTGAAGAATATTCAGCTTACGAAGAACAGACTTTTGTATTGAATGGAGATATTTCTAAAGATACTGATTCAGATAGACCTCTTCTCTCGTACGAATGGGAGATAGACGGTAAAACCCGGGTGGGAAAATGTCCTACTATCCAATTTTCCGAAAATGGTACCTACGAGGGGATTTTAACTGTCACCGATGATGATGGAGCCACTGACGCCACCTCATTTACTGTAAATGTAAAATATTTCAAAGAAACAGGTCCGGGTGGACCAAGCCAGATCTGGTCAGATGCTACAGTGGTAGGTAAGAAAATATGGGGCGGGGGAGAGGTAGGAAAAGTAGAGGTAACCGATTACTGGCAAAATATTTATTTCTCTAAAGATTTTGATGATCCAATAGTTATAGCAAAACCGTTAACCTATAATGGGGGAGATCCAGCTGTGGTAAGAATAAAGGATATAGGTAGAAACAAATTTAGGGCTAAAATCCAAGAGTGGGATAAAGAGGAGGGGCATACTACTGAAACCCTAAGTTATTTAGCTGTAGAGAAAGGTCATCAGGTGTTTAAGGATGGT
Source organism: Methanohalobium sp. (assembly GCF_018609725.1). Taxonomy (GTDB): domain Archaea; phylum Halobacteriota; class Methanosarcinia; order Methanosarcinales; family Methanosarcinaceae; genus Methanohalobium. Next base: position 1,944 of record NZ_JAHENT010000107.1, on the reverse strand, counting down.
TCTGAGGTTGAAGCAGGAATAATAGAAGATAAAAATCTTCGTCCTGGTGAATGGCACTCAGTTCAATTTGATAAACCTCTATCATCCGGTGAGGATGAGGTTATCGTATTTAGTTCAGTTACCACCTTTGAGGGAGGGCAAACAGTATGCACAAGAAATAAAGATGTCTCAGATGCTGGTTTTGAAGTTAAAATGCAGGAAAAGGAAGCTAATGCACAGTGGCATACTGAGGAGGATATTTCATATATAGCTTTCCATATAGACAATGCTCACCAACCTTATAACCAAAACCCTGGGACTAATTTACTTTACGATGATACTATAAATGGCGATGATGATAATAAAGGATTACCTGGAAATCGAGGTATTTACTTTTTAGCGGATATGCAGACAACAAATGGTGGTAATACAGCCAATCTTAGATATCACTATACAACCAATGAAATACATGTAGATGAAGAAACATCAGATGATAATGAAGTTAAACATGTAAGTGAAACAATTGGATTTATAGTCTTTGAACAACCAAATTTTGATAATATAGATCGCGGTACAACATCAGTAGACGAGAACTGGAGATATATTGATTTCGGTAAAAAGTATATGAAGCCGAGAGTAGTTGCTAAACCTTCAACCGAGCATGGCGGCCAACCAGCTACTGTCAGGATAAAGGATGTCACATCAGAGGGGTTCCATGTACAAATAGACGAATGGGACTATTTGAATGGCCCTCATAAATCAGAGAAGCTATCTTGGATGGTAGTTGAAAGTGGCCACCATTACCTTAAAAACGGGGGTGAAATAGAAGCAGGGATGATTAAACATCACTGTAGCTGGAAAGATGTAACATTCAATAAAAGCTTCCCGAATAAACCTATATTATTTTCATCTGTTACAACAAAAAAAGGTAGAGATGCTGTTTGTACAAGAGTTTCGGTTGAAAACCATAATGAGTTCAGCATAAGGATGAAGGAGCAGGAGGCCAATAATCAGAGGCATGCAATCGAAGCCCTCACATATATATCGATAGTCTCAGGGAGTAATAATAAATTCAAAACTGGGGTTAAATCCGATGTTGACCATGATTATAGTAAAATATCTTTTTCCTCACTTTCTGAAGAGGCTGTAATAATAGCAGATATGCAGACAACAAATGGAGGTAATCCTTGTACATTAAAAGTAAAAAACATAAATGATGACAGTTTTAAAGTTAGAGTACAGGAAGAATCATCGGAAGATGGTGAAACCTCACATTATGGTGAGGATGTTGGGTATTTAGTAATGAAAGATCATGATTCTGATGAGGATGGCTGGGCCGATGGAGATAATAATAGGATGGGGGTCCTAAAACTTACTGAAGTAAAACTTGAAGACGCGATGGTTTCAGGGAGTCAGAATAGTGTATACGTAGTAGCAGATGATGTTAGAAAATATCCGTCTTTTGGAGGAAAATGGTGGTTATGGGAAGATGAAAGTGCGTTCCCTAACTTGATAGTAGATAAGCGAGTAGAAACACAGAATAATGGCCAATTTTCTACTGATATAGATCTATTCATAGAAGATACGATGGTAGGCGAAACATTAGACTACAATGATTATATAGATCTAGATTGGAGGGTTCCAGAGGATGGAACTACAGTATATCACTTGAACATCCATGAATCGGATTACGGCTGTACACTGAGGTTTGAAGCTCATTCTATGGACTTCCCAGACCCGAATCCAAACGATCAAAATGCCGATTCTGAAGCAGACGGTCTCGATGAATCCGAAGAATATAAATTATCAAACGATCCTTTGATAGATGGTAGGGCATCACCCCTGAAACAGGAGATATTCGTCGAGGTGGACTGGATGAGCGGACATGAGATGAGGTATGCGGCTAAGTGGAAGGTGGGCACACGCTTCTTCGAGCAGGGGATCTGGCTGTATATCGATGACGGG
>NZ_JAHENT010000106.1 GCF_018609725.1 Methanohalobium sp. | reverse complement strand
ATTGGATTTGGCTATATATGAACTCCCATTCCAGATATAAACATGACCACTCCAGTCTAACAGGTCAGTTTTTAACCGAGACTCCTGACCATATTCTGAATGGTCAAGTGAATCCATGATATCATATCCCATTGTCTGTAATTGTGTTTCGATATGTGTGTTGGCTGTAGATGATGTAAGAGGAGTCAGCGATGTTGCCTGCACTGCAAAAACAACTACTGTAACCATGATAATTGCAGCCATTACCGCTTCAAGGGTATGCATCTGACCCATATCATCATTTTTTAGACTGATTTGTAATCTGGATAAATCCATATTACCATATCCTGACCGATAAAATTCGGGACTTTAGGTTATTATCTTCATCTCTGAAGATAACAATTCGTTTGGTCTGGCCTATATCTTTATATGATGGTACTGAGTCGCCTGTAGAACGAATAACAGATGTATTATTCTCTAAAGTTACATTGAGTCTGTAGGTAAAATATGAACCATTTAATCCGAGAATATTATGATATTGGCTGCTGTTGTTGAAAAATTCATCAATTTTAGCTTTATCAACAAAATTATTTGTGGACTCAGTGTTGTCGCTTAATGTAGTTTCAACAAGTTCGGTCGCTGTTCTATCTGCTATTAAAGTTACTTCATTAGAATTTGACTGCAGAGGTGTGAAAAGGCCTGATGCATATTGGAATACAAAAAATACTGCAAATAAAAAAAAGGTTATTGCTATCAAGTAATCAAGAGTTAACTGTCCCTTATCATCAAATTCGTTTTTTGTTTTCATGGAATCAAGTTTTCAATTTTTTGAATTTAACTCAATTATTTTCCTTTATCTGATTCACATCTTTTTCAATGGTTTGTAGTGCATCGAAATCAAAATTAGATCCTGCAAGTTTTTGAATGAACCAGATGGATTTTATATGATCAGTTTTTGTAAGTTTCCAGTTTGATTTTTCACCGTTATGGCTTATACCTGCTGAATACCTAAGTAGTTCCTGCCGTACATCATCACTTATCCAACCCAACTCCTTATAATAAGTTAATACCCCATCGAGATTATTGCCACCTACTCGATTCATTAGGTATTTGAGCCATTCCATGCAAATTCTCATGCTAACCGAATTTTTGGGGATATATTCAAGCTGTACATTCTGACCAGTTGAAACGGTTTCTATATCCTCCTTTCCTTCAGTTCTGTTAACATCAGATAATTTTTTTAACTCCTCTAATGAATTTGCAAGTGCCTGGTTTTCTTTATGGTTACGTTTAATTGCATTTTTGATAACTGGTAATTCCTCTTCAACTTTTGAAAGAATCTCATCCCTTTCTTTTGTATTTTTATCAATTTCTGATAACTTTGATTCAACTGTATCGATTTTGGACAATTTATCATACAAATCAGAGAATTTGGATTCATAATCATCATTAACTTCATTAAGGTGTGATAAAAGTTCTTTATAGGAACCGTACATATCAGAAATACTTTGCTGTATATTTGATAATTCTGATTTTATTTCCTGATTATCGGACTGAGTACTATCAAGCACACTTTCAAGTTCATCTATACGGGTCCCTATTGAATTTAATTTGCTATCACTTTCATTACTGAGTCCAAGTGAATCCTGAAGGTTTTTGAGTTGATATTCAAGATTGTCTATTCTGTCACTTGTAGAATAATAGGAATTATCAATCTTTGATTCAAAATCCTCATTTCGCCTCTGTATTTCCTTAATTCTGTCATCCAGTTCATCCACTGTACTAGAAAGGTTTTGTAGGTCATCAGTAAAATTTTCAACTCTGTTAACAGAACCATTAACCTTGCTCTGTAACTCCTGAAGATCTCCCGCCTGATTAGTAGCCACTCTTGATGCTATATAATCCATGTATTCCTTACTGAAAACCTTGTCTATTTTTTTGTCAAACACGTCTTTAACCTGTTTCTGATGATCGTTAAGCTTTTTGTTTACAAGTCTGTCAACCTGTTCAAAACTTAACCCTGCAGGCTGTCCTGTATATTGTCCTTGCACTTGGAAAGTTCCTGTTGTGGGTTCAAATTCAAAATCATCTTGTTTGGAACCTGTTACATTCTCACGGAACTGTTTCATTCGTTTCCGCAATCTTCCACGCTGGGTAATACCCTTAAAGAAACCGGATATTTTGCCAATTTTTGAAGTTTTTCCTTCTTCAATTTCCTCTGTTTCCTGTTCAACTGGAGGTACAAATTCAGGAGAAGATTCTTCGTGTCCTTCTTCCTCTATATCTTCTTTCATCTGCTCCATCTGGTTTTTAAGACTCTTGCGACCTGACGATCCTTTAACCAGCACTTTAAATGGACTCAAAATTTTCCCAAATTTGGGTTTTATACCTTTTACTTTTGAGAATCTGGAGATTTCCCCCGTTTCTTTAGATTCATCAGGTAGCTCTTCATTACCTACATTTTCAGAGACGTCTTCTGAATCTTCAGTATCCTCAGGTAAATCAGGTTCAAATAGAGGTGGAGGTGTCAGGTCATCAACAGCGGTTTCAGTCCTTTCTGAATCTTTTGTTTGCTCAGCTGAACCTGTTGCTTTCTGCCTGATATTTTTGAATTTATTTTTAAATGATGCTGTCAAATCACTAAACTTTTCGGCATATGCGGCACTTTTCTGTTCACCTGTATCGCTTTTCTCACTCTCGATTGCAGATAGATCTGAAGTTTGCAGGTCTGGTTGTGACTTTTCTGACTCATTTTTAAATGTACCCATTACATATTCATTATCGGGTTCTGATGAACCTGATTGTTCAGCTACCGGGGTTTCACTATATTCTGATTCCTTATTATCGTTAAATGATACACTTTCAGACTCATCTGTTTCTATTGAATATTTGTTATCTGCAGATACTTCTTCATTTTGAATATTTGTTTGAAATTCATCGACCTTTTTGCGTAACTGGTCAAAACTTTCTGTCAAATTCCCTTCATGGGTTATATTCTGGAATTTATCTTTTAATGGTTCCAGTGGCTTTTCTTCATTAACTGATTTGTTTACAGGTTTTGCCAACGACTGGTCTTCAGACTTTGCCTCTTCAAGCTCATCAAACAAATTCCTTCGCTGTGTAATTGATTTAAATTTGTTTTTCAATGATGAAGCATCATCGGATTTATCTGATTCTGGTTCGTTTTCCTCTGTTTTTTCAGGATAAGTAATATCAGATTCTACTGTTTGGTTATTGTCTATTTCTGACTCTGAATCTTTCAGGTTTGTATCAAAGGATTGTTCACTTTCACCAGGTGAAATGTCCTGATAAGAATTATCCTCTGTTTCATTTTCAGTATTAAACGTCTCATAAGGTGGTTCATCAGAATTAGAAATATTTTGCTCTGTATTTTCAACTTCGTCTGATGATGCCAGAGTTGATAAATCAGGTACATCATCAAAAGGTTTAGATTCAGATGCTTCTGGTTCAGAACCAGCCTCTTCCAGACCGTCAACCTCTTCCATGGGCTCATCGCTAAATGCGTTCTGGAGTATATTAGGTGCCTGTTCAAAAGATGATTGCACATCTGAACCTGAATTATCCCCTGCACTATTTTCACTGTTATCAGACACAAGATTTGTTAGGTCAGGTACGTCGTCAAAAGAAGGTTCTTCTGTTGTCCCTGATTCAGAAATTTCTTCCTCTTCTTCAGGTTCAACAGTTTCTAATTCATCTACCTCTTCCATGGGATCGTTACTGAATGCGTTCTGGAGTATATCAGGTGCTTGCCCAAAAGATGATTGTTTATTACTATCTGATGATTTTTCACTTTCGTTATCATCATTGTTTTCTGATGCCAGAGCTGATAAATCAGGTACATCATCAAAAGATGGTGGTTCAGGAGGAGATTCCTTTTCATCTGTTTGATGATTGTTGTCACCATGATCATTTTCGTTTTTTTTCTTTTCCCATGGAAGCTCGCTCATAATTAACCAACTTTCAAATTTGTTGATAGAACGGTATAAAATTTTCTAACAAAATATAATAATGTTAAATATTTATTTAAAGGTTACTCCTTTATAAATTGTTTCAGCAGGTCCTTCCATGTAAAGAAAACCTTTATCATCAAGCTCTATATTAAGCATTCCTCCTTTTGTATGAACCAATACAGGATTTTTTACTTTGCCCAGTAGATTTGAAATGTATGCTGATGCCACAGAACCTGTACCACAGCTTAATGTCTCATCTTCCACTCCGCGTTCATAGGTTCTAATAGTTATCTCATCATTGGAATCAATTCTTACAAAATTAACATTGGCTCCGTTTGGAAAAGTCTCATCAAACCGTATTTTGGGTGCAGTATTCTGTATATTAAAATCCAGATTTTCAACAAATATAACTGCATGAGGTACGCCAGTATTAACCACTGACACTGGATAATCATGTAAATCTACATTGATAAAATAATCATTAGAATCTCCCTGTGCAGGGATATCAGAACGCTTTGTCAGTGGTTTGCCCATATTTACTTTGACCCAGAAACCACCATCATCTTTGCGGGTTTTTACATTATAGACGTCTGCAATTGTTTCTACAGTAGATTCACCAATATTAATATACCCATTATCATAGGCATATTTTACAAGACATCGTATACCATTGCCACACATTTCAGCCTCTGATGCATCGGGCTGCAATAATCTCATTTTCATGTCAGCTTTATCAGAACCAGATATATAAAGGATGCCATCTGCCCCTATTCCAAACTTACGTCTGCAGTATTTAACCGCGAAATCAGCTTTTTGATTTTCAGGAACAATTTCATTTTCAAACTCATCGATTACAATAAAATCATTCCCGTTACCATGTAATTTTGTAAATTCAATCATACCAATTAGAATTACTATATTTATATAAAAAATCTAACCCTGCAAAAAGAACCAAAACACTATTAATATTTATAGTTTAAAACAAAACGGTTTTGGTTTTTAACCATTTATTACAAAGTGTGGCAGAAAAATAAAAAACTAAACGTTTAATGCTTAACCTTGAAATCTCTGAATTCATTAGTTGGTTCATACCAATTGACATTAACATTTTCAACATTTGCCAGAGAAGGTCCAGAGTGTAATTTATCAATCAATTTATTCATTTTCTCCTGACTTCCTTCTGCTACAACTCTTACTCTTCCATCAAACAAATTCTGTACATATCCAGTTAGTCCAAGATGTGTAGCAACATCATTTGTGAACTGCCTGAAAAACACACCTTGGACTCTGCCTGATACATAAATTTCTGCAGCGACTTCTGGTATTGATTCTGGTTCCCGCATGGTTAATTGTTTATCTTTCAGCAATTATAAAAACTTTGGTCTTTTTGTTACATATTTAGCAAGAGGTTGCTCGCGGTAGGGCATTCCTTGTATTTCCGAAATTACCCGGTTGTTCAATTCTTCAACTGTCATTTCTGAACTCTTTGGCTTCTTGGGCAGTGATTCAGATCTTATGGTTACATTTAGTTTACCGCTTTCTATCTCACGGTCACCTATCACAACAACATAAGGTATCCATTCACGTCCTGCTTCACGTATCTTTTTGCCTACTGTATCTTCTCTATCATCGATATCGACACGGCAGTTCAATTGTTCATAAATTTTTTCTGCAAAATCAAAATGGTGCTCGTGCACAGGTATAATTCTTACCTGAGTTGGTGATAACCATACTGGAAGCATGGGTACTTCGCCATTATCAATTTTTATTGCATTTTTCTCAAGAAGTGCGTATATACATCTCTCGATTGCACCACTGGGTGAACAATGAAGCATTGTTGGTCTTTTTGATTCCCCATTTCTATCAGTATAACTGATATCATATGTTTCAGCATTCTCCACATCTATCTGCACTGTTGACAGAGCACTTGCTTTTCCAAGTGCATCAATGAAATTGAATTCGAATTTGAGAACAAAATAGAAAAAGCGTGTATCCCACATCTCAACAAGCACAGGCTTGTTGACAGTTTTAGCCATCTCGGTTATAAAATCCTTATTATTTTCATAGAAATCACGGGTGAAACGTATTGCAACTTCATAATCATCGACATCAACACCGATATTATCAAGTGTATTTATACACATTTTGTACTGGTCATCGAATTCTGAAATCGACTGGTCCATATCTTCACAGAATGTATGCATATCAGGCATTGTGAAACTACGGAGGCGTTTCATACCCACAAGCTCTCCACGCTGTTCTTTTCTGAAACTATATCTTGTCATTTCTACCATTTTAAGTGGAAGATTCTTGTAGGATATTGTCATGTCATGAGACATCAAAAATTGTCCGAAACAGGCTGCAAATCTGAGGAAAAGACTACGTTTATCGGATTCAATGGAATACTGACGTGCAGGGAATCTGTCCAGATATTTTTTCAGTGTGGGGTGGTTCATATCATACATTATGGGTGTTTCAACTTCCATAGCCCCTGATCTGGTTGCCTCATCAAGCACATAATTTTCAAGAAGTGATTTTATAAACCTTCCTCTGGGATAGTACCGAATGTTCCCGGAATCAGAACCCTGTTCATAATCCGCAATTCCCAGCCTTTTCATCAAATCAACATGTGGAGGTGTTTTATCTACCACTCGACTTTCTGATATTTCATAATTTACAAACTTTTCAAGGTTGGAATGGTTTGAAAAATCAAAACTGTCAACATCATGGAGTTCGCCATCGGGTGTTAGAACATACCAGTAAGACTTGGCAGTTTCTTCTGCTTTTAAAGCCTCTGAAACCACTTCTTCCTCTTCAGATTCAGAACCAGTACTTTCCCCGGCAGATGATGTTGATGTACCTTCTAGACGAATAGTACGGGATAATTCTGATAAAGGATGACCTTTACAGTTTATATTAAATGACTTGTACCAGCCAAATGGTGCACGCTTGACTTCGTACTCATCAGAAAGTTCTTTTTCTATTTTTTTTAGTGCCTTTACCGCTGTATCAGGAGATGATAGTTCATCACTAAGATGTGCATATGGGTAAAGCATTATACGGTCTGTATTAACCTGACCCATTATATTTCTGATTTCATCTACAGTCCGTTTTACAATTTCATCTATACCCGATTCATCCGGTTTTTCAACCGCCAGAAAAACTGTCAGTGCTTCTTCAAGACGTCCACTTTTTTGAGAGTCATCCACTTTTTCAGCTACTGGTGTACTTTTTTTTACTTCGTATTCTATATAATCTGAATGAACCAACAATAATCGCATGATTTCACCTTTATAAGAGTTAATGAAACTAATTGATGCCGTGTTTATTAATGTTTAATCAAGACCTAATAAGATTTATAGGTTTTATCCGCACTCCTAACTTTACATAAAACCATGTAAACTTAGGTGAGAAAGTATCATCTTTCTCGTTTAATTCGTTTGCATATTTATTTTCGAGTTATTGTATTTCCAATATGCAATATACAAAGGTTCTTTGAGATTACCTTTGTAGTCCGTGCCAGACAAACGCATTTCTTTTTTAGCAATATTTACAGCGCTGTTTATATCTCTCGAAAGGGTTTGACCGCATTTTTTACAGGTAAAAGTTCTTACATCTGGATCCTTCTTTTCTACGTCTCCACAAATACAGCATTTTTTTGTTGTATTTTTCTCATCAACTTTTTTGAATGTTTTTCCTGATTTTTCACAAACCCATTCAATTGTTCCACGCAATTTTGCGATGAGAGTTTGATTTAATATACTGCGATTTGCTTTTTTATGCGGTGAAACTTCTTTCGATGGAGTATAATCACCTATTAAGATTTTATCGTAGTTTCTGCAAAGATAATTTGCTATTGTAAACATACCCAACTTTGTCTGTTCTCGTTTGGTATGCAGAGCTTTTTCCAGCGCTTTGTTGTATCTTTTCCATTTGTTACTTGGTTCCCAATACCCTCTTGTTTCACTTATAGGTATAAATTGAGATTTGCGTTTGCAGTTATCTCGTTTAGACATTAAATCATCAATCACGCCATCCCAATACTTTATCTCATTTAAATTCTGGAATTCGATAGTATTTCCTTTGTAATCATAAGCTGTTAAGAGGTTCTTATGATTAGGGTCGAGAGCAACCCATTTTTTTGCATCTTTTTTTGGAGGTTTTTCTTTTACAACTGTAAAGATAGCATAAAATTTTCCCTGTTGTTTCACCAATCTGAATGCTCTTGGTTTACCACCATCAAGTTTTGGTTTCTCATTTAGCGTTCCTGTAACTTTTAATTTTTTGGAATATTTGTCTTTACCTAAACTTATGGTCACGGTTTTACCATCTATCTCCCACCCACTTTTTTCTTCATATTCAAGTGAGAACCACTTGTTTTTCCAACTTCTGTGTTTAGGATGTCCTACATCGGGTATCTGGAAAAAGTTTTCATAAGAGTTTGCTAACCTTATCGCCACATTTTTCAGAACTGAAGAATAAACAGTTTTCAAGAATGGTTTTTCTTCTTTTATTCGTGGAACCTGGTTTCTCAAGTTGTATTTATTGGTGAGTTTGTTCTTACTACCATTATACTTATAGTCATATTCGACCATGTCGTAAAGATAATTATATAACCAGTTACATATCTTCGATTGTCCATCGAGAATATTCTCATCTTCATCTGAGAAATAAATCTCCTGTTTTAGAGTGAATGTAACTGTATTTTTAAATTTATCTTTATTCCGAAACGACATGATAATCATCGAATAGCTTTTCGTTTGTCTCTTTGATTTTTTTGTTCTTATGGATCTGACTTCCGTAAAGTTTTGCAGAAAAAACCGTGATGATAGTAAGAACATCTTCGACCAATTCAATTTCGTATGTTTTATCTTCTGTTTGATTGATTTATTTCTAATTTAACACCATTTACAATTCTTACATACTGTGTGCAATATTATGAAAAATTGTTGTATAATATGGGAACTGTTTTATTCCCAAATTACATTATCCGTTATTTTCTGATTTACCTGTATTTTGGACTAAATTATAACCGTAACTGCGTAGCTCATTTACATATACCCTGTACGCTGCAATCAACGCTCCCAGAAGTATCGGAGCGGCGAAAAATCCGGAGATACCACCGACAAACGCTCCTCCAATGAATGCAAGCATGATTAACAACGGATGAACTTTTGACTTAATACTTGCAAGATATGGTCGCATAAATAGCTCAGGGGGTAAATAAATAACTATTGATGCAACGAGGAAAAAAAACAATCCCGCTTCAATGCCCTGATTGAAATAACGAAGTAATGCAAGAGGTACAAGTACCATATAACCTGCAAACAGTGGTACTACAGCCGCTATGAAAATTAATGCAGATAACGCAAGAATATGTGAAAAACCGAAAACATAAAACACTATCGCAGACATAATACTGACAAAAAGTGCTGCATAGGCATTACCAATAAATATACCCCCAAGGATTTTATCCAGTTCTGTTACATAATTTTTAAATGTCTTCTGATAATTACTGGGGGTTATATCAAGAACTTTCTGGTACAGTGTATTCCCATCCGAAAGCATGAAATAGCAAATAATTATTGAAATCACAAGATTTAGCAAAAATATTACAAGGTCTTTGGCATAAGATACAATCCCTATTTCTCTAAGGATTGGTATGATTGATTGTGAAATATCCTGTATACTTTGTTCAATTTCAGTGTGCAAAAAACCTGGTATTTGTACATTGTTTATAAAACCGGTAAGGGATGATATAACTTCGTTCTGATTTTGTACAATCCATGTTATTTGCTGTATTATTTCCAGTATTCCCATGCCAAGTATAAAAATAATTGGAATAACAATACATGTAGTTGCTACAAACGCACCTACGCGTTTATTTTTATTTAATTTCAGGTATATAGGTCGGGATATATAAGCAAAAACAAGACCAAGTATTATCCCGTCAGCAAGCGGACGCAAAATGAATATAATTGCAAGGAAAAATAAAGCTAGAGCTATAGCTGCAATAATCTTCCATTTGTGTTCTATGAGCAGTGCCATACCGTCTTTTCTTTCCTGATTCATTGCAAATCCTGTGTGTTTATATGGTTGCTATTACAATTTCAACAATCTAATAAATCAATAAAAGCAAAACTATATACTATTACTTACTGGTACAAATATATAAAAGCAAGATATAATATTTTTTATTTAACTTGTTACTGATGACAAACCTCTGACTGCTCTACCACGACTGAACAGGCTGTCTGACAATTCATTACTATCAATTTATTTTATTTATCAGTAAAATAAATGTAGGTTAAAGATTAATTATTTATTAATAGCATTCACCCAATCATCCAAAAACCAGATACGGATGCTACCGATTGATATAATAGAAACAGTTAGGATTGATGATTTTTGTTACTTGGTAGTTCATTTTGTGGAAAAGATTCTCTTTGACATTAATTGTCGGACAAGCTCTGAAGTCGTTAGCTTTCACGTACCCCTGTTGCCCCACTATCGTAACAAATCGAAAAATCAAATATAAAGTTTTTATTTAATAATTATTTTTAATTATTAATTAGTTTTTTATATATCTAATTTTATGTAATGGTCATCTATCAAAACACCGACATAATAATGCTCTGTATCTACCAAATTACTCCTTCATGTCGGTGTTATCTCCTCTTTCTAACTATAATTAAATCAGTCATATACGATTTCAATAATATATAGCCTATATAGAATATATCGATTAAATTTATATTATTCAAAATTATTCGTAAACCGAGCACTCAATGGCTGTTTGTGCCGTTTTTATACAGCACCATCTATATAGAGTGTAGACAAATCAAAAAAGATTGAACAACACCGACCTTGAATTCTATGCAACCTCTTAACTTTTCCGGTGTCGTTCTTTTTTTTTCAAGGGTATAATTACAATCTGCAAACTTCGCTTTTACGTATCCAGTCTATATCAGACTGATACAGTTCTCTCAAATCACGAAGACCCAGTTTCAACATCGCAACACGACTAACTCCCAGACCCCATGCAAGGACTGGGTGTTTAATACCGAGCGGGTCTGTTACTTCTTTTCTAAAAATTCCAGCACCTCCAAGTTCTATCCAGCCCATACCATCAATATAGACTTCAGGTTCTACGCTAGGTTCTGTATAGGGGAAATAACCCGGTCTGAAACGAACGTTCTCAAAACCCATACGGTGATAAAACTCTGCCAAGCATCCGAGCAAATTGGCAAAAGACATGTTTTTATCCATAACAACACCTTCAAGTTGCTCGAATTCAGGAAGATGGGTGGGATCTATAGTTTCTCTACGATATGCTCGGTCTATACAAAAAGCCTTCACTGGTGGTTCGGGGTTATCTGCAAGATATTTAATGGTCACTGCGGTTGTATGGGTTCTTAAAACGTTCCTTCTGGCTATATTTTCATCCCATAGACCACCCCAGCCGGTAGAACTGATGTCTCCACCATGTTCATGCATAGCACATACATTGTCTTTACATTCTTCATCAATTTCTGACGTGGATTCAAGGTGGAATGTGTCCTGCATATCACGTGCAGGATGATCTTGTGGCTGGAAAAGTGCGTCAAAATTCCAGAAAGAACTTTGTATAATTTCTCCTTTTATTTCAGTAAAACCCATTTCAATAAAAATCTGGCGCATTTGGTTGATTAGGCGCTGGTAGGGGTGTATCTTTGCACCGTAAACCGGTTTCGGAGGTGTATGTATATTATATGAGCGGAAGTTTTTGTTTTTCCATTCTCCTGTTTTTAGAAGTTGAGAGGTTAGCTGGGTAATTTCCTCCTCAATTTCAATACCCTGTGACACCAGTTTACGTCCCTGATTTGTTATTGAAACATATCTGTATTTTTCTTCATTCTTGATGACAAGTTTACGCTTGAGAAGGTCTTTAAGAGCCGATTTTTCACTGTCCTTTTCAAGCAGTTCCTTTTCAGTGAATGCAATTCCAGATTTATCAGGTTCCTGTGCATATTGTTTAAATCTTGAAAGGATTTTTTCGTCATCACCTATTTCTGGTGAATTTACCGAGGGCATTATCATACTGTTTTTAACATCTGCCCAGCCTTTTTTCTTGAGCCATCCGATAGCGATACCTACCATTTTAGGGGATAGCTGGTTTTTTAAATCATCAATAGCTACTGGTTCAGAAATATATTCAACTATCTGACGTTCAGGCAAACCATTATCAGCATATTCTACACCTTCACCTGTTATTGTATAATTCACAGAAAACTCTTCATCGACTTTTGCCAGCCCTTTTTCCTCGAGTAAAAAAGCTGATTGCATAGCGGCTTCAGGTTTCAGTGAAGTTTTTTCAGCCAGTGTTTTGGGTATTGTGCATTCCAGTTCTCCCAAATCAATTAAAATTTTTTTTTCATTAATTGAAAGATTATAATCAGATGCTTCATGTTTTTGCTTTTGCTCACTCATTTCATCACTCTTTTAATCGCAGTTTTTAAGATAATTTTACCCTGACAGTTCAATGTACATATTTTCTGTATTCACCCAATCCGTATTCATCCAATCTTTCTTTGGCTAATTCACGTTTTTCTTGATGGTCTTTTAAAAACTCGGACATAAGCTCTGCGGTATATTTTTTACAGCTTCCACACATCCGCGTTCCACTTACACATTCATCATAGATTTCTGTAAGCTGTTTATCATCATCTATTAAATGAAACATCAATAATTCATATACAGAACAATTTTTCGGGTTACCTCCCAACCTTTTCTGTTCTTCGAGGCTGATACATCCACCGGTTTTGGAGCGTTTGACTTTTTTGGCTCCTTCTTTTGGGTCATCGGTCAATGCAATATAACTATCCGGGTCACTGCTTGACATTTTACCGCCCTGCAAACCTGACATGAACCTGTGATATGTTGCTACAGGCGGAACAAATGAATAGCCTCCAGCTTCAAGTTCTACCTGAAGAACAATATCTAATATAGTTTCAAAATCATCTGTCTCAAATATGTCAACATGCCCTTCAAAGACTTTACTTTTACCGGGAGCACGTTTTTTAATCTGTTTCAATACATATTCAGGAGCTGATTTATTGCGAATACTGAAATATTGATTCCCATTATTATCTTCACGGGTTTCAATTCTTAACATGTTCATTTTATGAGCCAGTCCTCGAGTCAGGCGTATATGAGGGTCTTGATCCGCTCCAACCGGTACAACCGTCGGCTTTGGACCACCGAATTCCTTTAACTGTGGCTGTAAAATATCAGCGCTCTGGGTAAGAGTACTTATCATGTGCGATACATTGGTTTCTCCACCAAACCCATATATAGCACTGAGTTCTGAATAATTGGTTTTTGACCCCAACTCAAATGCCATATTTTTGACATTATCACATTCCGACTGGAAGTATATATGCCCATCCGGTTCAAAACCCAGAGCTATTAAACTTAAAATATATTCATTAATTCCAAGTTCGCGACATTTGTCCCATGAAAGCCCCCGTACTGCATAAGCCTCTCTGTCCGCAATACCTACAAAAGCATTTGCACCCATCTGTTGATGCCAGATTATTTCATCCATTACCATTTTACCGCCAAGATGTACCATGCCTGAAGGCATGAAACCACTGATAACAGAAAACGGTTCACCCTTGTTCATTGCATCTACAATCAGGTTGTAGTTCCTATGACCGAATACTATATTTCGCCTTATGAATTTGTGAGGGGACGAAATTTCAGAATACACATCTTCTATCGGTGATATTCCAAACTCATCGAATAATTTAGAATAATCTTCTATATCCAGTGTACCCCATGGGTCGATTTTCATTTTCATATCCATATGGTGCCTCTTCAAATCGTTATGTGGATATTATGTTTTCTATTATATATTAATATCAATTGTAGCAGATATCAAATAAATAAAGATAGCAGAATACGATTGCCATCCAGATGGTTAAACATTACGATTTTCAAATGTATAAAAAAGGATGTAAATTTAGAAAATAAGTTTATTGTAATTTTTCAAACCTGAAGGGTATCTCCTCATTATCCGGTATCTTTGATACCAAATTTAAAAAATCAGGTTCATGCATCAGACATCTGCTACGTTTACCTTTAAAATGAGAATAATTCTGGATATTATTCCATATATCTTTTAGTGAATCATTCTGGATATTTCCAAATTCAAAAGGTATATAGGGACAGGGTTTTACTGAACCGTCCACACATACATGCATCCACCTTTGACCTGCCATACATCCAAGCATCTCCCCTTCAAAATACGTATTTGAAAACACTCTCGGACCTTGAGGATTAGAATTTATTTCATGGTACATATCCAGTATTGATTCACGTTCTGTATCAGACAATATAGGATCCTGCGGTTTTTTGGGAACTGATTCCCATAACGACAGTTCATGAACTCCAAGATTTGATGCCAGTTCATAAAGTCTGGGCAATTCATCCATTCTATCGGGTGAAACATGGGTTGCCATTGTCACAAGCAAACCCGCATCTACTGCATTTTTAATGGCATTTATAGCCATTTCATGCGCTCCATCAAGTCTTCTTACAGAATCATGTTTTTCAGAATCTTTGGAATAAATACTGATTAAAAGATTATGTAGACCAGCTTCTTTTAGACGTTTGGCTGTTTCAGGTGTTAGTTCTGTACCCGGAGTGAATATGTTTACTATCGCCCGGTCTTTATCCACATAATCTATAAGTTCAAAAATTTCCTCTCTGAGAAGCGGGTCACCTTCTGTAAAAGTAATTATAAACGCACCCATATCCAGTGCTTCATCAATAGTTCTTTTAATAGTATCAACATCAAGGTCTCCTTCTCCACCACTTACAACACAATGCTCACAGTTACATTTACATTCACGGGTGATTTCAAAGGATACTGTTTCTGGTATATATTTACCAAACGCTATTTTTGTTTCCGCATACAGCAGTCGCTTAAATGGTCCACTTGGTATCGGTGGTAGCCAGGTTGATGCAATTACACTTTCCTCATTCCATGTTGCAGGTTTTTCTTTTTCAAGGCGTGAATTGATTTTGTCCAAAAACGGAGAACAGGTTGATTTTAAAGTGCCGTTTGCCTCAAGCTGTAAAAAACCATCTTGGTGGTTAAGGTCAATCGACAACCCTGGAATCGACATCAATGATATATTTCCTTTACTGTTTGTGGATAATGATTTTGATATATCGTTGTTTGAGCTCATTGTAACCCTTTTTAACTTATTGATGGGCTATTAAAAAACATACCTTGATTTA
This sequence comes from Methanohalobium sp., assembly GCF_018609725.1. Lineage (GTDB taxonomy): Archaea > Halobacteriota > Methanosarcinia > Methanosarcinales > Methanosarcinaceae > Methanohalobium. The sequence goes on along the minus strand of NZ_JAHENT010000106.1, from coordinate 9,471 downwards.
ATTAGTGGTAAAAACAGACAAACCCTAAGCGAGTTGATAATGATTTTGATATATTACACCACTAACAAGTGATGCAATAAAACAAATCATTGGTTTATTCAGCTTTTTCTGCAAACGCAAGATTACCGCTTACACGGTTTATTTTAACTTTTACATTCTGACCTTTTGCAGCACCAGGCACAAATATGGTGAATTTATCAAGTTTTGCAATTCCATCGCCCTTGGAACCTACTGCAGTGATTTGAACATCATAAACCTTGCCTTCTTCGACTGCCACGGTCGGTGCCGTACTAGAAGATGCCTTTTTCTTTTTTATCGGACGATGTGCACCACATGCCAGACATTTCATTACCAGTACCCTGTCGACTTTTTCCAATTGGGTATCTGGTCGTCCACATTCTGTACACAATACATATTCATTCAGGTAGGAATCAAGATTTGATTTTATCAATTCTTTGGGAAACCTACCCTGGAATACAGCTCTGCTTCCTTCTATCTTACCTGCAGTACCAAGTTCACGGTTTAGATATTTTAAAACATGCTCAGGATCTCGATTTAGTACATCCACAATGTTTCCAAAATTGTCTAAAATTGTAGTTTTCCCTTCTTGTAATACCTTGGGTTCTGGAATTGTAAAACGGTCATCTGAAGTTTCCATTTCTGGCATTTTTTCCATTGCACGATCCAGAAGGGAATCATAATCGTTATAATCTACTTCTATGTTAATCACCCTCACTCTTTGATTTTGTTATATTTATATATGATATCTGTAATTTAAAACGTTCGGTCAAAGAAAAATTAAAAAAATGTAAGGTTTATTCTACCAGTTTCCATCCATGATCGACAACAATTCTGAATGGTGTTGGTATTTTTTGACCTGCTCGCCAGAGTGCATCCTTTGCAGCTCCAAAATCATCCTTATTCACAGATACTGTAAATACTTTTTGACCTGCAGAAACACGGGCTGCTGTACCTACATTTTTACCAAATGCCTGCCTCATACCACTTGAAACACGGTCTGCACCAGCACCAGTAGCCTGTTTATTCTCTCTTAGTACTTCATGTGGATATACTCTTACTTTAAGATGATATCCTGCACGACCTGCTGCCTTCATTAATTTCCTATTTGCAGAAACACGGGCTGATTCCAGCGCAGTATGACGTATATGGCAGTCTTCATCAGCTATTAATGATAATTTTACAGGGAACTGTGCGGTTTTGTTGCCCATATCATAGTGGATTACCTGGCTGCCCGGTACACCACCCATATATTCACGTCTTGTATATGAGCGTTTTTTTACATTCCTATACATGCTTGCTGGTTTTCGTGCCATAAAATTAAGCCTCCTTGATAATTAAGATTAAATTGAAAAATTCTTCTAATTTGGATTTACTTCGCCTTACTATGCGATACACCTATATGTATCTATTGATAACTTAACCTGAAAACATTTGTAATATATAAAATTCCCTGTTATGTCAGGGTATATAAATCTTATTTGAAGTTTTAAACATTGGTTGACATAAATTTTTCATTCATAATGGTAACAATATGCTGAAATTAACCCGAAACATCCGGTAAGCATCATGTTTCCAAATGGCGCAGCAAAATGTAATTTATCCCACAACTTTGGATGTTTATCATAATTATCCAGATTTTGAATCATTTCCCGTCTTGGACCTGTTACCATCACAGAATTGATGTTGTCAAAGCCAATTTTTCTGTCTATATAACATCCATGACCTTTATCATTAAATATTTCTTCAAAGGTAAGGTCGCCCTCTGAAAGCCTTATTATATAATCCTGTAGTCGGGACGGTGTTAGTTGGGATGTATGATGTTCAAATAATGCTACAACTTTGTTATCAACAACAAGTGCTCCAAGAGTATGCCCATTTCCTATGTTTACTACTAATGATGGTTGATATGAATTGGAATCTTTTAACGAACCAAAAATAGCGGCTGGTCCAGTATCCATAAAAACCGATTGTGTTCCTCCAATTATACGCGATGCATCCATCAGACGTGTAAGATACGGGGGTATATCATTATTTTTATAGGAAAATTGCTCAATGCCGCCACCTTCTTGAATAGCGTTTTCAAAATGTTTAAACCTGTAAACACGATTACTTGACTCGGGTGAATATCCATGATCTTGGACGGCTACCGCAAATTTTGACGGTGCGGTTATACCAAACTGATAAAAAGCATTTTTTATCTCATCTAAAATTAAATCCTGCAGATTTATACGCTGCAAATTTTCAGGAAGTGATTTCAGTCCATATTCATCAATTATCTTAACACCCATAGAACGAATTTTATCAGGGTCATCATTGATGGTTAGTGCAGCATTTTCTGTAGCATAAACATTTAATCCTTTTTTCAGATGGTCTTTAACTGCTTTGGTGGAAGGACCTCCACCCATAATGTATCCTGTAAGTACTATATCTATTCCCTGTGATGTTGCCTTACGGATTTTATCTGCAACCATTACTGTTGGAGACGGCATTATCATTACAGGGCTGTTCTCCATACCTTTTTTAGTATCGTACAAAAGGATATCCTGTGTACCGGTACCTACATCTATTGAAAGTATCTGCATATATTTTAACAAATGGAAAAGTTCAATTTATAAGCATCCATACGGAAAATAGGTTTATATCTTTGTTGGACACAAACAATTAAATAAATCATCGATAATGTATAGGATACTAATTATCTTAACAGATTAGAAAGCGTTTTTTATGAATATAAACTCCAATCCCACACAGAGTCACAAAAGTGAGACTGTTAGTACATATAATTTTTTTCTAATCACGATATCCAGTTCAAGATACTACGAATATGGAGACGTGACAAATCCAGAAGAAGTTGATGATACATCAGGCAATACTATAAAAAATCTATTAACCACAAATGGACATAATGTTATACAGTATAAACTTATAAATGATGATTTTACTGCTATACAAAATACGGTCAATTCAGCGGTTTGCAGTAATGCTGATATTGTGATTACAACAGGGGGTACAGGATTAACTTCACACGATGTTACTATTGAAGCCGTACAGCCACTTTTTGATAAGGAAATTCCCGGATTTGGAGAGCTTTTCAGGTTCAAAAGTTTAGAAGACATCGGCACATCAGTAATACTTACGAGAGCTACAGCTGGTGTTGTCAGAAATAAAACCGTTTTCTGCTTGCCAGGTTCTAACAATGCAGTACGTCTGGCTATAAGAGAAATTATTATTCCAGAAACAGACCATATAGTCAAACATACGAAAGATTAAATAGGCAGTTTCAATAAATATGGATTAATAAAATCATTAATTTAAGGACAATAGATATCAGATATATTTAAACCAAAATGTATCAATGCACCTTTGCATCTAATAAACTAATTTCTGGATTCAATAACCATTACTATGAGGTATCCAAACATGGATAAAAAGCAATTATATAAACTAAAATCAGAGGCATCACAACTAAAACCAGTAATTCATATTGGAAAAAGCGGACTGACAGAACCAGTCATTGAAGAGTTGAAAAAACAAATAAAAGCCAATCGGCTTGTTAAAGTTAAAATTTTAAAAAGTACATTCGAAAGTGAAGATACAATCCAGTTCTCCCAGAAAATTGCTGATGCTACAAACACTACTCTCATTGATGTAAGAGGAAACAATGTAGTACTTTACAGATAATTACATTCATTTAATTGTTTAATGTAGGTTTTTGCTGTCTGATACTATTTCTATATCTTGTAAAGTCATAAGTGCACCAGGCAGCATTTCCTTAAGATGTGGTATTACATTTCTTATCTTTTCCTCATCATCAATTACCTCTACTATAACTGGAAGGTCAACTCCCAGCCTTAAAACATTTGCTGTATGAATTTCATTATGCGTACCGTATCCTTCAATACCATGTATAACAGTAGCTCCAGCAATTCCTGAGTCTTTCAAGTATTCCAATACAGCATCATGAGATGTTTTACCCTTGTATGTATCACTCTGGTTCATATAAATTCGAAGGATTACCAAATTCACAATACAACCTCCCTACTAATACTGTATAGAATTTCATTTTAAATTAATTTAACCATTATACCTTTTTACTGATTTTAAGCATAGTGGTTGTAATAAAAGTATAAAAATAAAAACAAAATAGTTTTACTCAATCAGGACAATATCTACTTCCTCTCCTTTTTCATAACCCTCAGTATTTTCTGGAACTATTACAAGACCATTTGATTTTGCAACTGAACTCAAAACTCCTGCACCAGAGGTCATAACAGGATGTGCAGTCGAACTGCCAAAATCTACTACAACTCTTGAAAAAGTCATATACCCTTCTTTTGAAGGTATTTTATCCGATAGTTCTGCCTTTACTGTTGCATCCGGTAAATCTGGAATATGTCCTATTTTTCTTAGTGCCGGACGAGCAAACATAAGCAAACCTATAAATGCGGCAACAGGATAACCCGGAAGACAAATTACAGGAACATTATCAATTACACCCAATGCTATCGGTTTGCCAGGACTCATACTTACTCCATGAACAAGCACATTTCCGAGTGATTTCACTACATCAGGCACATGGTCTCTTTCTCCTACTGAAGTTCCCCCACAAAGTATAATCATATCCGATTCAAGCTGTGATTGAATGGTGCTTTTTATAAGATCAGGATTATCCGGGACGATTTCACAGTATTCAGGTAAACCACCCCATTTTTCAATATATTTTGCTGTCATAAGACCATTGGTTTCAACCACTTTACCCGGTTGGAGTTGAGAACTGGATGTTCTTGGTACAAGTTCATATCCGGTAGGTATAACTGACACATGCGGTTTTTTATATACTGTTACATTGTTTATTCCAAGAGATGAGAGAACTGCTAAATCACATGGTCTCAGCATGTGCCCATCAGCAAACACTGTATCATTTTTTTCTATATCTTCTCCAATAGTCCCCACATGTTTGTTTGGATGGACATGGGTTTGAACTTCAACCATATTCCCCGCAGGAATGGTATCCTCAACCATTACTACCGCATCCGCTCCGTCCGGTATGCTGGAGCCTGTGTGAACCCTCATACATGTTCCTTCTACAACTTCTTCATCATCAATCTGTAGCATTATCGGATTTTCTGGTGAAGCACCCACAGTATCTGAAGAACGGACTGCGTAGCCATCCATTGCCGCACGTCTATAATGCGGTACATTTCTGTTTGCTGTTACAGAATCTGACAATATTCTCCCAGAACATTCATCAATAGATACCTGTTCTGTATTCTCAATTGAATTAAAAGCATTCAAAAATATATTTCTGGCTTGATTTACAGGTGTTCGTTCTTTAAAAAATCCGGTCATTATTAAATCCCAGTTAAGTTTATCAATTCTGGTAAACCTTTCAAAGCATCCTTTCTCTTTTAACCCCCGGAAACAGGAGGTAGAATTGCTATTTCATCATGCCCCTTAAGCTGGGTTGAAAGCCCTTCAAGGTGCTGAATATTTTCTCCATTTAACAATACATTTATGTATCCCTGAAGTTCGTCTTCATATTCTGGGTTTTCAAAAATAAGCTCTTTTAACTGGGGATATTGCTGACCCAACGAATTCAATATATCCGATACTGTGTCTCCACTGATAGTTACTTCTGAAACTCCGGCATATTCGCGAAGATTTGCAAACAGTTTTACTTTTACATCGACCATGGATTAGCCTATTAATTCACATATATTAATAATTTAATCCAAAAAAGAGTTATTACAAATTTAATAAAAAATGGTGGGATAGAACGGATTTGAACCGTTGTCCAAGCGTCCCAAACGCTCGAGGATCGTCCAGGCTACCCTACTATCCCGATATGTATTTTATCGCACGTTCCACACTAATACTCATTCCCCTTAATATATTTAACTATTGTAAAAGGACATACATAGCTTAAATCTTTGTGATGTGGATATTATTTCCAGCGATTAAAAACCTCATTTTCAATACCTAAAAGATCAAGCGCTCTGCCAGAAATTGTATCTAACAAATCTTCTATTGTCTGTGGATTTGAGTAAAACCCCGGACACGCCGGAAGAATTGTAGCTCCGGATTGGGTTGCCTTTAACATATTTTCAATATGAATCTGGTTTAATGGTGTTTCACGAGTCATAAGTACCAGATTACGCCTTTCTTTCATACATACATCCGCTGACCGGGTTAAAAGGTTATCAGTAATTCCATTTGCAACTGAACCCAAGGTTTTCATACTGCAAGGTGCTACAATCATACCTGCAAACCGGTGTGAACCACTGGCAATAGGCGCAGTAAAATCTTTTTCATTATAGGCTCTAGATGCCATATCCTCTATTTCAAGAACTGAGTACTCTGACTCTATACCAATCAGTTTTTTTGCTGACTCTGTAATAACAAGATGTATAAATACATCGTCCATACCGGACAATATCTGCATCAGACGGATGCCATAATGTACACCCGATGCACCACTAATACCAATTGCTATTTCTATCAAACGTTTTCCTCCAGATACTTAATAAACCTATCAACTATAATATCTGATACCTCAACTATTTTGTCGATTTCTTCTCCCGTAATATCATCAAGATGTATGCCCGCCATAAAAACAGTTGTTCTGTGAGTGAAGGAACTAATTTTTCTTGCAGCCTCGAGTGCTATCCCTTCTTCCCGGTGTCCGGGCAATGAAATTACAGATGATGTAGAGATTGCTTTATTATCATCATATATGCCAACCGCAGCCGCACCGATATGTTCGTGACCTCCTTTAAGGGTTACAATATAATCTTCACCCATCATTTCCCATTCAAGAACAATTTCCGCTCTACCTGAGGTTTCTGTAATTGTATTCAAAAACACACCTTCTTAATACTCAGTTAGACGATATTGTTTCATAGGTCGTTTTACTTCAAAAAACTCGCGTGCAACTCTACCTACAACATCACGGTATTCTTTTGGAGTATAAACACCCATTTTCCAATTATCTTTATGTGCCTGTTCAAGGGTTGCGACAACTTGGGATACATCATCAAGATGCTGCATTTTACTGTCAGTTCTGATTAATGCCTTCATTTCCTCAATTTCAGGAGTATTAGGAATATCAATCAGCACATACCTACTGTCAATACCTGCTATATCTGCAATTTCTTTTTCAACTCTTTCAACATTATCCCTGTAGCGCAGAACATCTACTCCAAGTGACTGGAAACCTACTCGAAGAGCCCGCTTAAACAGTTTTCTCTCTTCAATACATTTTCCAAGTTCACCCGCATATCCGTCATCAGAACGTACAACTTCAAAAAGACTACCATCATCCATTTTGTTCAGTTCAAACGGAGACAAAATCCCTCTTTCTATAAGGTTTTGAATCGCCCTTACATACATCGTTTCTGCTATTCTTGAGACGTGATGATAATACACCGATGGATACATCAAAAATCTGGACAACAACAATGACTCTGCAGCTTTTAAACCTCCCCACCTAACCACCAGTATATTCCCAAAAATTTCCATCTCATGAATTAAGCGCTCATAATCCACCAGACCAAACGTTACTCCTGTATAATGTGCATCCCTTACAAGATAATCCATCCGGTCAACATCGATTTCACTGTTAAGTATTTGTCCAAGTGCTGTCTCACCCTTAATATGTTTTGCAACTGTTTCAGGGTCGATATCATGCTCTCGCAGAATGTTTGCTATTTCATCTTTTTTGATAACATCTCTGACATCGTCATGTTTTTTTCTGGTGTAGTATTTAACCGTACCCTCTGTTACATGAGAATAAGGACCATGACCAATATCATGCAAAAGTGCTGCAGCTTTTAATCCATTTTTTTCATTGTCGCTTATATTATCCAGCTGGTTCATAAGCATGGTGGCAAGATGCATTACACCGAGAGAATGTTCAAAACGAGTATGGTTTGCTCCCGGGTAGACGAGTGAAGATAGACCCAGCTGTTTGATTCTTCTCAACCGCTGCATGAGTGATGTATCAATCAGTTTCAGTGAGAGTTCATCCAGTTCAATGTATCCATGTACTGGGTCACGAATAACTTTCATATTTTTATAAATCGGTTTCATTATATAATGGTGTTTTGATTATTGTTATAAAAACATAGAGGATTAGCATGATTGTTCTATCAGGTGGTACAGGAACCCCAAAATTGCTGAACGGATTAAGAAATATTATACCTGAAGAGGAAATCACAGTAGTGGTCAACACCGGCGAAGATATAAGAATATCAGGTAATCTGATATCTCCTGATGTGGACACTGTATTGTACCTCTTTTCCTATAAACTCGATACTGATAAATGGTGGGGTGTTGCAAATGATACATTCACAACACATGAGACAATGAAAACAAACGGATATGATGAAGGCATGATGCTTGGAGATATCGACCGTGCAACCCATATCATGCGTTCGGAATACCTCCGAAATGGAGATAATCTGACTCAAGCCACATCCAAACTTGCAACTAATTTTGGTATAAGAGCAAATATATTACCCATGTCTGATGACACTGCTACTACAACTATAAAAACACCTTCCGGAAACCTGCATTTTCAGGATTTCTGGATAAAGGAGAAAGGTGAATTAGACGTTTACGATGTCTTTATAGACGGTGTATCGAATGCATCTATCTCACCAGCCGTCCTTGACGCCTTTGAAAAAGAAGATGAGGTATTAATCGGACCTAGTAATCCGATAACAAGTATTGGGCCTATCCTTTCCCTACCAACAATGAAAGAAATATTAAAGGACAAGAAAGTTGTAGCTGTAAGCCCGATAATCGGTAATGAACCTGTTAGCGGTCCAATAGCAAAGCTTATGCATGCTAATGATATGGAAGTATCCTCCATAGGAGTAGCAAAATGTTACAAAGAATTCCTGAACGCTTTTGTCGTTGATAAAAACGACCATTTCAAAGAAACCGACTTTAAAAATGAAGGTATTGAATGCTATATCAAATATGCAGATACTCTGATGAAGTCCACAGATATAAGCATCAATCTTGCAAAACAAATCAGGAAAATATTTGATGAAATCTGATACAAGTGAACTACACCTGAGCTAAAGACTCCGGTGCTTCCTGTTTCATCCTTTTCCCTTATGGGAACAAGTCCACAGGATCTACCCCTCGTTCCGAAGGTGCTTATGTTCCTATTAGATTTTGCTTATCTAATGCAAATTTTTTAATATTTATTGATGCATTGATGTCTCTACCATGTTCAGTTTTGCAGTCAGGACATTCCCATTCTCTGTCTTTAAGTTCCAAATCCTGATGATAATATCCGCATACATGACAGATTTTGCTTGATGGGTCGAATTGTCCTATCTTGATGATATTTTCACCATACCATTCTGCTTTATATTCTAATTTCTGTACAAAACTACTCCAAGAGGCATCAGTTATATGCTGTGCAAGATTATAATTTTT
>NZ_JAHENT010000105.1 GCF_018609725.1 Methanohalobium sp. | reverse complement strand
TGTGATCTTCTTCTGCGTCTGAAACTCCTCCTATCATCAAGTTTCTTTTTAATATCAGTTCTGTGATTAACCTGGGCTAACCAGATTACATCTCTGTTGTTTTTGAGTACAGCTAATCCTGTGTATCTTGAACCGTAATCTATCTTCAGTCTGAAATCATCTTTTATGTCATCAGATTTCAGTTCTTTTAATCTGATTGTAAACGGATATTTCTTATGAATCGTGGCTTTTCTGGCTTTGAGCAGTATTCTTGCTTTAGCCGGATGGCACGGTGTTAACGTTTTCTTGTTCTTGTTTATTACGAATACCATGGATATTACTCCTTTCTCTGCTATTGTGCAGGTTACGCGGCTTGTCAGCCGTTTCCCTTCGACAATGTTATCCCGGTTTGTCGAGCACAGCACACTGTCCCTACCCTCAGGACTGTTTAATGCTATACGATAGAGCAACGGACTAGGGAAGCATCCGAGGGTATCATGGCCGGGATAACGTAGTTCCTTTAAGGAACTAAGTCTGGTCAATCAGGGCTTGCCTCAGAGACAGGCCCACCGCTTTAGCGGTGGGTTATTGACGTGGTCATAAACGTCCTTTAAAAATAATTGAGTGGTTTTGTAGATAAGTCTGGATTCATTTCTATTAAAAGTGTTTATAACTTCTCTTAAAGGCCAGATACTTTTACGCAGAAAAAGAACATCCCGTTTTAAACTATGAATTGTTTGCAGGGTTTCTGGTTCTGGACCAGGGTTTTTGGATAATTCATCTTCTACTGATTCTATTTGCTCACCGATTTCCTCCAGTACTATAAAATAGTTATCTACAACCGTATCTATCAAGGAATACGCAAGGTAATCAGATTTCATTTTCCTGATATGACCTTTGTTAAACCTGATTCTGTCCCTTACAGGGTCAAAAATGTCTCCCTCTTTTTCCTGAAATGAAATAACAAAATTAGAGCCAATTACTATACTAACCTGTTCAATGTTGATTTCATTTTCCTGTTTATTATACGTAAACATCTTTAAAACTGTATAGATATAATTTTCAAAATCTTCCGTTTTTGGACGCTGGCTAATATTTAGGATATCTTCCAGAATCAACGGATGTAAATCAAAATATTCTCCAATTTTTTCTATTATGTCCACTTTGTGCAGACCATCAATATTAATCCATGTTACAGAAGGCTGGTCTTTAAAAGGAAAACAATCCTCTACATTTTTTGTAACTTTTTCCTGCACACTTTTTTCACTATAATCTATTACAGTAATTTTTACATCTTCAGATATTTTTTCACCCTGATAGACAAGACTTCCCGGCGGCAACCCCTCATCATTTGACTTTTTCCTTGAAATATACCTTATTTACTCCCTCTTTTACTCATCCCTGATATTTATTAACCACCCTGAATAATTAATTTTTAAATTTTATTAATCCACACAGACAATGATAACTTGTATATACTATCATAAAAAATAATAACTATACGAATCAATACTTAATTGTGAGGGGACTATATTATGGAAAATAAATCATATGATAAAATCTTAATAGCAACTGATGGTTCAATAAATTCTGAAGGTGCAATTGATTCAGGTCTTGAGATAGCAAGACTGAGTGGGGCGAAAGTATATGCATTATATGTCATGGCACCTACAGGATTTACACTCAGAGGTACACAGGAAACATGGGTAAAAGAGGTATATAATGAATTAAGTAAAGAGGGGAAAGAAGCAACAGAGTATATAAAACAACTTGGAGAAGACTATGGTTTAGAAGTAGAAGCCGTTATGCTGGAAGGAAACCCAAGTGAAATGATTATTGATTTTGCAGATGAAAATGAAATCGATTTAATAGTAATGGGTACTCACGGTAAAACCGGTCTACAAAAATTTTTAATCGGGAGTGTAGCTGAAAAAGTCGTAAGAAACTCCAATAAGGAAGTTCTTGTTGTAAGAGGTCCCAGTCCAAGCCCTGAAGCATTAAAACAGAAAAAAGAAAGAATAAAAGAAATGGTACGCAGTAAACAGGACGTTTATAAACCGAATGTGAGTGAAAAAAGGGATAATTTCCCAAATGTAAGATAAAATATACTATCTTTACAACTATTTTTTATACAAATTCTGCCTAAATTTATAAGGGGATTATTTTATGAGCAATAATAAACATTATACAGATATATTGATTGCTACCGATGGATCAGAATATTCCAAAATGGCGGTAAATTCAGGAATAAAATTCGCCAAATCATCCGGTGCTAAAGTACATGCAATCTATGTTATAAACGCACGATGGGAGAGGGAAATTTATAATTATATTAGAAAAAAAGGAGAACAGGCTACAAATGAGGTTAAGCAGTTAGGTGATGAAAATAATGTAGAAGTTAAAATCCAGCTCCTTGAGGGTGACCCGGCAGAACGAATCATCGATTATGCGGAAAATAACGACATTGACCTGATAGTAATGGGTACACACGGAGAATCAGGAATAAGCAGATTTTTAATGGGGAGTGTCGCACAGAAAGTTGTCAGAAAATCCAGCACAGAAGTGCTTATATCTAAAATATAAAAAATAAAAAATAAAAAAGCTTAGGTTATTCATTGTCCATTTTTTCTTTTGCTCTCTCCAGTATCTGTGTGCATTCATCCATTTTTTGTTCTGCTTCCAGTAATTCATCAGCAACCTTTCCAAACCCTGCCTGACGTATTCTACTCCCCCATTCATTGAAACTCTGACTGTGGTTTTTGTTGTGTTCTATCCAGTGTTCCAGAAGATGTTCCAGTTTATCTTTGTTTATATCTTCAGTTATGTTTATTCCCCCTCTATTAAATATCTCTTGGGTCTGTAATTTTTCCGGTAAGAGCTGATGCAGCTGCAGTTGCAGGTGATGTAAGATATATATCCCCACCTTTTCCCATTCGTCCTTTAAAGTTCCTGTTTGCGGTTGAGACGCACACCTCATCTTCACTTATGACACCCATATGTCCACCAAGGCATGGTCCACAACCGGGTGTACCAAATGTTGCTCCTGCATCAAGCAGTATTTCAGCCGTACCATTATTAACAGCTTCTATCATGGTGGAACGGGACGCTGGTACAATAATTGTTCTGACACTTACCTTTTTTCCTTTAAGTATTTCAGCAGCAACTTCAAGGTCTTCCAATCTTCCGTTTGTGCATGTTCCTATAAACACCTGATCAACCTTTGTTCCCGATACATCGGTGACATTGGCAACATTATCAACCGAATGCGGTTTGGCTACCTGTGGTTCGAGTTCATCAGCATTTATATGATATTCTTCTGAATAAATCGCATCTTCATCTGAATAAACAGGTTCGTAGTCTTCAACAGCTCTGTTTTTTAAGTATTCAAATGTTTTATTATCGGGGGGTACAATTCCGGTTTTGGCACCCATTTCAATAGCCATATTACAAAGGGTCATACGTCCAGACATTGACAAGTTTTCTATCACACCACCATAAAATTCAACAGCTTTATAGGTAGCACCAGCAGAACCCATTTTACCAATTATATACAAAGTCAGGTCCTTTGCATAGACATGATTTTTAAGAGTCCCATCAACTTTTATTTTGATACTTTCAGGAACTTTAAACCAGAGCTTTCCGGAAGCAAAAATTTCCGCCATATCGGTCGCACCTACACCAGTAGCAAAAGACCCGAATGCACCGTATGTGCAGGTATGAGAATCCGCGCCAACGAGCAACTTACCCGGCATAGCGAATCCATTTTCGGGCAACACTTGATGGCATACACCATCACCGATTTCATAAAAATGTTCTATTTGCTGGTCATGGATCCAGTTTCTAATATCATTTTGAAGTGATGCAGTTGTTTCTGTATTTGCAGGAGCAAGATGATCAAAGGGTATCACTATTCTTTCGGGATTCCATACTTTTTCAACCCCCATGTCCCTGAAAGATTTTACTGCAAGAATGCTTGTACCATCATGTGCCATCGCATAATCCACATCTGCAATGACAAATTCATCAGCTTTTACCTGCTCCCCTGATGCACGGCTGAATATTTTTTCACTTATTGTACCCAATATATAATTCTCCTTATCAAAATGATATAATTAATTGAAAGTGATTAAGATAATGGGATTTAAACATTAAATCCATTGCTATAATTTGACAAATATATTGTCAGTTTATTTAGGAAAGGTTTTTGAGGCGCTCAATATTTTCAAGAATAGATTTGTTCTGAGATAGAATATCGTTTTCTATATTGTTGATTATAGTGTCAAGAGGAACAACAAGTCTGTATAACTTAATAGGACGCCCTTTACCTTCATTTTTCTTTTCTTCCCTTATTTCAACCCATTCATTATCAAGAAGATAGCGCATTGCTATACTTACTTCGGGCTGTCTCAATCCTGTAGCTTTTTCAATACTACGAGAGGTAAGTTCACAACCATCCGATAAACAAGCAAGCGTTAAAGCCACCGGCCTGGTCATGTTTATTTTTCTAAGAATTTCCACCATCTCGTACTTTTTATCGTCCAACATTATTTCATCGCCATCTTCCATTAAATCACCGGTAAGTCAAATCTTTTATAAAAACTCATATAATATTTTTTATTAATAAGTTTTATGGATTTTATTTTATATATAGACAGTAATTCAAATTGGCATAAAAATAAGTATAAGAGAACAATTAAAAAACAATATAAAGTCTTAAAAATAGTACTTAAAAAATTGCAGTACAAAAAGTGATGGGCCCGCTGCGATTCGAACGCAGGACCTCACGGTTATCAGCCGTGCGCTCCACCAGGCTAAGCTACGGGCCCAATTTGTTTATTTTTCAAGACGCGACCACCCCAATATACATGCTTATATTTTAACGTTGCGCTTTGATTCCAAACTGTCAAAATAAAATTATTAATACAAAACATCAGACAGTTAAAATTAGCGATACTTTTATGTAGATAAGATTATATCTTGGATTGCTAAATTAAAGGGCCGGTAGATCAGCATGGAAGATCGCTACCTTGGCAATTGTGTTGCATAAAAGCAATACATCCAGAATGGTAGAGGCCTCGGGTTCGAATCCCGACCGGTCCACTCGTTTTTAAATTTCTCCCTTACTTTAGCTGTTTTGACTAATTTTGCCGGTTATGTATATCAGTTATCATAATATTTATCAATGTGGTAGTCATCGGTTTAATCTATGAGTTTGAAAAAATTAGTTCTGATATTGATAATTGGTAGTGTTGTTCTGTTTAGTGGATGTGCAGGAATGAATGACAACACAGATGGAAACGACACTACAGGTACAGGGGAAAATGTAGTCGAAAATGGAGATATTGTAACATTGGATTATACACTAATGTATGAAAATGGTACAGTTGTTGAAACCTCTGTAGAAGAAGTCGCTGAAGAAAATGATAACATTGAACAATCAAGGGAACCATTGGAATTTGAAGTTGGTTCTCAACAAATGATAGCAGGTATCAATGAAGGCGTTCTTGGCATGAGTGAAGATGAACAAAAAACCTTAACATTGCCTCCAGAGGAAGCTTTTGGACCCTATCGAGAAGATTTGGTACAATCAATGACTATTGAAGAATACCAGAATGCCACAAATTCTAACACAACTCCTGAACAAGGAGAACAAATAATGACACAGATGGGTCCAATAACTGTTAGTGATGTTAATGAAACTCATATAACAATTGATGCCAATTCTCCGTTTGCCGGTAAAACTGTTGTATTTGATATAACAATAAGCTCTATCGAAAAGGGTGGAGGTACGCAAAATAACGGAGAAATGCCAGAAGGTGAAGAGTTGCCAGAACAATGAAAAATAATATTTTTAGATAAAACTAGTTAACGTTTTCTATATAGAGAGAGAAAGGAAGACAATTGTAGTAGTTCTTGCGATGGTTCTTTCTTCTCTTCCTATAGCCTATATTACCTACTTTTTCCAAATAATAATCTTCAGGAATACAACAATTCATCTTCTAATTTTAATATATATTTGAAAATCGTTACATCTATAAATAAAAAGAACAATATCGGTTAAGCATGAAAGCGTGTATAATGTGTGGAGGAAAAGGAACAAGGCTTCATCCTTTAACGTTTGAGCGACCAAAACCAAGCATACCTGTTTTGAACAAACCGCTTTTGACCCATTTAATTGAGCATCTGGCAAAAGAGGGTTTTACAGAGATTGTCGTCACCCTTGGATATATGGGCCACATGATAGAGGAACAGCTTGGAGATGGTCGAATGTTTGGGGTTCATATTGATTATGTATATGAGCAGAAAAAACTGGGTACTGCTGGAAGTATAAAGAACGCTGAACATTTGCTTGGTGATGAACCCTTTATTGTGCTCAGTGGAGACCATGTTCTGAACCTGAACTTGCGGGAGATGTTCAGATTCCATGAAACAAAAGGCGACTCAATGATAACAATAGGATTGCTTTCTATCGACGATCCACGAGAATTTGGTATCGCAGATTTGGATGTCAACAACAAGGTTCACAGATTTCTGGAAAAACCTGATTCTGGAGAGATATTCAGTAACCTCGCAAGTACAGGAATTTATGTATGTGACCCTAAAATTTTTAACTACATACCTGAAGATACCCAGTATGATTTTGCCAAAGATGTATTCCCCAAACTCATGTCATCTGGAGAGGATATAAGCGGATTCCTTGTTTACGGTGAATGGACTGATGTGGGAAATCCTGCTGCCTATAGGGCAGCTCAGCGCTGGATGCTTGCTTCATTAACCGGTA
Organism: Methanohalobium sp.; assembly: GCF_018609725.1. GTDB lineage: Archaea > Halobacteriota > Methanosarcinia > Methanosarcinales > Methanosarcinaceae > Methanohalobium. The sequence goes on along the minus strand of NZ_JAHENT010000105.1, from coordinate 10,525 downwards.
CATCAATTATGGGACGCTTTAACACAAAAAATGCACGCATCAGTGGACCATTAAAAATTGATAATAATGTTACTATAGGTTCAAATTCATCTCTTGTGGGACCCATTGTCATAGGTGAAAATACGGAGATAGGTGACAACGTTCTTATTAGCCCCTATACTGTAATTGGTTCAAATTGTGTTATCGGAAACAATGCCAGGATTTTCTCATCCTACATCTTCAATGATGTTAAAATAGGTCAAAACACAAATGCATCAGGTACAGTAATTGACAACAATGTTAGTATCGGTCAAAATACAAGTCTGGAAAACGGTACTGTATTGGGAGCCAAGGTTACTATTGGTAATAAAGCAACAATTCACTCAAATGTTAAAATATGGCCTAAAATAGAAATTAGTGATTCCAAAAATGTAACAGCCAGTTTAACCAATCCGGAATACCACGAAAAATAATCTCATTTTGGTATTCTGGATTGATTAACATGAGTAAATTTAAAAAATGGATGAAAGCTTCACTTTTAATAAGTGGTTTATCTATTATACTTCTTTTTATTGTCACTGTTAATTCTGAAACCATTGAAACCGTTCTCAAGATTAAATATGAATACATTATACTGGCAGTTATAATGCATATGGTCGCATATTTTATGTGGGCTCTTCGTACAAAATCTATGTCTCAGGGTATTGATTACAAAATCAAGTTTTTAAGTTGTGTTAAAATTGTAACAGCCAGTAAATTTGCAGCATCAATTACACCTTCATCAATAGGTGGCGAGCCTTTACGGATTGAATTACTGCACCAGAATGAATTGCCAATCGGACGTGCTTCTGCAATAGTTTTGGGGGAGCGGTTTATGGACGCACTTCTAATCCTTTTTTCTGCCCCAATGGCTCTTTACATATTAAGAGACGGGTTTTCGAATTCCAGTCTAGATATTATTTTTATCATGGGTGAATTTATACTAGTGTCTGTTCTTTTAATAACGTTATATGGTTTATTACGACCTGGAAATCTGAAACGCATTATACATTTTATTGCTATCAAATTAACCAAATTATTGGGTAAAAAAAGAGAAGATCAAATCTACCATGTCCTCAAAAAAATTGATTCAGAACTTTATAATTTCCATGCAAGCCTTAGAATGCTGTTAAGAGAGGGTCGAATTAGTCTGGTTTGCGGTATGTTGTTTACAGTTTTTTACTGGTTATTTTTATTTTCCATATTACCGGTGATTCTTATGGGACTAAACCAGAATCCGCCTGTAATAATAACTTTTGCAGCCCAGATTTTGCTTTTGATTATCACGGCTGTTCCAATAACACCCGGTGCAAGTGGTGTTGCGGAACTGGGAGCTAGTACCCTTTTTTCAATTTTTGTTGTCTCATCTTTAATAGGTGTTACTGTAGTTACATGGCGGGCTTTAACCTATTATATGAACCTTTTAGTAGGTGGATTTGTTAGTATAAAAATAGCAAAGGATACCGAATTGATTAACAGGCTGTTTGGATGACATCTCAGAGGGAAATATAGTTTATTAATTTCTCTCCATACTCTACTCTTTTCATAAAATCATTTTCATCTTTGAAAGGAATATATTTGTAGATTTCAGCTGCCTGATTCTTCCCGATACCCGGTATTTCACTAATTAGTTCCAGTGAAGCTTCATTAATCCTTAGTGGATATGGTATGCCGGTAATTGAGCGGTTTCCATGACCAGTAACCACTATGTCTATAAATTTATTTTCTGGAAGTAATTCCGGAATGCCTACAAGTAACGGATATGAACCCAATTGTCTTCCGAAAGTAAAACCATCTTTATGGACTTCACACAACACATTTTTAAGTATTGTACCTTCTGGAACAAGTTTTCTAAGCATTGGCTTGTCTATATGTTCCCTGACTTTTTCTTTATGATTTAAAAATAGTTTATTATGTTTTTTTGTGATAGTGTCTTTACCATATATAGGAGTTCCAGGGAAAGTAACCACTTGTCTTAGGTTTATTCGTCTTACAAGTAATCCAGAATCAAGTATTTTTATCAGGAAATCGTAGTTATTTTTGAAGGTTTTTTTGGTTTCTCCTTTGAGACCATAAACAAAATTCAAACCCGGTAGAATTTCTGGAAGCCCATTGTATCCACGTTTACCACCTTTTTCATTAATAATTTTAATTGCTTCAAATACTTCTTCTGGTGTTGCTTTAAGATTGTTGGCAGACACTACGTCAGGGTCAGCACTCTCCATGCCGAGAGCACATACATCACCTGGTGTATGATATTTCAAGATAATATCCAGTATTTTGCGGGATTTATCAGGATATCTGGCTATAGTAGCAGGGTTTACATTATCCATATGAAGAACCTGTAAATCAGGGGCTTCATCCCTTATGCCCCTGTAAAGTTTTTCAATGGCTTCTGGGTTGGGTTCAGATATATCACTAGTGTTTTCAATAGATTGATAGGTGAAAAGGTCAGGCTGTCGACCAATTCTGAAATATCTGGCACCTGAATTGTAAAGCTCTGATACTTCAGATATAATATCATCTACAGGTCGGTATTTGGATTCTTTATAAAACGGTTCTGTACAGAATGAACAATGAGTGTATCTTCCACACCCCCGATAAGTCTCCAGTTCACAAATGATATGAGGATGATCAGGATGTTGTTTGTGGATAAAAGCTCCATTTATAGCCCATCTTCCAATTTCTTCCACCGTTCTTTGCCGGTGGATTATGTTTCCAATTTGTTGGTTATTTTGCAAAAAATCATATACAAATGCTTCAATATCTTCTTTAGCAATATAAACATCTTTGACGTTAATACCAAGTTTTTTAGCGGATTCTCCACCCTGTTTACTAAAACCCAGACGAATAGGACCACCGAGTATTTTGGAACCTGATGTTATTTTAAATACACTCTCAATTTCATTAAGAGTTATCGGTGAAGCTCGAAGATATTTACCGGGTACAGTCATACCTGCAATTATAATAACAGTATCAGCTTGTTTGATGGTTTCTTTCATGGAAGATGATTTGCGTAACTGGTCTATAGTAGTGTAATGAATGTTTTGTTTTTCAATATTACATTCATGTAAAGCTCCTGCTATGTATCTTGGATAAGGTGACAGGTAGGGAGGCACTCCAAAACATGCCGGTTCATCTACATAACCATCAATAATTACAGCTTCAAAGTTATTCATTATGCATTCTACCCTCTGATATTGTATATCTAAAAGTGTATTAAAGCGGTTGAAAATTTTAACGCCTTTATAATATATAACGCAGAAAAATTTACAGCATCATTTATTATATATATTCATAATACATAGTAAGGGATAGATAGCAGAGGTAGAGAATGAGGGAAACTCTACATCTGTTTGAAAGTAGTGGACGAGCGAATTTAATGGTTGAGTGGGGTTCAACCATCGGGAGATGTGGTTAAAGTAGTCAATATAGGCTTATCCGCCCAATCTGTGTTATTCGGGGGAGTTATCACAGTTTGGGTGGCTAATATGAATCTTTCTTGTGATATCCACACTCAGTAGCTTATAATTTTTATATTTTATATAGTTTTCCTGCTTTATCTGTAGTATTATAAATATTTATGTAAAAGGACTAAATATTAATTTTAATTTAGAAATATAATTTCCTCTGTTATTGATTTATAAAGATAAAACTTTAAATTAGCCACACTTGTTTTAGTTAGAGAACAAAAATGGATGAGAATAAATAGGAAAATGATAATAATTCAGATATGACAAATAATGTAGAAAAAATAAGTTACCATTTAGAAGAAATAGAAAAAACATTAGGTCTTAAACCTCGCAGAGATTTGGCCATAGAAAACTGCCTGATGAGATAGCACATCAATGGTTACTTGAATTTAAGAGACAAATACGGAAAACTTGAGATTGTAGAAATCACAGAGAAAGGTTATAACCATTTAAATAATAACGAATTAATAAATGAACCATCCCTTGTACAAGAACTGGATGAAAGAAGAGAAAAATTGGCAAATTATAAACCATTATGGATACGAATCAATGAGCTTTTAGAAGCTGGAATTATACCACAAGAAACCGTGGAAAGTTTAAAATCCTATCAATTGGATCCAATTGATATAGTCAATTTAATGGCTACAACCCCTACTAATATTCATGATGTAACTGAATTAACAGAAAATGATATAGTTGAGACTAATTTAAATAAAAAAGAAATAGACGAAATCTACAGAATTGCTAATCTGGATTCTTGAACAATCTATTTTTGGATGTTATACTATACTTAATTAATTTTTCATGTTAATTCTTCTCGATTTTTATTGAATCTGCCAGTATGTTTTTGGTCGCACGGATTGGTTTTACTACTAACAGAAATACAATAAGGTATATCACCAGCAAACAACCCAATATTGTTTTTATCATTGATACATCACCATTTAACAATAAGTACATCGATAAATATATTTATATATAACATATAGTATTTAACGTTGTATACTTGCGCTCTAATATTTCATCATATTTTAATTCTACCATTGTTTAATACATTATTAACTTTTAATTAATCTCTATTTTGAATTTAACCTAAAATTGGAATACATGAGCGATATTATAAATAACAAGATACATATTAATTTTTTTAAAATAATGCCAAAAATAAGTTAATTTTTTAAAAACTGGAAAAAGTTTGAAATACCGTTTAATGCTTATATATTTATATATAGTTGATAACTCAAAATTTGTTGCTTATATCATATTAGAAAATGATGATGTATCATAATTTAACAAACAAATAATCTGTGCTTAACTATAAACGATAATCTAAAAATTGAGGATTACTTTTTCAAAAGTCTTGGGAACTAATAAACCCATTAGCCAATGAAAAAGGTTTGAAACTGGACTCAAAAATTAATCTGGATAAGGGATATATCTATGCAGACAAAATAAAGTTTAGACAAATTTTTTACTATATACCATCCAATCACCAAATACGTTCAATAAAAACCAATAAGAAAATCAAATACCGTTTTTAATATGAAAATCTATAATACTGTTTAATGTTTAGTTTAAAAATAACCGGATTATCAATTAATATAAAAAACATTCTATAAACGAGTTGATTTAATGAGAAGTAATACTATCAAAAAAGGAATGGAACATGCACCCCATCGTTCGCTTCTTAAAGCTACCGGTGTAACAGATTCCGAGATGGATAAACCGTTTATCGCTGTTGTAAATTCGTGGAATGAAATTGTTCCCGGACACATCAACCTTGACAAACTTGGTGAATCAGTAAAAGCAGGAATTAGAAACGCTGGAGGAGTACCTTTTGAGTTTAACACCATCGGTGTTTGTGACGGTATAGCGATGGGTCATGAAGGTATGAAATATTCCCTCCCAAGCCGTGAAGCTATTGCAGATACTATTGAACTTATGGTACAGGCACACCAGCTTGATGGTATGGTATTAATTGCGGCCTGTGACAAAATCCTTCCAGGTCACCTGATGGCTGCAGGACGTCTCAATATACCTGCAATTGTTGTCACCGGCGGTCCCATGTTACCGGGTTATGTTGGTGACGAATGCTGTGACCTTGTATCTGTTTTTGAAGGGATAGGTTCTTGCCGTAACGACAACATTTCAGAATCCCAGTTGAAAATGATTGAAGACCAGTCTTGCAGTGGAGCTGGTTCATGTGCCGGATTGTTTACTGCAAATACAATGTCCTGTTTAACAGAAGCAATGGGAATGAGCCTTCCTGGTTGTGGAACTGCTCATGCAGCAGATGCAAAGAAAGCACGTATTGCCAAGGATTCTGGTGAACGTATAGTCCAGATGACAAAGGAAAACCTTACACCACGTCAGATTGTAACCGATGAGAATCTTAATAATGCTATAAGGGTAGATATGGCAATAGGAGGAAGTACAAATACTGTACTGCATCTTCCAGCAATAGCCAATGAGTTCGGACTGGAGTTGCCTATTGAAAAATTCGATGAATTGAGCAGGCAAACACCTCATTTGATAAACCTGCGACCCGGTGGATACAATCACATGCTCGATTTTGACAGAGCAGGTGGAGTTCAGGCAATCCTTGAAAGGATAAAAACGATGCTATTCCTTGATGTTAAAACCGTTACTGGAAAAACACTTGGTGAAAACCTTGAGGACTTTGTTGTAATAAATCCGAAAACAAACAAAGATATTATAGCAACAATCGATAATCCTGTCCACCCAGAAGGTGGAATAGCAATCCTTAAAGGTTCTCTTGCACCAGAAGGTTCAGTAATCAAGCAGTCAGCAGTAAATAAAGATATGCTTGTACACAAAGGTCCAGCAAGAGTTTATGATAGTGAAGATGATGCTATGTGTGGTATACTGGGTGGAGATGTTAAATCAGATGATGTTGTTGTCATAAGATATGAAGGCCCCAAAGGAGGACCCGGGATGCGTGAAATGCTGTCTCCAACATCTGCAATTGCAGGTATGGGGCTTGATACAGTTGCACTGGTTACAGATGGACGTTTTTCAGGAGGAACAAGAGGACCATGTATCGGGCATATATCACCAGAAGCCATCGACGGTGGACCTATTGCATATATCCAGAATGGCGATGAAATCGAAATAAACATTCCTGAAAGAATTTTGAATCTTAATATCTCAGAGGATGAGATGAAAAAGAGAAAAGAATCCTTTGAATTATCCGAAAAAGAAGTAGATTCTAAATACCTTACAAAATATAGAAAATCAGTAGGTTCCGCAAGTAAAGGCGGAATCCTTCAATAATTTATTACTTTTAGTAGGATTTATGTACAATATCATGGGGGAAGGTATAATTCCAAAAAGAATTAAAGTCGCCAATCAGGCTAGATGTATTGGATGTTACTCCTGCATGCTGGCATGTGCACGTACCTACTACGACACAGTTTCCCTGAAAAACAGCGCAATTGATATACAGACAAAAGGCGGCATAGAGGAGGGTTTTGTCTCCATAGTCTGTCATGCCTGTATAGATCCCCCTTGTTCCAGAGCATGCCCTACGGGTGCTCTCACTGTGAGAAAAGGTGGTGGTGTAGTACTGCACAAGGATTTGTGTGAAGGGTGCAGTTATTGTGTAGATGCATGCCTTATAGGTGCAATACATATGGATGCATACGGTAAAGCCGTTGTCTGTAAACACTGCGGTGTATGTGCTTCATACTGTCCCCGGGATGTGCTTGAATTAAGAAAAGTTGGAGAAAACGGGGAAGAAATCATGGATATAAATTAATCGAGGGATTTAATGTCTGATACAGTTATAAATAGCACATCCAATGTAGTTTATATAGACCTTACAAATGAAACATCTAAACTTGTACAAAGACCAGATATGTTTGACAGATATATTGGAGGTACAGGTGTAGCAACACAACTACTTGACGAAGGTTTCAGAGAAGACAAAGATGCTCTTGACCCAGAAGCACCTATTGTATTGAGCATCGGACCATTTTCTGGTATATATCCGTGCTGCACAAAAGCAGTGGCAATGTTTCGTTCTCCTCTAAACGGTGAACTGGGTGAATCGTATGCAGGAGGCAGAATTGCTACAGCAATGAGGTTTGCAGGATATGATTCAATAGTTATTACCGGAAAGGCAAAACGTCCCGTTTATCTTTCTTTGCATGATGGCAATATCACTTTCAAAGACGCCACATCTATATGGGGTCTCTCATCAACTGTAGATGTTGGAAAGATACTCAGAGATGCAGAACCCCATCCGGGGAGAAGAAGTATTATCCGCATCGGTCCCGCCGGTGAAAAAGGTGTTAAATACGCCAATGTAAATGTTGATACCTACCGTCATTTCGGTAGACTGGGTCTTGGCGCGGTTTTTGGCTCCAAAAATTTGAAAGCCATAGTATTATCAGGTGATGAAGAACTGCAGATTGCAGACAAAAAAGACTACAATAAACAGTACAAGCAGCTCTACTATAAAGTGGTGAACACTGACCTGATGGAAAAATATCATGATTTGGGAACTACTGTCAATGTAAATGTTTTAAACGAAATCAACGCACTGCCAACCAGAAACTTCCAGCAGACATATTTTGAATGTGCAGAAAACATATCCGGTGAAAATTTAGGAGATAATTATTTAATAAGAAAACTTTCCTGTGCTGGCTGTCCCATTGGATGCATACATATTGCAATGCTGAAAAAGTTGTTTTCAAATTCTCATGATGTAGAAGTTTCTGATATACCATATGATTATGAACTTGTATATGCACTCGGTACAAACCTGGGACTTACAGAACCAGAAGATGTACTTGAATTAATTGATTCATGTGAACGTCAGGGTGTTGACATTATAAGTATGGGTGTTGTTCTTGCATGGGCTACAGAAATGTCGATGAAGGAGAAAATCTCTACCGATGAAACTATGGGTGTAACATTAAAATGGGGAGACCTTAATAATTTCCTTCATGCTGTTGATTTGATAACAAAATCTCCGAATGAATTTTATTCTGCACTTGCAGAAGGTGTCGCTGTTGCATCGGAAAAATATGGCGGCCAGGATTTTGCAATGCAGCTTGGAAGATTGGAAATTCCAGGATATCATACAGGACTGGGTAATGTTGTAGGGCTTACAACAGGAGTACGCCATTCCCATCATGATAATGCAGGATATAGTGCAGACCAGAAGGCGTTTAAGAGTGGTCTATCGGATGAAGAAATTATCGACCAGTTGATAGCCGAAGATGATGTAAGAGGAGTTCTCAATTCACTTGTTATATGTCTGTTTGCACGCAAAGTCTATACTCCTGATGCCATTGTTGATGCACTTAAACCACTTGGCATTGAAAAATCGGAAGAAGAACTTGACAGAATTGGAACTGAGATATTTATGAAAAAATACGAACTTAAACAAAAATTTGGTTTCGACCTTGATAATGTCAAACTTCCGAAACGTTTCTTTGAAACAGTATCCACCAACGGAATAATTGATAAAGAAAGAGTTGAAAACGCTCTGGAAATATACAAAAACAAAAGAGGATTTTAAGAAGGGGGATACAAAACTGGAAGTTACTGGTATCTGTTCTGTTTGTGGTAGACCTGCAAAACTTTATACATGCAGTTTCTGTGGGAGGCAGGTATGTGGAAATTGCCTAACCTCCAGAGGTATCTGTGTTCAGTGTGCACAGGGCAGTAGAAGAAGATATGTAGAATAAACTTATACCAGACGATTTATCGGATGATTGCTGGGCTGTCCCAAATCCGTACCTATACCTGCGGATGCTTCTGATACCATAATATCACCCATTGCTGCTACAGGGAATGTATATGGTGCATTTTCAATTGGACCATAGAGAACAAAATCACCTGTTGACATCTGCTGCATACAGGTAGAACTGATATCACACATTCTATATATAAGAGGGTCTTTTTTCCCTTGTTCTTTGAGCCAGTTCCATGAAGAAGGTGCATTATGTATTCCTGAACCTGTAGGGTAACCCCATTTTGCCTTTACATTTGCTGTCATACGTAAAGCAATACCAGCACCATTACCCATAGGTGTGATACTCGGATCAACCATTATATTGGATATACCACAATCCTCTGCAATTTCCAGCAAACCTCTGTCAATATATCCGCCACCGTTTTCAAGTATTTTCATACGCCCTTCCATTGAAGAATCTATTGCATTAAAACCAAGGATTATAGAACTGAATACATCCGAGCTTTTAAGTGCCTGCTCTTCATCTTTTGAAATACTCATATTAACGGAATTGTAAATGGTCTTGTCTGAAAGTCCGACTTCTGTAACATATTCTAATGCTTTTTTACGCACTTCTGTTTCTGATGAATCGATGATAAACGGTGCATCAGTGATTTCAGATATGAAATCTATATAATTGCATATATTTTCAGGAGTTGTTCCATAGATATGCAACAGGTGAGGGTTTCCAGTCTCATCAGAATTGGTTTCCTGGATATTTACAAGTGTTTCAGCAGCGTTTTTATCAAAAGTCCCTCTGGATTCGTTTTTTATTATTTTATGTCCGCGGTAAAAAATAGTACCTGCAAGTACAGTGGGCAACTCACCGGGCTGTCCCCCGACCTTTACACCTGCGATATTGACAATTTCCTGTTCTTTTCTGAATTTAAACATTTATTAACCTCACATATACAATCCTTAAAAACCAATAACTATGTCTTAATAATGTTTTTTTAAATTTTGCCGGATGAATTAATTCCATGAATATCGTTAATTTTATTATGATAGTCCTTAATCTATTTAAAAATAAGTGTTTTTGTTACGAAAGTGGGGCAACAGGGGTACGTGAAAGCCAGCGGTTTCTAACCGCCTCCTTAAATCAAAACACTCTAAATTAAAAATTTAGAGTTAAACTTAAATCAGAGATTTAAGTTGTTTAAAGGATATCTTTAAACTTCGTTTAAAGAGTGATGAAACAACCCTGTTGGTTATTGATTTTTCACCATCATTTTTTTATTACATCAGTTCATATTTTTCATTTGAGGCGATG
>NZ_JAHENT010000104.1 GCF_018609725.1 Methanohalobium sp. | reverse complement strand
TTGTGCCATTGACTCAAATCAACCGTCTTACGATTCAATGTCGATTGATGTTGGTCAAACAGAAGCTAACTTTAACATGGTGTTTTCAGTCGAGAATCTACGGTTGATGCCACGCGAGTATAAGGTTAGCATCACATCTAATGGTATCGGTTACTTTGAATCCGAAAACCTACAATACTATATCGCCACAAACAAGAAGTCAAGCAAATACGAGGGATAACATATGAATAGTGATAATGAAATTCTTTGGGTAGAGAAGTATCGCCCAAAGACTATTGAAGAATGTATTTTGCCAAAGCGACTAAAGGACACATTTCAACAGTTTGTTAATCAGGACAAGATTCCAAATCTTCTACTAACTGGTAGTTCCGGTGTTGGTAAGACAACCGTGGCGCAAGCTATGCTTAATGAGACTGATTCTGATTACATGATGATTAACGGTTCTAATGAAGGTCGTCTAATCGATACGTTGCGTGTTCCTATTACTAACTATGCGTCTGCTATGTCTCTAAATGGCAATCGTAAATATGTCATTATGGACGAAGCAGACTACATCAATCCAAATACAGTACAGCCCGCACTACGCAACTTTATTGAAGAATTTTCACAGAATTGTGGGTTTATTCTTACGTGTAACTTTGAAAATCGTATTATTGATGCCCTTCATTCACGTTGTTCTGTCATTCGATTTGATATGAATAAGAAGGACAAGCAACAAATGGCACAACAGTTTTTCAAGCGGTGCCAGAAGATTTTGAAGGCAGAGGGTATTGATTATGATCAAAAGGTTCTAGCGGACCTGATTATGCGTCATATGCCCGATTGGCGACGTGTTCTAAACGAGTTGCAGCGGTATAGTGCTATCGGAAAGATTGATGAAAGCATTCTGGTCAACAATGGCGAGAGTAACTTTCAAGAACTTCTAGGCTACATGAAAGAGAAGCATTTCAATGAAGTTCGCAAGTGGGTTGCACACAATTTCGACAATGACTTTGAAGTGCTATGTCGTAGTTTCTATGATAAAGCCGTCAAGCATATGAAGAATGAAAGTGTACCACAGATGGTACTTATTCTAGCAGAATATCAGTATAAGCACTCCTTTTGTGCCGATCCTGAGATTAATTGTATGGCTATGCTTACGGAAATTATGATGACAGTGGAGTGGAAATAATGAACAAAATTAAAATTAAAATTAATTATACAGTTACACGTGATGGTGTGGAAGGTGGGGAAGTTCAATATATGAGTAATAAAGTTATTATGCCAAAAGAATTAACTGCCGAGAATGGTGTTAAGAAATCCATGATTGGTAAGTATCAAATTCCTATTGGTAAGTATCAAATTCCTGTTGAAGTATATAATGATTTTTCTCTTGAAGATATTGGATTGGAAACTATCTATGTTGATATTCCTTGGACAACAATCAAACAGATTTATAAGGATGTTGTAAAACTTTTTGGTGAACAATATGACAAAGATTAATCCGTTTGACTTTATTAACGATATTAATTCTGCTAAGAAGAATATTATGCGTGGCACAGATAATGATGATCTTATGGAGAAGTCATATGTGCCATACATTACTAACAAACAACTGTCCTACTTTCAAGATACACTTCACCACGCTAATCAGATGAACATGAACGCAGATATTCCACACGTTATGCAATATGAATATCTGCTAAATGTCATTCGTCCGAGAAAGCGATATACTAAGTGGGAAAAGCCCATCAATGATGAAGTTGTGGATATGCTTATGGAATACTACAACTGCAATCGTGAAAAGGCAATTCAATTTTCTAAAATTATCACAGAAAGTGACGTAGAAAAGCTTCGCCAGAAACTTCTCAAAGGTGGAGAATGATAAATATTCTTGCATAATATGGAGTATATTATGATGTAATAATTAAAAATAAAATGGAGTTGAACAATGAACATTAATGATATGGTTGAAGTAACCTTAAAGGAAGATGATGATTTCCTAAAGGTGAAGGAAACACTTACAAGAATTGGTGTTGCTTCAAAGAAAGACAACACTCTATTTCAGTCATGCCACATTCTACATAAGCGTGGTCATTACTATATTACGCATTTTAAGGAACTTTTCGCACTAGACGGCAAACCTTCTAACTTCTCAGAAGGTGACAAAGCGCGTCGTAATACTATTGCAAATCTTCTAGACGAGTGGGGCCTAGTTAGTGTTGTAAACAAGGATCAAACAGAAAATCCAACAGCACCACTAAATCAAATCAAGATTCTACCCTACAGTCTAAAGAACGATTGGAATCTAGTTACTAAGTATAACATTGGACAGAAGAAGTGAGTTAATTATGAGAAAAACTAATTATGAACTAGTGAAAGAATTTCATGAAACATTTGGTCATCCTGTTAAGAATGAGCCGGGACTTCCCGATGTACAGACTATGCAACTTCGTTATGATCTAATTGAAGAAGAATTAGAAGAAATGAAAGATGGTATGTCTAAGGGTGACGTTGTAAGCATCGCTGATGCCATTGGTGATATTTTATATGTTGCATATGGTGCGGCTTTGTGTTATGGTGTCAACGCAGATGATCTAGTACAAGAAATTCATGATTCAAATATGACCAAGCTTGGTGAAGATGGCAAGCCCATTCGTCGCGAAGATGGTAAGATCATGAAGGGGCCTTCGTATAGAAAACCTGATATTGAGAGTGTGATTTACAATGGCAATGAAAAAGTTTACTGATGAAGAATTAGAAAATTATGAAAAGTTTATGAGGAAGTATTACAATAATAAATCTACTGATACTGGTGTAGATTTACCCGGAGATGAAATAACTATTTTTGATTGGATTAAAGAAAATAAATTAGATGATTTTTCCGGTTATTGTAAATATGTTAATACATATGATCTTCATAAGAATAACATAAAAGAGAGACAAATAAGTAAAGATGAATTAATTCAGAAAGTGCATAGTAAAGTGGAATTTGGTAAATCTAGAAATAACTTTGCTGTTAAAAAAGGAAGCATGGTTATCAATTTCCATGTAATACCGTCTATCGACATTGTTAGTGTTTCTGAAATTGAATCGAAACGGGATATACATACTAGAATCGATATTATTCCTTGTGTCAATGAAACACATACAATGTCGATAAATGATGCAAGAGAATTTTATATCAAACTTATAGAAGATGGCTATAAAGCTGTATAAATATAGGTGACAACGCCGAATAATCGGGTTGTGAAGTAAACCTTGCTAAAAAATAGGAGGTATGACCATGATGCAAGATAAATTTACTACAAAAGACCTACCAAGTCTATTAGACGAATTCTTTCCAACTGCCGATATGGCATTTAGAAAGACTCCAAATTATCCACCTTACAATATTGTCAAGCTTCACGGTGATCATAGTATGATTGAAATGGCCGTAGCTGGTTTTGATGAAGATGATCTTTCTGTATATCAGGAAGGTAATTCATTAAATATTGAAGGTGCGAAGAATGAAACCACAGAAGATGTAAGAGAAACCGAAGGCGCATATTTGCATCGCGGTATCTCTACTAGAAGCTTTAAGCGTCGTTTCACACTTGCCAATAATGTTGAAGTGGAAGATGTAAAGCTTCGAAATGGTATGCTTAATGTTTATCTAAAAATGGTTCGACCAGAAAAAGATAAACCAAAAAGCTTTAAAATTAACGCAGAATAATCATTTTTTCGTGGTGGGGAGTTAAGGCTTCCCACCACAATTTTAAGTGGAGAATATAATAATGAAACTATCCGAAAATTTTACTCTATCAGAGTTTACGAAGAGTCAGACCGCCGAACGCAAAGGAATCGACAACAACCCAAGCGAAGTGGAGATACATGCGATGAAAGAAGTAGCACAAAATGTGCTTCAGCCCGCTCGCGATCATTTTGGGCCTATTATCGTGACAAGTGGTTACAGAAGCCCGGAATTGAATAAGGCTATTGGTGGTTCTAGTACATCACAACATAGATTTGGTGAAGCGGCTGATATCGAATCTATTAGAGTTTCAAATCTAAAATTAGCTGAATGGATTCGTGATAACTTAGAGTTTGATCAATTGATTCTTGAATTTGTGACACCCGGTGATCCTACTAGCGGATGGGTGCATGTATCTTACAAATCAGATGGAGATAATCGAAAAGAAGTCTTGACTGCCAAGAAAGTGAGTGGTAGTGTGCAATATGTATATGGATTGGAGATTTAAATGAATAACGAAGTTAAGATTGTAAAATTAGTAAATGGTGATACTTATATTGGTAAAGTGCAATTTAATGGTGATGAAGATGTTTGGTTAGTTAATAGTGCGGTTGCTCTTGAATTGCAACCGGCACCAAACGGTAACGGCGTGCAAGTCGGATTTGCACCAGTATCATACTTCATTGAACAAAATGAGAAGGGTAATGATATTGTAATTTCTGATATACAAGTTCTTTTTGTTGACAAACCTTCAAAACAGATATATGATGAATATAATAAGCAATTCGGTAGCGGACTGATTGGAAGTGTTGGACCGAGTTTAATCACTGAATAATTCTGAGGTTTTATAATGAGTTATAGTTTCTACACTAGCGTTCATTCCTACGGCAAGGCTTTACTTGTCAGAGGAATTGAGAACGGTCAGAGGTTTCAACGAAAGGTGCGGTATCAGCCGCGCCTTTTTGTTCCTACAGAGGATACAACCGAGGAATGGCGCACTCTAGATGGTGAGCCTCTTGAAGTATGGAATTTTGATGATATGAAGGCGGCACGTGACTTCATCAAAGAGTATGAAGAAGTGCCTAACTTTCATATCTACGGCAACACACGTTTCCAATACGTCTGGATTTACGAACAATATCCAGAGATTATCGATTATGACACAAATCTAATTCGTATTGGAAACATTGATATTGAGGTTGAATCCGACGATGGCTTTCCAGACCCTAAGACTGCCGAGAAGCGTGTAATCTCCATCACAATCAAGTATGGTGACACATTTTTCGTCTTTGGTCTAGGAGATTATAAACAACACCGTAGCGATGTAAAATACATGAAGTGTGACAGTGAGTTAGCACTTCTACACAAGTTTCTTACTCTATGGGAGAAGATTGACGTTGACATTGTGACCGGCTGGAATTGCGCCTTCTTTGATATACCATATTTGGTTAACCGTATCACGAACGTTCTAGGTGAAGCCGAAGCAAAGCGTCTGTCACCTTGGAAACTACTCTCAGAGAGAACTACAACTATTATGGGTAAGACGCAACAGGCTTTCGATCTTACCGGTATTGCTATTCTCGACTATATGGAAATGTTTAAGAAGTATGAGAAGCAACAGGAAAGCTACCGTCTAGATCATATCGGCAACGTTGTTCTAGGACGTAAGAAGCTTGATTACTCGGAGTATGCAAACCTAACAGAACTATATAAGAAAAATCATCAAAAGTTTATCGAATATAACATTGATGACGTTGAATTAGTTGACCTTATCTCGAAAGAAAAGCAACTAATCGAACAAGTTCTAGCTATTGCATACGACGCGCACGTAAACTATAATGATGTGTTTACTCAGGTGCGTATGTGGGACGTGATTATTCACAACTACCTAGCCGATCATAAAATTGCTATTCCACAACCTTCACATTCGGACAAGGATACTGCATACGCGGGCGCGTATGTGAAAGAGCCGATTCCGGGTATGTATGAATGGGTTGTATCTTATGACTTGGCGAGTATGTATCCACACCTTATTATGCAATACAATCTAGGCCCCGAAACTTTAATTGAAGGCGAGAAAGCTGATATTGAAGTAGAAGATGTTTTAAAGCAAGATAAGCAAATTATGAATGCTCATAAGAAAGCGAAATCTCTTAATGCTTCTCTTGCGGCTAATGGTTTCTTGTTTGAAAATTCTAATAAATCATTTTTAAATGATCTTATGGATAAGATGTATAAAGATCGTTCCAAATATAAAAAGATGATGATCGAAAAACAAAAGGAATATGAAGAAACACAAGACCCTGAAGCACAACGTCTTGCAGGACGCTACAATAATATGCAAGCCGCGAAGAAGGTACAGTTAAATTCGGCTTATGGTGCAATCGGAAACCAATATTTTCGTTTCTTCGATATTCGTATTGCCACAGCTATTACTATGAGTGGTCAACTGTCAATTCGCTGGATTGAACAAGAGGTTAACAATTACCTAAACGAAGAAATGGGAACGAACATTGACTATATTATTGCGTCGGATACCGATTCGATCTATGTCAACATGAAGCCAATTGTGGATCAGCATTTCTCGGACTACACAAAGGCGGAAATTGTTGATAAGGTTGATGAATTCTCGGAAAACTATATTGTACCATTCATGGAAAGAAGTTATAGAAAACTTGCCAAGATCATGAATGCTTACGAACAGAAGATGGAAATGAAGCGTGAAGCTATTGCAGATCGTGGTATCTGGCAAGCTAAGAAGCGATACATTCTTAACCTTCACGACAATGAAGGTGTGCGCTATCATGATCCTAAGTTGAAGATGATGGGTATTGAAACCGTCAAATCTTCGACTCCTGGCGTTTGCAGAGAAGCCTTAACAGAAGCCCTAAAATTGATTATGGTAGGTACGGAACAAGAAGTGCAGGATTACATTGAAGAATTTGAAAAGAAATTCAAGCAATATCCTATGGAAGATATATCTTTTCCACGTGGCGTTAATGGTGTAACCAAGTATTCAGATAAAGAGGGTGTATACAAGAAGGGAACACCAATTCACGTAAAAGGTGCCCTGATGTACAATTATATGATTGACAAATGCGACATTAAGAGTTATCCTAAGATTCAAGATGGTGAGAAGATTAAATTCTGTTATTTGAAAGAACCAAATCCACTAGGCGTCAATTGTATCTCTATTCTTAATGCTCTACCGAAAGATATGGGGCTAGATAAGTATATTGACTATGACGCACAGTTTCAGAAGGCATTCATTGATCCGTTACAGTCTATCATGGATAAGATTGGCTGGAAAGCAATTCCAATTTCAACCCTAGAAGATTTTTTTGGAGATTGATATGAGTATTGAATATATACTGGACGATATTACTACAGCACCAGAATTTATGATTATTCATGGCTGTAATGCTAGGGGTGTTATGAATGCGGGAGTAGCAAAAGCTATTAGAGAAAGATGGCCGGAAACATACTACGTTTATCAACACGTTTACAAATATAGAGGTCTGAGACTAGGTGAAGTATTGTGGAGTCACAGTTACAATGGAGAAAAATTGATTGGTAACTGTATTAGTCAGGATGATTATGGAAGAACGGGCGTTCATGTAGATTATGACGCGATTCGTAATTGTATGAAAGAAGTCAAGATTGAATGTGAAAGACGGAGCATTAATGAATTCGCTATGCCTATGATGGGCGCAGGTTTAGGTGGTGGTGATTGGAATATTATTGAAGATATCGTATATGAAGAAACTCACCCACTGATTGCAAAAGTATACTATCTATAACTTATTGAAGGAATAAAACATGACAAATTTTTTTAAGACTATCTCAAAAGGCATTGACAACGAATATATGTCTGTAGCGTCGGAAGGTATTGATACTGGCGACGTGACGGGTTATATTGATACCGGATCATACGTATTCAATGGAATGCTATCAGGTTCAATTTACAATGGTATGCCTGATAACAAAATCATGGCGATTGCTGGTGAAGAAGCAACTGGTAAGACCTATTTTGCTCTAAGTCAGGTTAAGCATTTTCTAGATCAGAATCCAGATGGACTAGCAGTTTATTTCGAATCAGAAGGTGCTATCTCTAAGATGATGCTAGAGGAACGCAACATTGACACTAGCCGAGTGTTGATCGTTCCTGTTATGACAGTAGAGGAATTCCGGCATCAAGCGACCAAGATTTCTAAGAACTACGAAGCAATTCCAAAGGATGAACGAAAGAAGATGTTTTTCCTTCTGGATTCATTTGGTATGCTTTCGACTAGTAAGGAAGTTAGTGATGTTGAAGAGGGTAATGATACACGTGATATGACGCGCGCGCAATTGGCGCGTGGTACGTTCCGCGTACTGTCACTACGTCTAGCCAAGCTTGGCATTCCTCTAGTGGTCACAAACCACACCTATGAGGGTATGTCAGCCTACAGCCCTAAAGTGATGGGCGGCGGTAAGGGCCTTTACTTTGCTTGCTCTAACATCGTTTTTCTATCCAAGCGTAAGGAAAAGGATGGACAAAGCGGCCCGACGATTGGTAACGTGATTACCTGTACTCTCCGCAAAGGTCGCCTTACACGCGAGAATTCGACTTGTGAGGTACTTCTAACGTATGACAAGGGCCTTCATCCCTATCATGGTCTAGTTGACCTAGCGTGCGAAGCTGGCGTATTCAAGAAGGTTTCCACTAAGATTGAACTACCCGATGGTTCAAGTCACTTCAAAAAGCACATTGACAAGAATCCAGAGCGGTTTTTCACTGATGATGTTATGCGCCAACTGGACGAATATGCAGCTAAGAAGTATCTCTATGGTAGCACATACGAAGAACAAGGAGAAATGCAAGAAAAGCAAAAAGAAGAATTTGGGGATAACGAGAATGTTTAAGCTAGTAGAATCAAAGAACGATGAAAATCATCATGCAATTCTAGTTACAGATGAAAGATATCGCGATGTAGTCTATCAATACAATTGGGTTAAAATTCCAGAGAATGTCGAGGATTTAGATAAGGATGAAAATGTAGAACTATCTTTTCATTATGAAGTTATTGACAACCCACATGGTTATGATGTAAACTCCAAGGAATTCGGCAATCTTGCCGGAGACATTCTAGCAGAGTTGATTCAATATCATGTTGATACACAAGAAAGCGAGTCCGAATGAGAACAGAAGAAATAGTATTAAAACATCTATTTCACAACGAAGATTACGCAAGAAAAGTTTTACCATTCCTAAAGGCCGAATACTTTCACGATGCATCCGAGAAGCTTCTGTTTAAGCATTATAGTGAATTCTTTGCTAAGTATAACGATCTGCCGTCTTTTGAAGCAATCGAAAATACTATTGAGAATGATAATGAATTAACAGAAGGTGAATACGAGGATACCAAGAAAGCTATTGAGAATACGCGCAAGGAACCAGAGAAGGCGGCACAAGATTGGCTTCTAGATACGACTGAAAACTTCTGTCAGGATAAGGCCGTTTACAACGCGATTATGGATTCCATTCAAATCTATGATGGAAAAGATAAGAAGCGTGATAAAGGCTCTATTCCAGACCTTCTCTCGAATGCACTTGCGGTTACATTTGATGATCATATTGGACACAATTACTTTAATGATGCCGAAGATAGATTTGAATTCTATCGTAAACAAGAAGATAAAGTTCCGTTTGATATTGATTATCTGAATAGAATCACTAAAGGCGGTGTATCCAGAAAGTCTTTGACTATTCTGATGGCTGGTACAGGTGTCGGTAAGTCTCTTGCGATGGCACACTTTGCAGCTTCTAATCTGATGGACGGTAAGAATGTACTTTACATTACTGCCGAGTTGTCGGAAGAAGCTGTAACACAGAGAATTGACGCTAATCTTTTGGATTGTGAAATGGACGATATACCTAAGCTACAGAAAAAGGTATTTGAAAAGAAGGTAAACACACTACGCAATAAGACTCAAGGTGAACTAGTTGTAAAGGAATATCCTACAGCTTCCGCGAATGTCAATCATGTTAGATATTGTTTAAATGAACTAAGACTTAAGAAGAACTTTGTTCCCGATGTTGTTTATGTTGACTATCTTAACATTATGACTTCTTCTCGTATTAAGGCTGGTACAAATGTGAACACTAACACGTATGTTAAGGCTATTGCAGAAGAATTTCGTGGATTGGGAGTGGAGAAGAACGTACCTATCGTTACTGCTACACAGTTTAATCGTGGTGGTATGACTAATTCCGATCCGGGTCTTGAAGATACGTCCGAGTCGATTGGTGTCACGTATACTGCCGATGCAGTATTCGCGATGGTTCAAAGTGAAGAACATATCAAGCTTAATCAGATTATGTTCAAACAGTTAAAGAATCGTTGGGGCGATATTACAAGACCTAGAAAGTTTGTTGTAGGTGTGAATAAGGCTAAGATGCGTCTGTATGATGTAGAGGAGTCAGCACAGAATGAAGTTTCGAACGAAGAAGATAAGAGCGTGATGGATAACAGTAAGTTTAGTGAAGGAATGAATGCAGAGAAGAAAGATAAAGTAGCAGGGTTTAAATTCTAAAAGGAAATTGATATGGCACGTAAAAATTATGAAATTCTTAAGAATGATGGCATGTATTGCATTTACGAGAGGAATACAGATCAATATATTTCTCAACACAGTAACTATGAGAAAGCAAAGTCGGTTGTGAAAAGTCTCAATTCTGGTAGTGGTTTCAATGGTGATACTCCAAGTTTTTTTGTTAAGGAGTTAGTAACCCTTTAATTTAATTATAAATAGGACACACCAAGTTTGATTGTGTAAGGTGCTACAAACACCGAGGATGGGCGCAGATTAGAATCTTTGTAGGATTCAAAATGTAGTCGGAAAGGTATAAACATGCGATGGGGTTTCGCTTACCCACAATCAAACGATTTGAAACACCAGACGGCGGGTTCTGTATCCAACAGGCCCGCCATTTTTTCTCTTGACAACCTATCTAAGCCTTGTTATATTGTGAGTGTAATAAGGAGATAGATGATGCTAAAAGCTTCCGCCAACGCTCGAAAGTCCAAAGGTGAGTACAAGCCTCTGATTGTGTTCACTGACGATCAGCGAGTCTCTTTCAAAAAGACCGAAGTTGTGGAGACTTCGGAAAAGCGAATTGGTGTAAACACCAAGAATGGCTTCGTGGCCGGGGATCGGTACGCGCGGGGCACCACTTACAAGACTCGGAAAGAAGCGGTACAAGCCGCGCAAGCCGAGATTAACAATCGGTATCAGACTTACAAGGCCAACTACGACAATCTTGTGAGTGACAAACGACCCCAACGCCATCTAGATTATGTTTTAGCGCAGATGAACATCTACGCTTGACATACCCCCACATACCCCTTATATTACGCTTAGGCATGAATGAAAGGGCTTGAAATGAACACCAAGATTTCGAAAATGACTGATGGCGAACTGATGATTTACGCGGGCAAAGGTGGCGATGCCGTAAATTGGGCGCGTAAGGAATTAGAACGCCGTAAGGAAATGCGCCGTAAAACCATGATGGAGAAGTGATATGAATGAAGAAACAAAAGATGAAAAGATCGCGCGGCTGAAGCGGGAGCGCGATGATGCGCT
>NZ_JAHENT010000103.1 GCF_018609725.1 Methanohalobium sp. | reverse complement strand
GGGGCAACAGGGGTACGTGAAAGCCAACGGTTTCTAACCGCCTCCTTAAATCAAAACACTCTAAATTGAAAATTTAGAGTTAAACTTAAACTTGGTAAATTGAAATTTACCAATATCTTTAAACTGTAGTTTAAAGAGTCTTTGATTTAAGTTGTTTAAAGATTGATGAAACAACCCCGTTGATGTTTGATAAGTTTATGATAAACATAAAAATCGCTATCATCAGATAAAATTTATATAGTTTTAAAACGTATAATCAGTATTAAGGCATACCGTGGGGCTCGCGGGAATCAACGGCTGTGGAGATGGTACCTCTACGACTGGTCCCGGTATCAGTTCGCAAGTACCGTCTATGAACCAGCAAACGCTCAACCCCGTCAAAGGTTGAGGCTCTCGAGGTTCAAGAGAACCTCACGAGTTTACTCGTAAGAGAGCAGTCAGAATTCCTACACAGGTTACATCTTTCATTATCTATTACTACTAAATTATCTGTTGCAAACAATACGTTATAGATAGATATTGTATAAAATTAAACTATTTCTCATGAATCTATTATAACCAATAATACGATAATGAATGTCAAACTATATATAAATCTGATAAATACATTGAAACCAATATGAAAAATATAATATCAGGAGATGAAGACTCCTTTTATAACTATATATCTGAAGGATGCCGAATTTGTCAAATGGGAGCCAAGATGGTTCTTTTTGTCACTGGTGTATGTGGAAGAAATTGTTATTATTGCCCTCTTTCAGAAGAACGCAAAGAAGATACTGTCTATGCAAACGAAACAATAGTGTATTCCGACAAAGACATTACCAATGAAGTTTTACAGATGAATGCACTCGGTACAGGTATCACAGGTGGCGAACCTCTTTATAAACCCGAGCGTACAATATACTATATATCCCTTTTAAAATCCGAATTCGGAGAAAGTCATCATATTCATCTATACACCTCTATCGCTGTGGATAAGGACACATTGACAAGACTCAAAAATGCCGGACTTGATGAAATCAGGTTCCATCCCCCACAGGAGATATGGGATACATTGGATAGGTCACAGTTTCCAGATTCTTTCAAAAATGCTATGAATATAGGGCTGGATGCAGGTATTGAAATACCTGCAATAGAAAACGCTGAATATATAGCAGAGTTCATCCAGAATACAGATGGGTTCCTTAACCTTAACGAGCTTGAATTTACAGACACCAATTCGAATGAATTGAAAAAACAATCATATAGCCTTCGTAATGACACATCAAACGCTGCATCCAACTCCAGAGAAC
The DNA here is from genome assembly GCF_018609725.1 of Methanohalobium sp. Taxonomy (GTDB): domain Archaea; phylum Halobacteriota; class Methanosarcinia; order Methanosarcinales; family Methanosarcinaceae; genus Methanohalobium. The sequence continues at coordinate 2,985 of NZ_JAHENT010000103.1, read as the reverse complement.
TGGCTAAAAATTTGGCTGAAAATTATCAGAATACCAGTATTCATTTTTGTTCATCCAGCTACAAAGATGCTGTACAATTTAAAAGGCGGTTAATTCGTACTGCTGAAAAAACAGCGCGCCCATTTGATGATATAACAGAAGATGGTACTGTTGTATATGGTTTAATTGAAAACACTAAATTGGAAAATACCATAAATATGTTGAAAGAATTTGAAGTTCCTGAAGATATGTATGAAATAAATAACACAGATATCGAGATTGCATGGTGGATACTTGAAGATACTGCAGATAAATTGAAAAATACAGGATGCAACACAACAATAATTGAGAGGTATCCATTAAAAAACGGATTGATTGTTGAAACCATACCAGTTTAAATACCAAAATTTATAAATAAAGACGATGTTAGACTGTTCGCATTCCTAATGGTTTCAATAGTCTCAGGTTAAATTACCATAGTTTTATAAGGTAAAAAAATCTATAATTGGTTCAGAGGTGTTTGTACTGGAAACGATAGAAGAGCGAGTAAGATCAAGGTTAACCAAGTATCTTAGTCGCGATAGTACCGGAATACGTAAAGCAGTACTTAAACTATTTTTAGAAGATGGTGCATACACCACCGGTGACGTATATGAATACCTCCGCAACCATAATTTTGATGTGAGTTATCGAGGAGTATCTGCCATGGTGGGACTCATGAATACAAGACTTGGTATTCTAAGTATTGACGTCACCGGTGATCATAACGTATACATGCTCAAAGAAGACTACAGAGAAATTGTCAGATCGGTTATTGAAAATTATTGATTTCTCATACACGTTTACCTTTACGTTTACCTCGTTATATTCCTGCACAAATATAATTTGTACCAAAAAGACGTCACGCTTGATACTATGCTGGAGTTATATTTACAAAAGTCATGAAAAACTTCTCACACAGGTAAATAAAAAACCTTCCAGTACCTGAACACATAGCTATTATAATGGATGGAAACAGAAGATTTGCCCAGCATATAGGAAAAAATAGCTATTACGGGCATAGGAAAGGTTCAGATATTACAGAAAAGATTATTGAATGGTCATGTGAAATCGGTGTAAAAGAATTGACAATCTATGCTTTTTCTACTGAAAATTTCAACAGACAAAAGCATGAAACTGAAAAACTGTTTGAATTGATAAGTCTCAAATTCAATGAAATCATAGATGATGAATGCACTCATGAGCGCAGAATGAAAATAAGAGCAATAGGGTGACATTGAACGGTTATCCTTACACCTTCAAGAATCTATAGAAAAAGCTGAAACCGCTACATGCAATTATGAGAATTTTAAGTTAAATGTTGCTCTTGCCTATGGAGGGAGACAGAACATTGTTCAGGCTGTTAAGGAAATGTCCAGAAAAAATATCAAACGGCTACTTTGAGTTGGATGACATAAACGAATCAACCATTTCTGAATATATGTATCCAGCCTGAGATCCCTCAGTCTCAAATGTTGATTTGATAATAAGAACCGGCGGTAACGAAAGAATATCCAATTTCCTACCCTGGCAATCTAACGGGAATGAATGCGCCACGTAATTCTGCGCTCCATTCTGGCCTTTATTTAGAAAAACTGATTTTTACGTTCTATTAGATTTTACCAGTCAAGGCTTAAGAAAAAGAATCAGCACAGGTTTTTAACTCTGGAGCGTGAAATCTCCCTGCAACAGCTGGGAGATGAGAGCGTCTAATGAATATATTTTTTATTATAAAATCGCTAACGGTCAATAACTTACAAATATCAACAGGACAAATTAAAAGCTATGTATCAGACGTTGCCGATAAGGATCATACCCACATCACAACAGGAAGAATTGTTGTGGATTCTATCCGAGAAATGCAGGTTACTGTACAATTTTGCACTTGCTGAACGCAAAGATGCTTATAAGAATAATATCAAGATAAGCTACAGTAAGCAGCAGAACGATTTACCCAAACCAAGGAACAGTATCCAGAATATAAGTGGGTTTACTCCAAGGTGTTGCAGTCTGTATTAAAAAAGCTCGATGCTAACTACAAATCGTTCTTCTCTTTGAGAAAAAATGGTGAGGAAAACGCAAAACCGCCTAAATTTAGAGGTAAAGACTATTTCTTCACAATGACCTACAACCAATCAGGATTTGAAATTACTGATTCTAAAGGTAATACTATAACCTATAAAAGTATCGATACTACCAATCATCTGTATAGTAAAAGCGAGCCTGAATATACTGAAGATGATGAAGTTTTCATCAGTTTTTCACATAATTACCCATCAGAAACTGAACTGAAGTTTGGTTTGCCTGCTAAAATCGTTTATGACAGGATTCTAAGAATAGCTGACTAAATTAAACAAATCGAAATCCACCCGAAAAATATGGTGGGTATTATCTCAGTATTACATACAATATACCCTGTCTGGATTTCAAACACAATGATAAGTATCTGGCAATGGATATTGGAGTCAGCAAACATACCATGGTCGATTCTGACGGGAATCTTAGTGAAATAATTAACAAATGACCTGATAAATACTGGCAGCCTAATATTCAGCAGATACAATCCAGATTAGACCTCTGCAAGAGATACAGTAAGAAATTACAGGTTGAAGCGCAACCTGAACAGGATGAAACAGAAATCCTCTAACCAGCTAAAAGACTTCCTGCACAAGGAGACGAGGAACATTGTTGACAATACTGATGCAAAAGTGATAATAATCGGTGATTTGTCAGCCAAACTGACGGCATCGAGCGAGAAAGGGGACAAAAAAATCCGATAAAAGTACACACCGCAGTACTCACAATTCAGGTCATATCGGACGATTTGCTCAATTTCTGACACTCTAAATCAAAGATTTAGAGTTATTCTTAAATCTGCGATTTAAGAAGCCTATAAATCACAAAGAATAGGCAAAAGGATAATAGAAATTGATGAATCCTATACCTCTCAGGACTGCTGTAATTGTG
>NZ_JAHENT010000102.1 GCF_018609725.1 Methanohalobium sp. | reverse complement strand
CCATGTTTAAAAATTACTTCCTGAAAGTATAAAAATCTTATACAATAATAAACAGCCAAAGGGTTGGAGCTTAATATTAGAAAGATAGTTTCACAATCCCTTTTTTCAACTTAATATATAAACAACTATGTTCGACTGGTTCTGACCGCTCTCCCACGAGTAGTGTAAACTTGTGGGTTCTATTGAACCATGAGAGCCTCAACCTTTGACGGGGTGAGCATTTGCTGATTCATGGACGGTACTTGCGAACTGATACCGTGACCGGTCGTAGAGGTACCATCTCCACAGCCGTTGATTCCCGCGAGCCCTACGGTATGCATCATTGATGGATTATAGTATGATGATTTTGTCAATATGTTGACTGCAGCATTGAGGTCTCTGCCAATTTCTAATCCACAGTTACCGCAGTAGAACGTTCTGTCTTCCAATTTCAGTTTCTCTTTTCTCTTGGTTCCACAATGAAAACAGACTTGAGTAGTGTTGTTGGGATTTACCTTGTCTACTATTTTTCCTTTCTCAGCAACTTTATAAACAGTATGCTGAACCAGCTTGTTCCAGCCTACATCTGAAATGGATTTGGCCAGTTTATTGTTTTTAACAAGATTTTTTATTTTCAGGTCCTCGAACACAATCAGGTTGTATTTATCCACCAATACTTTGCTCAGACAATGCGAGAAATGGTTTCTTGCAGCAGCGACTTTCCTGTGAATTCTGTTCACTAATTGTTTCTGCTTGTTATAATTCCTGGATCTGAACTCCATTCTCGACAATTTTTGCTGTTCTTTAGCAAGCCTTTTCTCAGCTTTCCTGAGGATTTTCGGTGGTTCAACAAAATCATCGTCTGATGTTGTTATGAATGATTTCAATCCCAAATCGATACCAACAGCGTTTTCTGGTGTAGAAGGAGTAGGATTATCCGGTAGTTCTACAGTTAGATAGGCGAACCATTGTATCCCCTCTTTTTTGAGAGTACAGGTCTTCAGTTCGCCATCCGACAATCTATCAATGTTAATCTTGATGGGATTCGATTTATTAGTTATCTTGGATAGATATAACCAGTTCCCATCTAGGTACCATCCATTTCCATGCTGTTTGTATCTGAAACTACTGAGATCTTCTTTACTCTTGAACTTGGGATGACCTTTCGGGAGAATTCCATCGTATTTGATGAATCCGGATGAATTGTTTCCACATGGAACATCTTTTCTCTTAACGAACTTCACTTTTTTACGTTTTGTATTTTTCAGTCTACCATTCTTGATATCATCGAAGAACTTGTCAAAGACAAAACATAATCGCTGGAATACATCCAGTCTTACCGAAGAATGTATTGGATAGTCCAGATTTTTCAGGTGTTTTTCCAGAGATGATCTCTTTACCGACAGACCGAATCTTTCATATAAATCAACTTGAATTGATAGAAGATGGTTCCAGATTAACCTGCAGTATTCCGGTGTATCATCCAGCCTTCTCTCCTGTTCAGGAGTAGGATGTATCTTGAATCTAAGATTCCTGCAGTTCTGACCTTCTTTACGGACCATCAACTCCAACCATTCCCTTGATACTGTTTATAAGTTTTGAAACTATATAAATTTTATCTACTGCTAGCGATTATACCATAAAATCTAGAGTTGATCAGACATCAGCGGGGTACGATTCATCCCTCATTAAACGGAGTTTAAGAGCATGAGTGAAGTCGTTGGCTTTCACGTACCCCTGTTGCCCCACTATTGTAAAAAAGTATAAAACAGTTGCAACACTATATAATAAACTACAGGAAAATATCCTGACAGGGGGAATTACATGAAAGTTTTAGTTACTTATATGACACAGACAGGTAATACAAAAAAAATAGCCGATGCTATTTATGAAGCAGTAGATGAGGATAAAGATATCAAATATATAAATGAGGTTGACAGTCTTGAAGGATATGACCTTGCTTTTATTGGTTTTCCCATACATCAGTTCAATGCACCTGATGAGGTCAAAAATTTCCTGAACAATAATACCAATGGCAAAGACATTGCACTGTTTATAACACATGGTGCACCCAGTGACTTTGACCAGGTTTCAGACTGGGTTTCAAAATCTAAAGAAGCAGCAAAAGATGCCAATATAATTGATGTATTCCAGTGTCAGGGAGAGGTATCAAAAGAAATAATGGATATGCTACAAAACTCGGATGATCCTCAGATGCAGCAATTTGCAGAACTGGTTTCCAAGGGTAAAGGTCAACCCGATGAAACAATGGTACAAAAAGCGAAACAATTCGCCAATGATGTTATAACCCAGAAAAAAGCGTGGACAAAATAAAAGCAATAGAAAAAGGAAGACTCTTTATTACTTCCTTTTGTTATTTTAACATATTCAGAATACGTATTGCAAGATTTGCTGCGTTTTTCCCGTTATCAATACCCACTGTTGCTACTGGTACACCCGGCGGCATCTGTGCAGTAGAGAGTAGTGCATCCAGCCCTCCAAGTTTGGCATTTACCGGAACACCAATCACCGGTTTTTCTGTCTTGGATGCTACAACACCCGGAAGTGCTGCAGAAAGCCCGGCGATTGTTATGAATACTTTTGCATCACTTGATGTTACGTAATCATCCAGTTCATCAGGGTTTCGATGTGCTGAAATGACCTGTACGTCATAACTGTATCCAGTATCATCAAGAACCTTTGTCGATTTTTCTGCTATCTCTTTATCTGATTCAGAACCAGAAATTATTGCTACATCTACCATTGTATTTCTCCTTCAAAAACAGTTTTTTAATATATCAGGGCAGGTTTCCGTTACCACTTAGTTCATACTGTTTGTCAATACTCATCTGGATAAGGGTTTCATATATTTTTTTTATAGCCGCTGTATCAAGGTTGAGTTCTGTTGCCTCATCTATAGCCCGATTAATGACCACCTGATTCTGTTCTTCATCATTTATGGATAGGTTTTCTTTTCTTTTTGCATCCAGTACTTTTTCTGCCAGGTCAACACGTTTTTTAATAAGTTCAAGTATTTCACTGTCAATCTGCTGGATTTGTGCCCTTGTTTCTTCAATTGTTGTCATCTGTAATGCAACCGTTGGGTTTGTATGTTTTAAAATGTAAAATCCATTTGTATTAATAAGCCAGTTAGTAATTTCTTTTAATTTATAATTTCTGTTATTGTAACCTATAATGATTATTCAACTCAGGTGACCATCATCACCCAAAGTTTTAAGCAATTCGACTACCGAATACGCTGCACGGGTTATCCCCATAGACCTCCTGTCGGTATCAGTTCCAGCAAGATAAAGGTTTTTAATCGGTGTTTTAATATCTGCAAAATTACCGTTTGTGGTTATGGCTGCTTTTTCAGGTATTGTTATCTGTTCATGTTTCATTTCTACGTAATTTTCAATACCCGGTATAGCATTATATATGGTTTTATATGCATTTTCGATATTACTTTTCGTATCGCTGTATTCATCCATTATAAACGAAAAACCAACAACCTGCTTACCCTTAGGAGCAAAACTTGAATCATAATTGCTTGTAGGCATCGCCCAGTATGGTTTATTTTTAAACCATACTTCAGAACCACAATAATTCAATTCATCCATTTTTTGGGAAAGACCAAGCCATATCGTAAGGCTTTTAGAAATTTTGATATTTTCAAGTTTTGATTTATATCTTGATGGAAGATTATCAATTGTTCTGGGTAAATCCCTGCACATTCCAGTATATACAACAACATCAGAACGGTACACATTACCATTTGCTGTTTCTACTCCTTCTACAACATTATTTCCTGTAAAAATAGTACTAACTTCTTCACCGGTAATGATATCTACATTATCAGGAAACGAATATAAAACCGAATTCAAAATACTTTTCAATCCGCCTCTAGGATATCCTTGACAGAAATTAACGTTGTTGGTTGCCAGTTTACTAAGAGAACTTATTGAATCAAGAAGATTTAATGAACCAAACAAAAACGGCACACCCTCCCTATTAAACTGGAAGGGAATATCGACATTACTGGGTAAAAGAGAATTTCTATCTTTTTTATCATTATTTGAATCTTCTGAGATATGATTCAAACTCTGTTCAATTTCTTCCTTAATTGTGCTGTCACAGACAAAATCACTACCCATAAGTACCCTTTCTACAGGGGTTTCATACATCGATTTACCAGATAAAAAATAACTAACCGTATCTATAAATTCGTAACAATCCTTTGAAATCGTTTTTGGAACTGCATTATAAACAGGTGTTTTTGACAGGTCAGAACCGAACGTAAATTGTGTCAGTGACCTTGTCAATGACTGTGAAATAGCTACTCTGTCCCTTTTTGGAAAAACATCAAATCTTGCAAATTCTTTTAAATTAGACGGAAATTTTACTAGGCGATTTTTGTACCTTACATAGTAATGTCCGTAGGACTCAAAAACAGGGAGATAGTTAAAATAATTATCCATCAACATTTTCAGTGGACCTACACAAAGATGCGTAATTGCATGAACTCCTGTATCAACCTGAAAACCGTCAACCTCATAACTGTTACAATTACCTCCAACTTCCTGCTCTTTTTCGATAACAAGTACTCTATGGCCGTGTTTTGACAACACAAGCGCACTTAAAAGTCCGCTAATACCTGCGCCTACTACTATAGAGTTATAATCCCTTTCCATGGTATCAACTTAAAATTTTTAGATATATTTGAATTTCGCAGGAAACTTGGGTCGTTAATAAGAAATATTTATTATTATATAAATATATTTATTAAAGTTTGGATTTTACAAATTTAAATCTCATTCCCGGAATGCACCTGAATTATTGATTTTTGTTTTTATCACATTTCCACATATGTTACAATTTTCCCATGATTTTTTGAGTTCATTTACCTTGCCTTTTTCAACCAGAGCAGTAAATGCAGGACCTGTGCCTGACAGACTGACACCTTCCACACCTACCTCAAGAGCCCGCATCATAAGTTCGGTATCAAAACCAAGAGCTCCGCAATACATAAAACCGTTCAGTGTCATTGCTCGACTATAATATCCATCAAGTGCGAGATCATAGGCGATATCAACCCAGTCAGCAATCAATTTTGAGCGGGAAACATTGGTCTGTGAACTAAAACCTTTCTCATCCGGTGCAAATATAAGGACATCTTTATCACATTCGGTTCTTTTAACAAGCTCTAAATTCTCATTGTCTGTTACAACAATGCCTCCCAGAAACGATGCACATGCATCATCAAATGCGCCTGTGACGGTGACTCCTGCATCCATTGCAGCCTGAACTCCTGTTCTGACCGCATCAAGGGAATCCATTCTTTCACCGATTGCATCAAGTGTAGCAAGAACTGTTGCATTCGCAGCCGCACTACTACTTTTCAACCCGCTGGCAAGCGGTATTTCACTCCTTGTAGATACAGTCCCACCGTATTCAAGTCCGTAATGTTTAAGAACCAGTTCTACTGACCGTTCAATCAATGTGGTATCTGCATAGGGATTACCATCAATTTCACCATGTATAACCCCGCTATCCTCTGACAACTCAACATCTACAAAAGTCTTTAAATCCACTCCAAAAGCAGAACCCTTTAGTGTGGCAATAGCGTTTATAATAGTACCTGCACCGAGTGCATAGGATTTTCCTTTAAGTGTCATAATGATATCCTTTGTGTCAGATGTTTTGCTCAATCATATTTTTCAATTTATTAAGGTCTGAAATAACTTTCTCACCTGATACTTCAGATTGATAATCATTTCTACTGTACTTTTCCAGCAGTTTATTAATGTAATCCAGTTCTACATAGGCAGAATAATAATCCGGTTCAAAACCATTTAGTTTGTCCAGAGGAAGAACTGTAGCTCCACCTTTTACCGTTTCTTCTTCCAGCCCGTTTACAACAATTGTAAAATTGTATTCCGCAAACCCGAATATGCGGGCAAGATTTCTTGAAGTATCCGAAACCTGCTGTGCCCTTTTGGCGTTCATGCGTTTTACTGCGCCTACTGAATCCTTATACTCAACAAACCAGACCTGATTTTCCTTCCACATCATGGCATCGTATTCAGCAAGTACTGAAGAATTTTTAAGTGCAAGTACATTAAAGAGTACACCATTTATTTGAGATAAATCCAGATTATCCCTGAATTCTTTTTCAGTCTCTATTATGTCAGGTCTTGTTTTTAACGTATAGGCTCCACTTCTAAAGACCACCATGAATCCAATATAGGTAAAAAGAGGTATTTAAATAGTGGGGAAATAGTTAGAGATTATAATTTAACCTGATTGAGTTACACCTATATGGTCTTTAGCATTCTGATAACATTTTTCAATAAGCCCGAGGTCTGCGTTCATTTCTACTACATCAAGTTCGAACAACCGGGAAAATTCACTTACCTTGTCCTCAAAATCCCTGTCGTAATCAAGTCCTGTATCAACTTTGGCTACTTTCTTGTACCCTGAATAATCGAAAACATATTTTGTCATCTCAATGTTGTCAGGGTCTGGTGTGATTCCTGCAATCTTTAACATATCTTTCCAGTATTTAGCCTGCATGGGAGTTAGAAAATAGATACCTTCGCCCCTACAGCCCATAATTGCATCCAGATAGGTTTCTCTGCTACCAAGGGAAGCGGCGATACAATCATCCATTATTTCCCCTTTTTCATCCTTTAAAATACCTACATAACATGGGTAATCACTAAAATCGCTTTCAACCTGTCCCAGCACGTTTCCGCACAACCCGTAAAAAATGAGGACTCCATCAACGTATTCAGACATGGTTTCTATTTCCTTATAAACCCCGTTTTTGAGTTTTTCAGGAGATGCATCAAGAGCGAATTCAAGCAGGTCAACTATAAGCGTAAATTTGTTATTTTTTTGTTCCACATTTTGAGGGAGTTCATTTATGGGTAAAACCCTATAAGAACAAGCTTCATAATCCAATTTACTCTGCAAATTCTTGCTGTCCTCACTTTCAACAACTATTACCTCATCAATTGCAGAGTCGTTTTTAATAAGATAAACTATCTCATTTTCAAATATCCTGCAGGCTATAAAACTTAGTACTGGCATTATTGTATTACCTCTGGTAAAATAAAAAAAGAATGAATCAGTGTTCAATTTCTTTTTTAGTTTTTGGCATCCCGATTCCTATAAAAACCAGATTGGTTTCTACCGGTATCCCTGTCCCTTCATGTATAGTTATATCATTTCTATGCATATCTACTTTAACGTTTCCTTTATCCAGACCCGCTTCGGTCATATAATCCATCATCATTCTGTGACCAAGGTTTTTAGCATATTCAAATGCATCTTCATAAAGTGGGAACTCTTCTCTACCTCCAGGATAGAATACCACAATACGCTTTTTACTTTTACTGTATACAGATTTTAACATGATTTCTATTCTTTTGATTCCTTTACCGACAAGAGCACCCACAGCGTTACCTACTTCTGCATATGAAGGCAAACGTACATCTGCATCGATTATGTTAGTAATTTTATCCTGATATACCCTCGACGGCGCTCCTATAAGCACAACGGGTACATCGAGTTTGAAATGTGTCAGGTAATCTCCACGAAGGATTTTATCTATTTCTTGTTTATCAACACCTTTAAGGACATAGGACATTAGGTTCAGAGACATATTCAGTGTAACTTCATTTTTAACATGGTTACACAGTTCTTCAACACCCATGTTGTTTGTAAATTTAGTCAACATAGCCGCACCCATATTCGACGCATTGACGTTCCAGTCTTCGTATTCACCCAAAACATGAAGTGCATCAGTCGGTGTAAATCCAACAGCCTGAACCAAACGTTTCTGAACCAAGATGTTTAGATACATATCAGACGCCGAGCTCTCCCAGAAGATTTCATTAAGAGATGCAGGCTCGCTTTTCTCGATTCTCTCAAGGATTCTCTGTTCAGCATCACTCAAATTGATGGGTTCTTCCCCTGTTTTTATATAGAATTTAGTAGGCTGAATATTCTCGGTTAACTGTCTCCTTGAAGGAACCCTTGCTTTTTTCAATTTATCTATAAATCCTGGATATTTTTCTGCAGCCACACACAACGGAATAACCCGTCTTGGTCCGATGTTTACATTCTGGTTTCGCACCCATATGTGACTGTCTCCTCCCATAGCGGATGTTTCCATACGCAAAGCTTTTACCTTGGTCTGCCAGCCACCTACTACTGCACCGGTTTCTGTCAATTCGGGAAGACCATTCTCCATCAGAGAGACATCTGTACTTGTACCACCAAGGTCAATAACTGCACAGCTGTCAAGGTTTTCAAGATATGCTGCACCTACAAGACTGGCTGCAGGTCCTGAGAAAATGGATTCGATAGGTTTCTCAAGTGCTTCATTAATTCCTACCACAGAGCCATCACATTTAAGCATCAATAATCTTGCATCTATACCTCTTCTCTCGGTTTCTGAAATTATGGACTGGATGAAACGGTTAGCTATCGGAATTAGCTGGGCGTTTAAGTAGGCTGTAACTCCCCTCTCATAGGCACCAAGGTCCTGGGACAGTTCATGCCCGCAGACAACCGAATAATCAGTCAGATTATTAACAATTTCCTTTATCCGTAATTCATGATCGGGGTTCCTGACACTAAAATAAGATGATATCGCAAATGCTGAAACTTTATCTTTAACCTTATTTACAAACTCTTCAACTTTTTCTTCATCCAGTGTTGCAACTTCCAATCCCTTGGTATCGTGTCCTCCCTGTACTACTGTATAATAATCTATATCAGTATTTGCCGGCACATCATAATTTCCTATCAGTATCAAACCGACAGGATAACCGGTCTTTTCAAGTATGGTGTTAGTAGCCAATGTAGTGGAAACCGAAACGATGTTAATGTCTTCCAGATAAGATTGGTCAAGTCCATCGATGGAATTTTTTATACCTTCCAGAAGGTCAGGATAGGTTGTCAATGCTTTATTTGCACTTACAACTGCTCCGTCTGTATTTCTCAAAATCACTGAATCAGTGTAGGTTCCCCCTGCATCTACTCCAAGGCTATATTGCATATTAAAGACTCCTTTTAATTAATTTGAAACATGGAATACTTTGAATCCATTAATTTGATGTGGTTTGATTTTAAACAATATAATAATTATTAGGATTCCCATATATCAATGTTTATAAACAATCAAAGTTAGCATTTCATGATATCAGATTTTGTTTTTTCGTAACAGTTTTCAATCAACCTTAAGTCACCATGAAAACTTACAATATCAAAATTAAACGCTTCTGCGAATTCATCAACTCTGTCTTGAAAATCCTTTTCATAATTTAATCCTGTTTCAATTTTACCCACTCTTTTATAACCAGCATAATCGAAAGCAAACTTTGCCATCTCATGGTCATATGGATCACTGGTAAAGCCTGCGTCCTTAATCATCTCCTTCCAGTTGGAAGCCCACATTGGTGTCAGGAAGAATGTTCCTACACCCCTTGAACTTGTTAGGGCTTTGAAATACTCGTTCCTACCCCCTAATACTGCACCTATACAATCATCCACAACTTCACCGTTATTTTCTTTTAATATACGTACACTACAGGTTTTATCTTTGAAATCCTCCTCTATGTTGCCAAGCACATTGCCACAAAGCCCGTAGAACACAAGGATACCATCCAAAAACTGAGACACCTCATCTACTTTTTTATACACCTCATTTTTAAGGTCGGAAGGATTTACATGAAGCCCAAATTCAAGTATGTTTACAACAATATAATACCTGTTATTGTTATCAATATTTGCAAGGTATTTTACCATATCCTCAAATGATGATAGTGTATAGGGATGTCCTATATCATCGAGTTTACCAGTTAATCCATCAATATTTTTATTTTTTACAATAATAACATCATCTATGGATGAATCATTCTCTATCACATGAACGATTTCATCCTCAAACATTCTGCAGGCGATAATACCCATTACTGGCATTAGAACTCCTCATATTATACAGAATAATAATGAATTAATAATATTAAACAATAGCGGATATGAAAATAGAATAATAGTAAATAGAATGATAATCAAATATTTTCATGTATGGATTCGGATAAACAATGTAGCCTTGTTGATATTGCCCCCACTATTTCTGAAATACTTAACATAAACATGGTCAAACCCAGTGGTCGTGTTCTAACACAGATTACAGATTATGCCCAAAAAAACAATACAAAAAAGGTAGTTTTGATAATTATTGACAGTCTAGGATTTGCACTGTATCAGCATTTGACGAGATCAATGTCTAATATGAAAAAAATTGCCGATTCTGGAATGGTTCTTAAATGCAAATCCACTGCAGACCATACAACCCCGGCTATTGCATCAATATTTACAGGTTATTATCCAGAAGAACATCATCTGTATTATACTGATGATATTTATAAAGAACGTGCTAAAAATGAATCGAATCCTAAAATTAAAACTATAATGGAATGGGCACATGATAACGGTCTTAAATCCGGAATTGTTATCGAAACTCAAGGTGCCGAAAGTCTGTTAAACCGAATTGACCGGATATTCGGAGTACCGGATTCAGATGATATCATCGAATATGACAAATACATTGCTGAAAACACAAAAAAAGCGCTGGAATCAAATCCTGATATAATGGCAGTACACCTAAGGTCTATAGATAGGTTTGCTCACAGGTCTGAATCGTGGGATGATATAAAATATTCAGCCCTACGTATTGATGAATACATAGGTATGATTTATTCAAAAGCTGAGAGCAATACTCTGTTTATTATATGCGGTGACCACCCTATACATTCCAGCCAAAAATGGCTACAGAAAACCAACAAAAGCGATTCCGAAAATTATCATAAAAGATATGTTGCCCTTATTGTAGGCTCCAAATAAAAAAGAAAGGACAAAAAACCTCTGCCCTTTTTCAACTTATTTTTTATTCTGTTCTCTTTTTATAAACAACAGCATTGCAATTCCAAGTACACCTACAAGCAACATCGGGTTGGCAGTAGGAACGCCTGCCCAATGGTCATATCCAAAGTAATGGCTCGGGTCATTGTCGTTTACCTGTGTTTCTTCATACATGGCAGTAACATTACCATAATTGCTGTACTGTCCTATCTTTGCTGTTCCTGTAGCAGAACAGGTCACAGATTCCGATACATTAAGGGTTGCTATTGTACAGATGTTTCCAATTTTAGTATCAGTAACAGCAACATTAGTAAGATTCACGTTACCGGTGTTTGTAACATTGTATGTCCATTTTACCTGATTTGATATCTGTATGGATGGACCCCTTGGATTATCAGCATCCTTTCCATTAGTGTACTTTTCAATACTTATGTTTGGAGAAGGTGTAAAGATTCCTACATCTATTGTATCATTGATTTCACCCGACAGTAGTGTAATAGTTGATGTGTTACCGGTGTTATTTACATCACTATCATTGTGGATATTACCACTGTATTGGGGTGAAAATTCATAACCTTCTGGTTTTTCAAAGTTGAGATAATAGCTTCCCGGAGAGACCAAGAATTTATAGAATCCTGAACCATTCGTTGTTGTATTGGTTAGATATATTCCATCAGAAGTATAGATTCTAATTTCTATACCTTCAATTCCGGGTTCATCCGGATCTTGGATACCATTACCATTTGTGTCATTCCAGACAAAATTACTGATGGTTGCAGGTCGATACAATCCAGAATCTATAGTGTTATCGGTCTTTCCCGATGTTAAAGCCACACAACTGGTATTTCCTGATGGGTTAGCATCGCTGTCTTCAAAATATTCACCGTCACCCATTGTTGTAAATTCATATCCTAAAGGAGCTGTGAAACCTATATAATATTCTCCCGGTGCCAGCCCTGTGAAATTGTAGTAACCCGTTTGATTGGTTGTTGTGTTTGTTATTAAAGAGCTATCACTGCAATTATACAGACTGACCTCTACTTCAGATATACCTGTCTCTCCATTGTTCTGGATTCCATCTCCATTTATATCCTCCCAGACAAAATCACCAATTGATGCCGGCTGATACATTCCCGCATCTATGGTATGATTATATTCTCCTGAATTCAGTGTTATACATGAAGTGTTGCCTGTTAAGACATTAGCATCACTTTCCTCGGATTCATCAATCCCTACATTCTGTTTTGTAAATTCATAACCTGAAGGTAAAGTGAAACTGATATAATATTGTTCATCAGGGTTTAGACCTGTAAATTGGTAAAATCCTTCAGAGTCTGTTTCATTTTCAGCTATTTTTGTTCCATTACAGTAGTAGAGTCCCACGGTTACATTTTCTATACCAGGCTCACCGCAACACTCTATCCCGTCACCATTGAGGTCTTCCCAAACGCGGTCACCGATTG
Source organism: Methanohalobium sp. (assembly GCF_018609725.1). Lineage (GTDB taxonomy): Archaea > Halobacteriota > Methanosarcinia > Methanosarcinales > Methanosarcinaceae > Methanohalobium. Next base: position 16,362 of record NZ_JAHENT010000102.1, on the reverse strand, counting down.
CTGCGTTATCCCCCTGTAGTTCAACATCATATAATCCTGCATCTATTGTATCATTATTTTCACCTTTATCCAACATGATACATGACGTATTACCGGTTACATTATTGACGTCACTATCCAGTTCATCATTACCTGCATTCTGCGAAGTAAATTCAAATCCTAAGGGTGCCGTGAAATTGACAGAATAATTACCCGGTGGAAGATATGTAAAACTGTAAAAGCCAGATATGTTGGTGGTAGTGTTTGCTATTATTGTTTCTGTGTCACAATCATACAATTCAACCTCTAATCCAGGTATACCTGCATTTCCATCATTTTGGATACCATCTTCATTTTCATCCTCCCAGACGTGATCACCTATTGAAGCGCTTGGTGCTATAGTATAACAGAAATAGTATGCCCATCTATTACCTCCAAAATCTTCGCCCTCTCCCCACGCAGTTTCAAACTGGTCGCCATTGGCATCTAATTTGCTTACGTTAGCATGGGTTAATATATAGACAGTATCACAATCATTCAACGATATATCATTTAATGGTATCTCGTATGTATAATTATCAATACAGCCATGTGAATCATTCCTGTAACCAAACTGTCCCGGTTTAGGAGTACCACTATTTGTTTGAGGAACATCGTTCAGTGATGTAGTAACACTTACTTGAGTTTCTTCCAGACACCAGTTATCTCTTGTATCGTACTTGACAAAAATATGTGATTCATTGTTCCATACCACCACATCTCCTGAATCATATTGTTGCCCTGCTATTAAATCTCTTACACATGGAACATCACTACACTGTGCTAAATCAGTACAATCCGGACATTCACCATTTTGTGCACTCGCCAAACCTGAAATAGCAAATATCATTGCCAGAAATACTATTGATAAACATATTATTCTTTGATAAATTTTCAAATACTATACCCCCTGATTAAAACCATCCGTAAAAGATGATATTATAGACTTTAAATATCCAATATCAGAATAATAAAAACCAAATAAATATATTCTTTTGGAAATTAATATTAGGTTATTTGTTACTTAGCTTAATTACTCAAAAATCTGGAATTTTAAAAGAAAAAATAATAAATAAAAAACAGAAATTAATTTTTAAAATCTGTTCAATTTTGTAATACCGTTTTTAATCAAGATTTATATCCTGATTTTATACTCCCCCCTTATTATAAACGCATATAATTATCATCTTTTTACATCCACATCGGAGCAATTACGTAGAGTTTATTATTGGAATATTTTGTAACTGCCCTATCTGGGTCTATTAAATAAGATGTTGAATATGTTCCTACATATTCCTTGTTTTTATTTCTCGCGTTTACTGAAAACCTGTCTTCTTCAAGTTTCAGGTTGATGTTTTCCTTTTTTACTCCTGGCAATTTTATTTCAATATTTAGTTTTTCACTATTGTTGTCAGGGTAAGCATAGACATAGGGTGACTGTGTCAATTTTTCCATATTTAAACCCCAAATATAACATTATTAATTCTGATATTTATACATTGCGAAATTTATACATTGCTACATTTTTACAAAAAGTAAAAAGTTTTTTATATATTAATATTTTCCGCCTTTTATTAAACAGCATAGAAAAATGTCTCTAATATAAAAAATACCGAACAAAAACAAGAATTAAAAAAAGATAAAATAGTATAAAATATGATAGAATAAGTGGTCGACATGGGAGTAGAAACAATTAAAAAATCAGAAAATGATGAAAATCATTACTATGTGTTGGGAATTGAAGACAAATCCCTTGGAGACATCTACTATGCAGATACCAAAGAAGAATACATTTTCATGCCTTCTGAGTCTGGAATGATTCAAAGTACAGGATTTGATTCTGAAGATCTCAGCGATATTGCAAATTTTATAGTGAGATTAAACAGAGATATAGAGAAAGAAAAATCATCCAGTTCCATAGATGTAACAAATAAAACCGAATTAAGAGATAGTAAAAACTTGGTTGAAAGAGATATTATTACAGAAATGGAAGACGAGTTTTGTGAATGGTGTCGTAAAAAATATGCAATACTTTATGTTAAGTACAGCGATGGAAGTAAAGAATTCATTTGTAGATATTGTCTTTTTGAAAATTTCTAACAATAAGCAAATTGTGGAATAATTGGAGAGGTAACGATATAAAAACATATAACCAAAATGCAGGAAACCTCCACCAAAAAAAGTATGGCCAAAAACAGGGTCTATACCCTGTTTCATGAGGTGGGTATCAGACTATGAGGGTATAGTCTTAAACATCCGTTTTTCCGTTTTTCAAGGAGATTTTATAACTCAATTTTTATATCTCCACTCTGTATATATCAATAGACATATAGATATAACCTATGTCCAAACATTAAAACATAAATCAATAATAAATGTGCATAATAAATGAATTCATGTACATAATTTGCAAAAACCAGGTGATTGAATTTTCAGGTGTCTATAAAAACCAGTAAAATGATAAAAAGAATCACTATGATAAGAACATTTATTGGATTTAACAATCCACAATAGCACTTTATAAATTGTTTTGTGGATAATATGTTGTTAAAAATCTTAAATAAAAAAAGAATGTTTATATAAACATTCTGTGTTAGTTATCAAAAAATTGAGATTATTGGGCTACTTCGCCAAATGCGAATTTTTCCAGTACCTTGTTAACTGTAATTGTAACTTCATCGCCAACAGAAGTGTCAGGTACAAAGATTACAAAGCCATTGATTCTAGCAATGCCATCGCCTTTACTTGCAATATTTTCAATTTTTACATCGTATCTTTCTCCAGACCGAACTGGAGCTGAGTCATCTCTATCAAACAAAATTTTCACATCCTTGTATTAACGCTAAAAGACATAAACAGGATGGATTACATAACGGGAAAACAGTAAATGCAGTTAATAAAACATTACCTAATACCTATATATTTAATCAAACAGTCTTTATCTTCAAGCAACTCTATTATACATTTAACCTATATAAACCTTTGCATATATCTATATTACAAAAACAAATACTTAAATACTTAAATACTTAAATACTTAAATACTTAATAAATTAAGACAAATTATTTACGTTTCGTTTTAAAATATTGTTCAAAAAACCTTTTAACTAATTTACCGAATGTTGTCAGGTCGTATATGATCGAGAATTTCATTATATTTTTAGTCGGGTTAACCTTGCTGGTAAAAGGTTCTGATTTTTTTGTAGAATCAAGTTCATCAATAGCAGAAAAATTAGGAGTTTCAAAATTTGTCATCGGACTTACAATTGTATCAGTAGGGACTTCTCTTCCAGAACTGGCATCATCCACCACTGCTTCGCTAAACCAAGCCAATGGTATAGTTATTGGGAATATATTGGGATCTAATATTGCAAATATATGCCTTATTGTAGGCTGTGCAGCACTCATATCAAGCATAAAAACCGAAACTCAGATGCTTAAAAGAGACGGCTACATTATGCTTTTTGCAACCTTGCTTTTTTTCATATTATCTCTTAATAATACAATCTCAAGAATTGACTCTTTGATTTTCCTGCTTTTATACACAGCATATATCATTTTCCTGATTGATGAGGCACGTATGCATTTGTCAATGAAAGATTCATACTTTAAGGAATTTATAAGTTATTTTGTCAAATTCAAATACCTGCAAAGTCTAAAAGAAAAAGTAGATAATGGTTTTAATAATTTTACTGATAAAAGCACAGATAATAAGTTGGATTTAAAAGACAATTATACTTTGGTTAAAGATATCTTAATCTTGGTTATTAGTATAGGGGCTGTTGTTATTGGTGCCCGATACTTTATAGGAGAATCGATATTTTTTGCACAGGTACTCAATGTTCCTGATACATTGGTAGGAATCAGCCTTGTCGCGGTGGGTACTTCACTCCCGGAATTGATGGTGACCATCAGTTCTGCAAAAAAAGGTTATGGACATATAGCACTCGGAAACGTTATTGGGTCAAACATAACAAATATATTTTTAGTATTTGGCGTTTCTGGTCTTTTACTGCCACTAGATATTACACAAAAAGATATTTTCTTTATAACTCCGTTCGTGGTATTTGTCAGCCTGTTGCTTTTGTTATTTATATGGACTCACTGGGAGTTAAAACGCCTTGAAGGCATTATACTGCTTATTATTTATGGGATGTTTATGTATGTCCTTTTTAACCTCTACAATCCGATGGTTGGTATTTGATAGTGTTTTTTACAAACATATATTTTTAAATCTCTACCAAGTATAACCTCTATTTTTTATCACCGTTGTTGTTTATCATCAAATAGTTATTAAGGAGATAATTTGGTTTAAAATTTTTTAGTTGAAAAACAAACTTAAATAAAACCATATTCCGATTATAAAAAACAATACACCTGCAAATTTTTGAATCGTTTTACTATTTATCCTGGACATTATTACTTTTCCAGAATATACAGTTAATACTGACAATATCATCAGTGCTGTAATTGTTCCGGCAAAAACATAAAAAGGTTCATATTTTGTAGCAAACAGAGTAACTGCAATAAGTGACTTATCACCAAGTTCTGATAACAAAATCAGAGTAAACCCTGACAAAAAAGGAGATTTCAGTTCGGGAACCTCTTCATTTTCATAACCGTTTAGATGATATAATGTCAGCGCTCCAAAAATTATGAAAATACTTCCTGCTAATATTGTGATATAATTAACCGGCAAGAAATTGGTGACCAGATTTCCAAAAAATATCGCCAATCCGTCTACAATTATAAATGATAAAAGGATACCTGCTATTAGATGAACATATTTTCCTGTTTTTGTAGATAATACCAATATAGAAAGTTGCGTTTTATCTCCAAATTCCGCAAGACCTACAAGAAGAAATGGTATTAAAATGTCCTGTATCATGTTTGTTGTTAAAATAGGTCACTAATATAAAAATATTGGTTATTAAATCAACCATGGTCATGAACCCAGTAATCACCATCAATCGTTATTTCTTTTTTCCAGATAGGTATTTCTGATTTGACTCTTTCGATAGCTTCACTAAGGGTCTGGAATAATTCTGTTCTGTGAGATGCTGCAACAACTATATAAACAATATCCTCACCAGGATTAACTCTACCGGCTTTATGATGAATCAACACATCCACTATTCCCGGCTTTTGTTTGAGTTCTAAACTAATCTGGTTTATTTTATCTTCTGCTACTGTTTCATATTTTTCGAATTCTAGCATCTTCGTCTGAACCCCAGAAGTGATTTCCCTTACCACTCCTGTAAAGGTACCAATCGCACCCGCCTTTTTAATTTCTGGATTATTTTTTACCTTTTTAACCAGTAAATCAAGTGTTACCCAATCCGGTTGAGAGCAAATTATTTCAATAATTTTATCAGCGTTGACCTGGGTGACATCTGGTACCTGCTCAACTACATTTTTTATATGCTGGTCATCATCCATATCACCCAGCAAAATTTTGGGCAAATCACTGTTTTTATCACCCTCTACTATGGCATAATCCATACCATTATCTGCAAGTGTATCAAGTGCCTTTTCGAGGTCAGGATTTTTTGATATGGTCACAAATTCATCTTTTGTAAGAGCAGTAACCATATCTGCACCAGAATCAAAATGTCTACTTGTATCGGTGTCATCAGGGTTGAAACGGTGATAAATCATGCTCTTTACAGTCCCAACTTTGCCTGTTCTGGAAAGTTCTTTTGTCAGACGGCTTACAAGTGTTGTTTTTCCCGTTTTTTTGTGACCAATTACAGAAATAACTTTCATAGTTGAGTTTTATTATAGTTTAACTTTTAACTTTTTCCCAGACTGGAACTGTTCTTCCTTTCCCACGGATTTGACTATATATCCCCTCACTTTATAATCAGAAACATTAAGGAACTAGGTTACCGGAAACTTAAAAAATAAAAGAAGAGAAAAACAAATCACAGAATTTAACTTATACTTATTTTTGTTCTCTTCTCATGAATAACAATATCGCTATTCCAAGAGTTCCGACCAGTACTAATGGTTCAGTTGTTGGAACGCCAGCCCAGTGATCATATCCAAAATAATGACTGGGATCACTATCGTTTACCTGTATACCGTTATACAAGGCTGTAACATTTCCATAATTACTGTACTGTCCTTGTTTGGCGTTTCCAGTGGTTGTACAGGTTTTGGATTCTGATTTGTTTAGAGCGTCTATTGTACAAATATCTCCCAATCTACTGTCGGTGATATTAACATTAGTCAGATTTACATTACCAGTATTATTTACCTCATATGTCCATGTTACTTCACTCCCAATTTGTATTGCTGGCCCTCTTGGTTTATCTGCATCTTGTCCATTGGTGTATATTTCAATTTCAATCGACGGGTCAGCACCGAAATAATTACCGAAGTCACTATCGTTTATTTCAGTTCCTTGATATTCAGCAGTAACATTACCTATATTGACGTACTGACCTTTTATTGCAGATGTTGTATTTGTTATATTGAAACTTTCACTTACATTTAGTTCTCCTATTGTATAATTGAAGTTTGACCTGTTATCAGATATTTTCACATCACTTAGGTTCACATTGCCAGTATTTGTAACATTGTAACTAAATATAACAGTATCATTTACAGGTATCTCTGGACCTTTAGGACTATCAGCATCATACCAGTTACCATCGGTTCCCATAACATATTTTTGTATGTTAATATCATAACAAGTTTCTGTAGGACTTGCAATTGAAGTAGTGTATGTAGACCATTCATCTCCTTCAAATGAATAGGTATACGGTCCATTTTGAGCAGCCCATGCTGTTTCATTCTCACCTATGTCATAAGGATCACACGGTACGGTAGTTTCAATCACAGTAAGTTGTTCTTCGTCTAATAACTCACCAGTTTCACTGTATATATCAGAATTTACAAGTATTGCAGCTGTATCTCCACATTCAGGAGTAAAGTTTTCACAATCATTTGACTGTGCATACTGGTATATAGCCCAAGCCGTTTTGTTATCCCATGTGATACCACCATATGTAGTAGTACCTGAGGTATTTGACAAGCTTATTGTTTCTGGGTTAGTAATATTCCACATTACTCCCTGTATCTCTTCAAAGTTAGTGTCATACGACCATTCAAATGTATTACCGTTTAAATTATATGAACCATTTTTATTATTCAATATGAAATTTACACAATTGAGCTTATCCTGCCATGGGGTATTATCACCTTCAGGATAATCTCTAAATGGTTCAGGAGAACAACGTCCATATGTTGGGTGAATCCCTACTCCCTCATAGGTTACACCTGGTGATATTGGCGTAACTGCATCTATACACCATGAAAGATAATCATCTTTTGGAACATCGATGAATCCATCAAAATCTCCATTATTAAGTTCAGCGATGAAATATGATGAATTCCTATCTTCCACATTTACACTGTAGTTAACTTCTCCTTTTGTAGGCAACCACCAACCCTGTTCAACTTCTGCATTAGCTGCAATATATAACTTACTACAGTCATCGAATTTCCATGAGCTGAGGTTAAGTTGACCACTGCAATTTGTGCAGTTATTATAGCAACTACTGGATTCATTTAAGTAGTCAAGCTGTAAATCAAATTCTTCAGTTATCGGGTTTCCTGAACTGTCCATTGGTATATCGTCCTGACCAGGAACGGGAATACCATTTTTATAATCTTCATCTTCAACTTTATCAATGTGTAGATTTATTTTGTTCAATAACCATCCATCAAAAGTTTTATAAGCTACTGATACATTTCCACTTTCATTCCAAATATAAAGTGTACCTACTCCTTTTGTTTGATTGGCATATATTGTCTTTTCTATAGTGTCAGCAGGAGGATTCCAAATGCATACCGAGTTATTACATTCGAAATTATCTGAACCTGCTGTATCATTTAATGCTGAAGCTGTAGAAATTAAAAAAGTGACAATTATAAACAACAAAACCAATTTTTTTATCATTTTTAGTTTCCCCCTAATTGAATTGTATATTAGTTGAAACTATGTTCGAATATCAATTATCCATTTTGAAATAAAATTTAGTAATACTGTTCAGGTCATTAGTTGAGGATAAGATTAAATTTAATTCAATTAATATCAATATTTAGAAACTCTGTTTCTATAAATTAGTTAAATATGAAAATAATAATTTACTTACCTAAATTATTTAATGATAGGAGGTTAAATATTGAAAGAAGCATTTATAACTAAATATTACATTGACAAAAAAGTATCACTTGATGCTGAAGGTAAAACATACCATGGTACAGCTTCTGAATGCAATGATGGTGTACTAAGCCTGAAATGGGATATTGAAGACGAATACACCCATATAGAAGTTGAAAAAATAACCGCTATCTGGAAAAGGATGTAAATTCAATGAGATAAAGCTAACCACTAATTAAGTAGTTTCAATGTCTTTAATCATACATTATTTTTTTCAGCTTTTAAGGTGTTGTGAAGAATAAATAATGTTTATACTGTTTTTGGGTAATTCGTTAACTTTTTAGGTAAAAACCTTTTCCACAAAAAGATTATATAGTAAATACCAAAATTGATACGTTATTATAATTCTCCAGTTTTTATATGTAACCACAACAATCCAGTCAATATAGTAAATATTAATTTTACAGTATTCAGGAGAGATTGGAACAATTGAAAACCAGAATTCTTGGTATTGAAGGCACTGCATGGAATTTAAGTGCAGCCGTAGTGGATGAAGATGATGTTATTTCAGAGGTGACTGAGACCTACCAGCCGGATACTGGCGGCATCCATCCACGCGAGGCTTCTCAGCATCATGCAAAATATGCATCCACTGTTATACAAAAACTTCTGGAAAACATTAAAAGCAAGGGAATTGACCCCAAAACATTGGATGCGGTTGCATTTTCTCAAGGTCCCGGGCTTGGACCCTGTCTTCGAACTGTTGCAACAGCCTCAAGGATGCTTTCATTAACACTTGACATCCCGATTATTGGTGTAAACCACTGCATAGCCCACATAGAAGTGGGCAAATGGAAGACACCGGCAAAAGACCCTGTTGTTCTTTATGTCAGCGGAGCAAATTCACAGGTTCTTGCATACAGAAAGGGCAAATACCGTGTTTTTGGAGAAACTCTTGATGTTGGAATTGGTAATGCACTTGATAAATTTGCAAGAAGTGCAGGTTTAAATCATCCCGGAGGTCCAAGAATAGAAAAACACGCTAAAAATTTTGAAAAATATGTCCCTTTGCCTTATGTAGTTAAAGGTATGGACTTTTCATTTTCCGGACTTACTACCGCAGCCAAAGATGCTCTGGAAAATGAAACAATGGAGGATGTATGTTATTCATTCCAGGAAACCGCTTTTGCCATGATGGTCGAGGTTACAGAAAGAGCACTTGCTCATACAGGTAAAAATGAAGTTCTTCTTGCCGGTGGTGTAGGTGCCAACATGCGCCTTAGAGAAATGCTTGATATAATGTGTAATGATAGAGGAGCTTCCTTTTACGTTCCTGAAAAGCGATTCATGGGAGATAACGGTGCCATGATTGCATATCTGGGTCTTTTGATGTACAGGTCAGGCAGTATAACAGGTCTTAAAGATTCTCATGTTGACCCAAATTTCAGACCTGATTCAGTAGAAGTTACATGGATTTAATATAGGCGGGGACTGGTCGAATGTATCTTACACAGGGAGCAGAGGCGATAGTCAAACAGGAAGAGGATATTATTATCAAAGAACGTATCCAAAAAAGATATCGAATAAAAGTACTGGATGATAAAATACGCAAAGAACGTACCCGTGCTGAAGCGCGGTTGATTTCTGAAACAAGGCGTCTTGGAATACCGACACCTATAATCTATGATATACAGAATTTTAAAATAGAAATGGAATACATAGACGGTGAACCCCTCAAAAACGTAATAAACCCAGAATTAAGTAAAAGAACAGGGGAACTTACAGGTCTTTTACACAGTGGTGGAATTATACACGGAGACCTTACTACATCCAACCTGATACTTAAAGATGGTCGGATATATTTCATCGATTTCGGACTAGCTTTTATCGACAGAACTATTGAAGCACAGGGCGTTGATGTCCATGTCCTGTTCCAGACTTTTGAAAGCACCCATGAAGACCATGAAAAACTAATCAATGCTTTCTATGATGGTTATAAACAAAAATACATACATGCAGATAAAGTACTAAAAAGAGTAAAGGATATAGAAAAGAGAGGTAGGTATGCATAAAGTTGTTTTTGTGACCGGTAATAAGGATAAGTACAGGGAAGTAAAAGAAATACTTGAAAAAAAGGAAATAAAAATTATTCAAAAAGACCTTGATTACCCCGAATTACAGGAAGATGACCTCGAGCCCATTGCTTCCTACGGTGCTAAATGGGCAGCAGATAAATTGAATATGCCTGTTATAGTTGACGATTCAGGAATTTTTATAGAGGCTTTAAATGGTTTTCCGGGTCCCTATTCCGCATTTGTTGAAAAACTTCTCGGCAATCAAAAGGTTCTTAAACTCATGGATGATGAAACTGTAAGGGATGCCACATTTAAATCTGTTATAGGCTATTGTGAACCTGAAAAAGAACCGATAGTTTTTACTGGAAAAGTGGAAGGTAAAATTGCGTATAGTGAACGTGGAGAAGGTGGTTTTGGTTTTGATCCCATATTTGAGTATCAAGGCAAAACTTTTGCCGAAATCGGAGATTATGAAAAAAATAAGGTTTCACACAGAATGAGGGCACTGGAAAAATTTTATGAATGGCTGGATTAAACTTACGGATTATTAATCAGTATAGCCCTTGCAGGTGACCCATCACAGCCTTCCATTTTTATAGGTAAACAAACAAACGAATATATACCGTCAGATACACCATTAAAATTCAAACATTCTATTATATTTATCTCGTTTTCAAGTAGTAGTCTGTGAACTTCCAGGTCAGGCTCAACATCTACAGAAAAACCATCTATACCCACTGTTTTAAAACCTCTTTCAACAATCCATTCTCCTGCACTTCTATCAAGTGATATCATGGATTCCATTCCAACGGTTGAGAAATCATTCCAAAGATTTGAATTCTGGGTTTTTATCAGCAAAATATCCATATTATCTGCTAAATCAAGTTTATTGAATATGTTCTCAAGGTCGGATTTTTTAATGGTTTCACTAACATCTGATAAATCCACAACAAAAGCGTTTCCGACAAGCTTATCAAGAGACAGATTGTCGACAGCTTTTCCATCTTCCAGTATATGCGAAGGGGCATCAATGTGTGTTCCTGTATGACTTCCCATAGAAATACTGGATACAGATGCCCCATCATCCGGTAAACAGAAAACTTTCTTTATATCAGGTACTGGATCTCCAGGATATACTGGAGTAGAAGAAGAAATACCAACTGATACATCTATCACTTTTTTTGTCGCCGTATTTTCAAACATATAATCCCTGCCTTTACGTTATTAATTGTTTAGAATTATGCAATATTTCATCTGCATGCTTTTCATCCAATCCAGACCCAATAGCTATTTTTCGTGCCATTTCCGTTGTTATCAAATCATCCGGTCCATGAGTGTCAGTATTAACTACCATTGTAGCTCCTACTTCAAGCCCGAGTTTTGCAACATGACCATTGGTAATATTATGGCCCTTTCGGGACGTTATTTCCAGACATATATCATTGTCATATGCTTTCTGGACATCATCCTTTGTTATCAATCCGGGATGAGAGAGAATATCTACTTCACCAAGTTCCACAACTGTTGAATTGGTTCCAGATATTACAGGTTCTGTTACAGTTTCCCCGTGAACCACCACAATATCTGCTCCCATTTTCCTTGACTTTTCAACAAGTGGTTCGATTTTTGCAGGAGGTACATGGGTCAGTTCCACTCCTGATAGAATTTTAATATCATAGACATCTTCAAGATACTTGGTCTTCTCAGCAACATCTACAAGCTGTTCAAAATTGGTATAATCAGCATGATCTGTTATAGCTATCGCCTCATAACCTGTTACTAATGCCCTTCGAACCAGTTCGCTTGGTATCAGTTCACCATCGCTGAAAACTGTATGTGTGTGTAAATCTATCATTGATTCACCTTTTAAACCGGATTTAGAACCATGTATTAAAAATAAAGTTAATTAATCTGACCCTTCAATGAACAATACTTATAAAATTTCCTCAACTTTTTAACGGCAGTTACCATAAAAAACAAAAATCATACAGTCCTATGTGATAATATACTAATTATTTCTTCGTTTTGGCAAATGTGAAGTGACGTATTCCTGAATCATCCTGACATACGAATAGTCTTATAGGAGGGTTTATCTATAGAAGGGATGACAATCGAATATATAGGCTATGCCGGTTCACTTTTATGGCTTCTTTCTCTGACAATGAGCAATCGTATAAAACTGCGCATTTTTAGTTTATTGGGAGCAAGTGCATATACTCTTTATGGATATTTATTGAATGCATATCCTGTATCAATTGTCAACGGGATAATAGTCCTGTTGAACATTTATCATATATACCGGCTTAAACGGAATGATGATGATTTATTCAATATACTGGAACTCCCCGCAGAAAATTCAAGATACCTACACAATTTTCTGGAACAGCACAAAAACGATATTAGAAAATACTTCCCAGAAATTGATAATATTTCACTAAAAAATTGTTATGCTGTATTTACTCTGAAAAATTTCATGCCGGTGGGAGTATGCATATACGAAATAAAATCCGGTATTATAGACATTAAAATAGATTATATGTCGTTGAACTCCAGTGATTTAAAGGGTGCTGTATCACATTATATAGATTACAGACAATCATTAAAAGAAAAAGGTTACAAAGAAATGGTAGTAAAAGTTAAGCATAACAAATACAAAAAATACCTGTCCAGTCTGGGACATACAGAAGACGCAACCATGAGCAACATACTCCGGATACCTCTTACATAAATAATTTTAAAAACTGAAGGAGATGAAATTTATCATTTCTTTCAGCCAATTTCAGAAACCATGAACAATGTAGGGTCCAAATATCATAATTGCAAACGACATCAGAATGACCAAGGTTAATACCATCGTCACTGCACCTGCAACTTTTTCCGCAGACCCTTCACTACCGGTTATACGCTGTGCAAACGACTGCAAATACCCTCTGAATACATGACCTCCATCAAGTGGTACAGCCGGGAGACAGTTGAACAAACCAACATAGAAATTCAACCATGCAATCCAGAGGAGAGCATTTGCCATCCAGAATATACCTATACCGAGTGGCTCAGCCCATCCTATAGGTTCAAAGAATTGTGCAAAAGTCCCGCTGAATCCTCGAAAACCTTCGCCTCCAAAACCTACAATGGGCAACCCAAAGATAATTATCCATCCACCAAGCTCATCAAGTCTTGAAGGAATATTTTTTAGCATTTCAAGGTACCTGGTAGCCGGAAAGTTTCCGATTTCAATCCCAAGTGAATTACTTTCAAGATTTCTTCTTTCATAGAATATACCAATAAAACCTTTATCCTGTGTGCCATCCGGAGATGTGGTCAAGGTTAGATTAAATTGTTCAGGACTGGCATCGGTCTGGTTAGGCTTTAAAGCTTTTATTTCAACTTCCTGTCCCGGACTTGTATTTTCCATATATTTAGAAAAACCATTGATTGATTGTACTGAATTATTATCAATTCCTACTATAAGCATTCCTTTTTCAAGCCCTGAATTCTCTGCCGGTGATTCTTCTACTACATCACTTATATAGATACCCTGAACCTGTTCACGCTCTTTATCTTGTATATCTACTTCATAGGTAGATGTTGTTCCATCCTTTACAGCATGAATCTCTACTGTAGAACCGGGTGAAACATTCATCATATAATTGATGACATCATTTGCATTCCTTGTTTGTGTATCATTAATCTGGGTTATAACCATGTTTTCATTTATACCCGCTTTAGTAACAGGGGATTCCGAGTTTACATCGGTAATCATTGCATCACTAACTGAACCGATTCCACCAAGAACAGGTCCAAAGAAAAGCAAGAAAGCTATAAAGGCGACAACAAAGTTTGACATGACTCCTGCAGCCAGTATCCTTGACCTCTGATTTGTGGTTGCAGCCTCTTTTTTCTCATCAGATTTTTCATCGATGGAAGATTCACCATCTCCATTTTCATTTCTGGATACACCAAAAAGCTGTTCTTCATCTGGTTCTGCAAAACCACCTATTGGTACGAGAGCAAGTAATATCCCCATTGATTTTACACGGACATTCTCTACAATGGAAAGTATTGCATGTGAAAATTCATGAACTATAAGGGTTACAACCAGTGCTATAATACCCCATGTAAGCGGTATGAATTCATTGACACCTGGTATCAGGAATATATTCTGAGGTTCATTGAATTTTCCGGGTTCAGGAGTTTGTCCTCCGAATGAGGTTAGCATCGCAATGTCTGAAAGAATTACAACCAGAAACATTGCCACCATTCCAGCAAACATCAAAGGGATTCCTATATTTGCAAACAATCTCCAGAACCTTTTGGGTCTGGCAAGGCTTTTTAACAGCCCCTGGCCTCTTTCAGTCCTAATCATCAATATTGGTCCGTAGGCATCAATATTGTATTTTGCAAGCGTTCCCCTTTTTTTAAGATACGACACTACTATCCAGTAAAAAAGGAATATTGCAATTGCAATGGTTGTATTACTCAAGATATTTCTCCGATTAACTTGTTAGATAATGATAATAAGCAGTCAATTTTTATATATAATGGCTACGGTATAATTAATTCTGGTGCTTACAATGTATATGGAGGTATATATAACTGCGGGAAGTATGGAAGAAGCCCGTGAAATCGGGAGTACACTAGTTTCTGAAAAACTTGTTGCCTGTGTTAATATGTTTCCCATAAGTTCGATTTATGAATGGAAGGGGAATGTGGAAGAAGATGAAGAAACCGCAATGCTTGTTAAAACCACAAGTGATAGATTCGAAAAAATTAAAAAAAGGGTGCAAGAACTTCACAGCTACGACCAGCCATGTATTGTAACATGGGATATTAGTGGAGAAACTGGTTACATGAAATGGGTGTATGATGAAACCCATAAATAATTTTTTAAAGGATTAAATTTATAAACAAAATCATTATTAGTTATGTCAGGTATCTCACTCGGGCGGGAGTTACCGAGCGGCCAAAGGTGATGGACTCAAGATCCATTCGTGTAGACGTTCAAGGGTTCGAATCCCTTCTCCCGCACTAATTTATCAGGGTGACTTTTTTGACAGAGATTACCAGAGAATCAGTAATTAATGCCACAATTAATGTTTTAAAAAAAGCTGAAACCAGTCTACCGGATGATGTTGTAGATGCTTTAAAATCTGCTGAAAATACTGAATCCAGTGAAGTCGCAAGATCCCAGATAAATGCTGTTTTAAAAAACATCGATATTGCCAGAAAACATGAAATACCGATGTGTCAGGATACCGGTATCCTTATTTTTTATATCCAGATAGGGAAAAAACTGAGACTGGATTTTGACCTTGAAGATGCTATAGAAGAAGGTGTTAGATACGCCACCTCTAATATACCACTGCGTCCCAATGCTGTTGACCCTATTACCCGTAAAAATAGTGGAAACAATGTCGGTATGGGTTTGCCCGATATTAAATATCAATTTATTGAAGGAAACTATTTGACCATTACAGTTGCTCCAAAGGGTGCTGGGTCAGAAAACATGAGTCGATTACAAATGTTTAATCCTACTCAACTGGATAATATCAAAAAGTTTGCCGCTGAAACAGTGCTTAATGCAGGAGGTAAACCATGCCCACCATTAATTCTGGGTATTGGTATCGGTGGTTCATTCGATAAAGCTCCAAGACTCTCAAAATCCGCCCTTCTGGATAATATCAGTAAAATGGATGATTTTGAAAAGGATATTCTGGATGATGTAAATTCACTTGGGATTGGACCCATGGGAATCGGTGGAGATACTACTGCTCTTTCTGTGAAAGTCAAAAAATCCCATTGCCATACTGCATCACTGCCTGTTGCTGTAAACATCCAATGCTGGGCAAACCGTCATGCTTCAGTTACACTTGGAGATGATGATTAATGGAACACTATCTTTACACCCCTATTGATAAACAGGAAATCATGAAATTAAATACCGGTGATATTGTATATCTTACCGGTACAGTACTGACTGCAAGGGATGAAGCCCATAAACGCATACTGGAAATAGCGGAAAAAGGCAGGGATCTACCATTTGAACTTAACGGTTCTGTGATTTATCACTGTGGACCATTGATGAAAAAAGATAATGAT
>NZ_JAHENT010000101.1 GCF_018609725.1 Methanohalobium sp. | reverse complement strand
ATCTGGAATATCAGCTTGTTGTCCACGACCACTGATTACTGCTCTTAATGCACCTTCATGCAAGTTATTAGTTAATGGGTTGACCACTGGGAAGAATATTAAATCTCTTACATTTTCAGCATCAGCTTCTCCTAATAATGTCCTATTGGCAATCCAATCTTTAGCATCTTCTGTAAGATCAGATACTTGTGTAGGCATTTCATCAGGTTCTTCATTTTCAGTATTCTCATAGTAACCTGTTAAGAATGTTTCTAAATCCTTATCAATGTCTGCCCAACTTATATCTTCGCTTGTTTCTGTATCCTCATAGACA
This sequence comes from Methanohalobium sp., assembly GCF_018609725.1. Classification (GTDB taxonomy): domain Archaea; phylum Halobacteriota; class Methanosarcinia; order Methanosarcinales; family Methanosarcinaceae; genus Methanohalobium. The sequence goes on along the minus strand of NZ_JAHENT010000101.1, from coordinate 3,044 downwards.
GGATTTCTTGGTGTTTCTCTAATCTTTTGTGTGCTTTTAAGCACTGACTTGGCCCACTCCTTCATAATTGAATCATCTACCCCTTTCATCCCAGCAACTTGCAAAGCATTAGGGTTGCTTGGAACTGGTACAGCGGATAATTCAAGTTGTTCCTGCTCCTTAAAGTCAATATTTCCACCTTTATCATCGCTGTACTCGTAGTCAATAGGATCAAAACCTACACTTACAGCGTTCATATCACCGCTTTTATACATTCTATACACCATGTCAGCAAACTTAACATGGTCAGGAAGATTTTTGTATTCTGTTTCAGGATACATTTCTTCAGGATCGATAAACTTAACATCCTGCTTTTTCTTATCATCTTCTAACTTAGTATTGACCACTTTACCCAATGGCGGAGTAGAATAATCATGCGCCCAAAGGAAAACAGGGTTTTTATTGAAGTTCTCCAAGTCCCAACCTTTAGGATTGATAGTGTCGCCGTCTCTATCACGACTCTGGTCAGATGAAATGAATCTCAACACTCTATCTTGATTATCAACTTCCTTGACTTCTACATTTTGTTGCTTTCTAACTGCTACATCTTTAGTATCTTCATCCTTTTTTAACTTTTGCTTAAACTCATCAATCTCTACTATAGTCTTGTCTGGTTTCTCTGCCACTTTGTCACCTCCCTCTTCTTCAATGCTATCTATTTCTTCTCTGATTACTTCTTTCATGTGGTCTTCACCTCTGCTGCCAACTACTAACCACTTCATTTGTGCGACTACTCCTGGCAGTCGGAAATCTTTAAAGTGTCTTGCTGCCCAAGCCTCTCTATCTCTTACTGCTTGTTCATCTGTATCAGTCTCAACTTTTCCTTGATCTAGAACTTTGGTTAACCTGCGATATTGGTCATCACCTTTAATATTTCCGCCTTCTTCCCAAATTTCGGGATAATCTTCTTTGATTCGTTCCGCAAACTGCCTATCAAATACATCATACTGGCTATTTCTAAGGCTAACTTTCATATCATCGCCCTCTGTCGGGAAATCTGTCGGCATATAATCACCGCCTAAATTAGATAAGATAAAATGTCTCAAAGTATTGTATTCTTACGCTACCAGCACCGTTATTGGTGAATCTGATTGCTGCATTGTCGGATATAACATAATCTAGGAAATTTGTATTTTCTGATGTTGATTTTCTGTCATCTTTGATAGTTTCCCCGAATGGCAAATCTACTCTATTAGTTTCATCAATGTCAAGTGTTGCAGGGTCATAATAATTCACTCCAACACTATCGCTACCACTTTCATTTAGGTTAACTACTAAATCACTCTCGATATCTCCACTATTAATTGTAGCACCTTTGAAAAATGAAGTATCAACCTCTATTATTTGGTTGTCTAAATCTGTGATTGCAAGTCTAGAAGAAATGTAGCAAACATTTTGGTCGGTTGCTTCTGCTAGTATTGTTGTAGATGCTCCAGAAGCAAGACTTAACTGTTTTCTGTAACCATAAACTTCCTTTTCATTAATAAGTTTGTCCTCATGGATTGATATTCTTCTTTGGTGACCTCGACCATCGTAAGTATCAGCAACATTAACTATGCTACCATCACTCCGGTATTTGTCTCCGGAACTAGGGTTGTAAGTTTCTCCTCCCATAATTTCACCTACCTTATTTCTACCATTTTGGCAATGGCTCTAACTGTTGCATCTGTTGAATCTGCCTTTGCAACTAAACTAACATTATAACCATCGGGTAAATCTGTCTCTATATCTCCTGATGTGAAGAGGAATTTGCTTCTACCTGATACACCAGGTGCAAGATATTTATCAAGTTCGATTCCATTAGAAAAATCTGTAGCACTATCATCAACTTCAATTCCTGTTTCACTTGCTTGGTGTCCTGCAGGAGTTTTATAACTAGCATCTGTGAGTGTTGTATTAGCTTTCCATCTTAACTCAATATCATTGCCTGTATTAACTTCAAAACTTTCAGGAGTTATTGTAAGACTTCTTCTGCCACTTTTTCTGCGAAAACTCATTATAGGAACAAATCCTGTCGTTGGCACTGTCACTCCGGTTACAGAATGAGAAATTATTCTTCTTCTGAATTGTGGCAGTCCTACTATTGCAAACTGCCTACCAGATATAAACAGATCAAAAGTGCCAGAATAGTTATCTGATTTTACATAACCTCCAACTTTTAGGTTGCTGTTTCCAAAAGTCGTTGCGCCGGTAGGCTTATAAGTATGAACAGTTTCAAATTTCTGTACTGAATCGCCGGTGTTGCCTTTTCTTACTCTAAACTCTACTAAGCCTCCACCGTAATAAGTGAATCTAACTTGAAATATTGTAACGTCATTTAGGTCAAGTTCAGCATCAGAAATATTCCAATTCTCTCTATAAACTTTTGTTTCTTGCGTACCACTTCTGTAAACTGATACATATATGCCGTTGGCATCTTTTCCGAAAACTGCACCATCATTAACTGTATAAGGGTTAGCATCTTGAAAGTCAATATAACCCCATTCAGCTTGTGCATCATCGCCTAAATCACTTGTTAATTGTATTCCTATTCCAGCCTCTCCGGCGTTTCCTGGTTGGTAAATTCCTCTAGACGCAGTGACAAACTTGGCTTTATCTCCAGCGGCGTTGTGAGTAAGTTGAAATTCTGAATCAGTAGATGTTATTGTAGCTGTATTAAGTGTAGCAAAGTCATCTCTTAATTCTGATATTTCAAAACATCCGTTAATCTGAATGATCGGAGTTCTTTGTGCGCTTAAATTTTCATCAATCGGTGAGAATGTCCTACTCATTCGGTCAAAAACTTCAGCTGTATCTATTATTCTACCGTCTTTTGTGAACTGTCGCCCGCTACTCGGATTATAGGTTTCGCCCGGCATTTAATCACCTACTTCCTCTAATGCATCTAAAATTATTTTTTCTTGCTTGTCAAAAGCAATCATATAAGCATTTTTCATATCATCTTCATATCTTTGTGCTGTTTCGTCCATCTGTTTCCAGTAAGCAAATCTGTCATTAACTACTTT
>NZ_JAHENT010000100.1 GCF_018609725.1 Methanohalobium sp. | reverse complement strand
ATCCAAAATCACGGTTAACTTGATAAAAATGTTAAAACCATGGTAAATTATACCCTTTATTTTGAAGATTTAAAAAACAGGTCTGATACACCAGCAAAGAAAATATGCTTACAGATACCAAAAAATGTATACTGTGATGTAAAACATTCTCTGCCGATGCTATAAAGTAATATGATACAATGATTTAAAAAAGTTACTAAGTTGTAGGCTTTAGCTATAAAATTATAGAGAGGATTTCGATAAACCCGATTATAATCTTATAGTTACTGTTCAGTCAAAAGACATATTAATTTATTTTCAATTATTTGATATTTTCTTAGCACAATCATTTAAAGTTATAAATTAAGTGTAGACAGTGTTAACTGAACAGTGACCCATAATATATCCGATACCTACCCCTAGTATACAGAAAATGAGATTTAGCAAAATATTGTATAGCATAAATCGAGTTTCACCATCTTCCAGGAATTTAAAGTTCTCATAAGCGAACGTTGAGAATGTGGTAAATGACCCTATCATACCGATATTTACAAAATGTATAACAGAATCAGAAGGCATTGAAATTACAAAAAAAGATAAAATTGTACTCCCAGTTACATTAACAACAAGTGTTCCTGTTGGCATTGAATATATTCTTGGTATAAGACCGGAGATTAAGTACCTGAATATTGCACCTATAAATCCACCTATCCCTACAAGCAAGATGTTTTCGATATTACCACCTTTTTGTCGACAGATAAATTATAAAACTCCTACCCAGAAAAACTGCCAGTATAGTAAAAACCACATTTGCTATAATATTGATAACCGACATATATACCGACATCTGGAAGGACATGACCGCAAAACTGGAAAATGTGGTAAATGAACCTAAATATCCTATACCAAATCCCAACCTTGTTTTTGAACTGAACAGTCCCAGATATTCGGGGTCAAACATCACAATCCCAAGAAAAAAACTGCCAAGCATGTTAAGGATAAATATATCAAGTGGAGACACTGACACAGATGTTACAAGATATCTGGAAATAGCTCCGAAAAATCCACCTGCACCCACTATTAAAAAAGTGCTAATCGTTTTCTGTGCAGTGTAATTTTTATTCAATCAGAACAACATCCTCTTTCTGTCCTTTTTCATAGCCTTCAAGGTTTAATCCCTGTAAATATTTTAAAAACTTGAATTATAGTTAAGCACAGATTATTTGTTGTTAATTTAGAACATATCACCATTTGTTGCTATGACTATAAGCAATAAATATTGAGTTATCAACTATAATTAATCCTAAATATAATAAAAAGAGTTATATTAAGGAATTGATTATAACCAACTATTAATGCAGATTGTAATTTCACATTTGTTGCATCTAAATCCTTCTTTTTTCAATGACTCCCTGAATAATGAACTAACCATCCGAGTTCATAACCAGTTACAAACCTTTTACCGCATTCATTACATTGCCAGTATATACAAACCTCATCTCCATCGTTTGAGACAACCGGTTTTCTGAACTGATGACAGTTCGTACTTTCACAGTTATTGCAGCCAAAATCACCCATTCCAATTACTCCATATTCATTTTGGATGATTCAAGCTCCTCAAGGATATCATCAACTAGTAAGTCTAAACCCTGTTCGTGTTTATCCACAGCTGCATCTACATCATCTTCTGGGTAATCTTCTGATAGCACTTCTTTGACCTTGTCCTTAACTTCTATTTTTAGTGAAAATTCTCGTGAATTCATCAGTGAACCTCCTGTTTATTAGGTGGTGTCATGTCATGGTCCAATATCTCTACCAGGTGTTTGTTTTTCCAAGCATGGATAGATGCCAAGATGCCGCTATCAAATCGTTTTTCACATTCGCAGCACCAAAAATAAACCAAAGTCATTATTTAGACCTCCCGTTTCTCTGCAAAACCGTCCTGTTGAATCTCAGACATCCGTTCCTGTAGGTGCTGCAGACCCAGTTCCTGTATAGAATCGAAATCCCAACCCATATCCATACAGAACATCCTGGCCTGAGTTACAAGATTTGCAAGAGCAAGTTTGGCATTTTCTTGGTAAGAGCTGAGAATCTGTGAATCCATATTGGACCTTGCATTATAGACTGCAAACTGCTGTAAATCCCCGAGTTTGTAACCCATGATTGCAGCCCGTGTTACAAGCTGCTGTTTACCTGTAGGTGGTTCTAATCTGCGTATCTTTTTCAGTGATTTCGTTATTTCTACTGCTCTGTTACCGTTACCCGGAAAAATCATCATATCACATCCTTGAGAAGTCCAACAAACTCCAGCTGACAGTACGGACAATCATCCCTGCAGACTGTTCCTGCTGTGGTTACTACGACAGGCATGCCTTTGAGACATGCCTCGTTTCCGTCTGCTACCGGGTGGCCTACCAAATGTTTGTATTTGTAGGCTTCATCATCGTCTGAAACAAAGGTGCAGGATTTCATTATTCAACCACCTCCAAATCCTGGCATTCGTCATAACCTTCAACATAAACACTAACAACAGAATCATCTTCCGTGAATGCTACCATCTTTTGAAGTGTATAGTCATTATCGATATGTGCATTAGCTGCCATTTTATAAGCATTGTAAAGTCTCTGCATCAAATCGTATTTAGAAATACCAAATTCGTCTTCTGAGAACCTACCATCCAGTTTTGCAACATAATCTCTAACCAAATCTACTGGAACATCGTGGTTTGTGATGTTGTTATGTGCTTCAGTCACGAATTCTATGTACTTATCAGCATCTTCAACATCTAGATTCTCAATAGTAGCCATGTTGTATGATGCTATTTTTTTAGCTGCTCTATGGTGTTCAAAATTTATTGTTTCAACTGGTTCTTCTGGCATTGCATAGCCTCCACTATATCCTGTTTGATTTTAATCGTAATTGTCGTAAAAATCCTCAAGAGTATCATTAGCAAGTTCAAGCATCCGCTGTATAACATCTTCAATCGTATTATCTTCGTCTTTTTTCAGTTTCTCAATCTGCTATACCGTGATTGGATTCAGTTCAACTTTCACTTTGTCTACCATCAGTTGAACCCCCTTAGATGCCACATCGGAGTATACCATGTTTGCTTATTTTCCAGTTTCAGAGTGTTCCCATGGACCAGTTGAGCAGGACAGCCTATCAGCGACAGCTGGATATAGGCCATACAGAATACCATGTAGTCGCTGTCCTGTGCTGTAACTTTCAATCTGTTCTGGAAATCTATACCATTCTCATGAAGTACATCACAGACTGCAATTATGAACGACCCGGCACCTACTGCAGGTTCGTTGAACTCAATAACTTCATCTGTATCAGAATCGTAATCTGCAAAAGTCACCTTAGCAGTGAACTTTGACAGCTCGTAGGGTGTGAAGAACTGCCCTCCGAACTTGTTCGGCAGCTCAAGCTCCATGAATATAGAACCCAGGAAATCACAGAACTCGCTGTCAAGTGCCATGGTGGTCAGAGAGAGCAGCTTTGGAAACTGCTGAACTTCTTCTCTTTCGTATTTACCTACTATCTTCAGGTATTGATTCTCAAGTTCCTGGTCGTAGTTTACTGAGTTGTGGATGGATATCGCAGCTGCTTCTGTCCAGTCCTGCCAGACCTCCCACCGGTGGTGTGCATGACAAAGTCCATCGAAGATTTTGACGAACTCTTTGTGCAGCTGGTCTCTGGATTTCGGACTGGTTTCAGGGGTTTTTGGGGTTGCCTGTGCATCAACAGCTGCTGGCTGAGTATTGGAAGTTTCGTACTGGTCCCATGTCAGCTGCACTGCCATTATCTGAACCCCCATCTTCGTTTGTACTTGACAACAGTCCTGTTGGATATCTCGAGTTCTTCAGAGATCTCCCGGTTGTTCTTTCCTTCTCGGAGAAGTCTATACAGCTGTTCCTGTTTCCAATCCGGAATCTGCTGACCTCTGTTGCTGAGACTGTCAAATTTCTCCTGCATATGCTTAAAACGTTCATATTCTTCCTGGGTTAATTCCAATGACATCAACCTGTCACCCCCTGTGACTCTCCGGACTCGATAACCGTAGGTCTGGTATCCACTCCGACAGAGAAGGACTCAACATCGTGTTTTGTGAGAACTCCCCAGGAATACTCACAGTCGAAATTGGGATGTCTGTCAGAACCTTTTTTCGAGCCAGATTATCGATTCTGGTTCCCAGTAACAGCATGAACAATGCATTGGATAGGGTGTAAACTCCCATGACCCAACCAACAGCTTCAGGGGTAGAATTTAGCGGGTCAACCATGTCCGGCAAAACTGGTCCCATAAGGGCACTTCCAGTCATACCGAAAAAAACAACCAGACATAAAACAAGCAGGATCACTCTTGTAGTCAGGTTCATAAAAATCAGTCAGTAGAAAGATTTGGTTTTATAAATTGTCCTGTAGGGGATTTTTTTCAAGAAAAAGTTGAATGTTTATTGGAAGCCTCGGGCGGGGATCGAACCCGCGACCTCGTCCTTACCAAGGACGCGCTACACCACTAAGCCACCGAGGCTCTTTT
>NZ_JAHENT010000099.1 GCF_018609725.1 Methanohalobium sp. | reverse complement strand
TACCCTGTTCTTGAGCCATAATCACACCAGCTGATATAAAACTAAATATATTTTTAACCCTGTATATATCTGTTAACACTTAAAAATCTTCTGTTATTTAACTGAATTTCTGAGTATAACCAAACAAATATTTACTACTGAACAAATCAAAACAAACCAAAATTTTCAATTTTATAATCATCAGTTTTCATCTTTGAATTCAGGAAGGAAATAACGTTCTTTGCCACAATTCGAACAGATTATAGATTCTCCTTCTCTTCCACCAAAGTTTTTGTACCTTCTCGCTCTGAATTCCCCGCATACACACGGTGACATCAGTTTATAGGTATCAGCTGTGTCCTGATATTGAGAATCCATTGCAAAATTAGATTGAAGAGTTTCACAGGTACAACATCCGTGATTTCCAATTAATCTTTTAGAATAAAACTTATTTCTACACTTTGTAATTGTGTCTGTCAAAAACTCCACGTTTTCATCATACAAATTAGTTTTATAACTATCGTGCAATATTAAATATCCGGGATGGTTTCCAAGATTTACAGGACTGTTATCTTCCGGATATTTAAAATTCAAGGAAAAAAAGAAATTCTTAGCGCTTTTGTTTACAGGTTTTGTTATGATATGACCTGGTAAAACCATGGATAATATATCCAAGAGAATTTTTCCATAACCATTCCCTTTCTTAGATGAAGATATTTCAATACCTCTTAATACATAAACGGGTTTACCATCACTGGATGCATAACTCCACTTTTCAGCCATTGTCCAGCCTATTACTGTATTGTTCAGTAATGTAGTTATCAATACTGCATTTTGTCTGTTAATCCAACTTTTAAAGTTCTTAGAATAATCAGACATCCCAAGATGCTTATTGAAATAGGTAAAGTTACCAACGTTTAATTTATCCAATTCTGATGGAAATTCCAGTACACAGAATACCGTTCCGTTGTTAGATTTTGCAAGTTCAATCATAGTTTTCAGACATTTTTGCTTGAGTAGTTTAAATTGATATCAATTTACAGTATTATCAACATCTGGTAATGAAAACAACTCCTTAACTTTGGATATGTTTTCCAATGCTTTATTGTAGACTTTTTTTTGAATTTCTTTTTCATACTTTGTGTAATTTAAATCATCATGAATCGGGTTGGGTCTATCAAGCAGAGCATTGATAACACTGTGGCACAGTTTTCCGTTGTGTTTGTGGTAACCACCCTCCATAAGTATCACAAAATTTTCCGGATATACGGATTTGATACTTCTTACCATCTGATAATACCCTTTTGAAGTCAAATTCATCTGGACAGTTTTTTCTTTATAATAGCCATCAAACCCGCAACAACAAATCAAAAAATCCGGAGAATGACGCTTTATCATAGGGATTACTATTTCATCAAATGCCAGTTTGTATTCCAGATTTTCTGAACCTACCGGCATCTCAACATTGATGTTATAACCTTCCCCATCCCCTTCACCAATCTGTGACATGAAACCTGTGCGGGGATAAAAATCATGTGGTGACCGATGTATTGACAAAGTTATAACATCGGGATTATCGTAGAAAATATCCATCGTACCGTTACCAGCATGTGCATCCCAATCTACAATCATAACTTTTCCAATACTCTTTTTTTGTTGGAGATACCTTGCAAGTACGGCAGCATTATTGAAAATACAGAATCCTCCATACCTGGACACTCCAGCATGATGACCTGGTGGACGCAGTAATGCTAATGAATATGTATACCCATCATCAATAACAAATTCTGCAGATTTAATGGCCATACCTACCGATATTCTTGAAACATCATAAGTGTCTATTGTCACATAAGTACTATCACCAAGGAAACCTCCCCCTTTTTCAGAATAAGACTTAATGAAGGATATATAGGATTGAGAATGTACCCGTAGAAGTTCATCTTCTGATACTTTATTAATATTAGATATCAAATCACAGTGACCGTCTGCAAAAATACCACTATTTTTAAGATAAAGATATGCATCAGTCAATCTTTCAGGTTTTTCAAAATCTGGTACTTTCAAATTATTGCATGTATGGGAAGAATGACCATCATAATACAAAACAGCAACCTTTGGATTATTCTATGAGATATTTAGATTTAATTCAGTTTCAAAATCGCAGATTTTTTTATTTGTTAAATTCTTATTATTTATATAAAGTTTGGATTTATATCCTATGGATTCTGGTACATGTTCACAAGCTGATTTTTCATCCTCTATACAGTCTGATTTATATCCTGTATCTTCGAATTTATCCATAAATAACTGATTCAACTCTTCTTTGTTTTTAGTTTTATCTAAAGTATTTTTTTCACTGTAACATCTATCCTTGTTCAGACTCATGACATTTTTCCTCTTTTGACAATTGTTATTGAACCTGAATCCATATGAGTCGAGCACCCCTGCATATTTTCCCCATATATCAGACACTACTGTGGGTTTTTTATGGAAACCATTCCAGATACTTAAGGTTTCACTTCCCATGTTTGTTTTACAGTCTTTTCTGGTTCTACAGTTCCAAAGTTTAGATTTGGATTCTTAACCTTCATCGAATTATTATGCACAGCTATTATTCTGAAATTTTCATAAGGAGATTTAGATAAATTCTTTACCCAGACATCGATAGTTGATTTTTTACCGGACTTATTCTGATTTGATGGAATCAATTTAACAAATCTGGATAAAGATTCTTTTAGAAGCGGATAAGTATCAGAGAAATCAACATTATAATTTTCAGATGATTCAGAATCGCTTTTTTTGTTCAAATAAATAAAAATTCCCAGAATGGAGATAACTATTAAAAAAAGATACAATGCATTATTATTGCCATCATCATTTGTATTTGAATCCGAAACATTGGCAACTACATTTTCCGATTTGTTTTCGGGTAATAAATAAGGTTTTTTAAATGATAATCCTGTGATAACCCATCTATTGTTTTCTTTTTCTAGTTTGAAATGGATATATTTTTCAGATGGATTGACTCTTTGACGATTCAAATTGAATTCAGTTATCCTGCAATGTGCAGTAACTACTGCAATTTCTTTTTTGACAGCCTGATTTTTAAGGATAATCTCCGAAATTCCATCTTTTACAAAACCCTCATCATGAAATATTTGCTTTAAAACTTTAGGATTGGAAAATTTATCTCCTCTATAAAAAGAATAAGCATAATCATAATTAGTATCGTTCACCTTTTCCAAAAAAAATGAAACAGTGTTATTGACGGATTTAATTTGAGTTTTTTCAGAACAACCACTTAAACAGATGGAAATTATTATGAAAAAAAAAGTCAGTATAAAAATCCAATTTCGCATATAAAGCCACCATCTGTATCTAAATCATTTTTTATTATTTTTAATCATATAAGATGCCAATGCAATCAGAATTAACAAAACAGTAAATAGAGATGTGATGAAAAAGGTTCTTTCATAAAAGGGTTTTTTATATATTTCTAAAGTAGTTGCGTATTCGAAACTTGTTGTGTCACCTAAATTATTTCTTTGTGTGGTACTTTTACCTTTTATAAAAATTCTATTGTTTATAGATGATTTTTCAAGGTTTTTTAATCCATCTATAGATAAAGCTTCAACATTTTCTGGAAGCTTAACTTTCATAGTACTTATAGATGGATGTCCTTGTAACCAGATTTTATGTCTACCATCAGAAAGACCTTGATTAATAATGAATATTATATTAGAACTTACATTTAAAGTATCATTGCTCACTTTTCCTTGTGCATTTTCAAATTCCATATTTATAGAATTGATTTCCAGAGAGATTTTACCATTATCAATTTTAACATATTTAATGTATTCTTTTTTCTGTGATTTTAGATAATAATCTTTGAAAGATTCTATTTCAGACTTATTTATGTAACTGTCATTATTAACATCTATTCTTTTTCTAACTCCAAGCGCATTATTTTTTGTATATTCTTCACTAATTGTTAAATTTATAGATTCCATCTTGATATCGATATCATTAGTATATTCTGCACTAGCTGATGATACTGAAGTTATACAAATAAAGATGATAAAAATGAGAAATAAAATATTTATCGTTTTTAGATAGTTCATGTTAACCACTTAAAAATTAAAAAAGGTGAAAGTTTATTCACCTTTCATATTTATTAGGGGTACAATTTAATTCTTTTATCTACACCATAAGAAGGAGGTGTCATAAATTCTAACTTTTTAGTAGTGCCAGCTTCAGGTGTTAAAGATATTTTTACTGTTGTTCTGGTATCGAACAACAATTGAGAATCTTCAGGATCACTAGCATCGTCACCGCTACTTATATAGCTTATATCCATTTCATCAATATTTGTCTTATTTTCACTTAAAGTTTCATTACTCATTGTTGAAACATTTAATTCTACAAGATCACCTTTATTCATAACAGGATTTGATTTAGAAAAGCTATTGTCAGCATCTCTAAGGTCATTCATTGAAAATTGGCTTGTGGAATTACCATTAGCTATTATATCCGTACCGTTTGGAACATATGTATCCGGATAACTCAAAATGTTTCTTTCGTCACCATCACTAACAGTGATAACAAGTTGACTCAAATCCATTGTATTAGCACCAGAACTTATTCCCGTACGTATATTGAGATAATCTAGAGATGTTGAGAAATTACCATAGTCTGAAGAACCATTATCAGCCCTTATTCCTGTAATTGACTTTATATCCATATTTGATGATACTTCAGCTGTCGCTTCTTGTCCTGTTGACTGTGCCCTCTGCTGCAGGTTGCCAGATGTTTGAATCAGTACTGCTGCTGCAACAGCTGCTACGAGCACCATTGCTATAAATATTATCAAAGTACCGATT
>NZ_JAHENT010000098.1 GCF_018609725.1 Methanohalobium sp. | reverse complement strand
GTGTAAGATCACTTGCATCTGTTGCAAACATTTGCGGCGTGACGTATCGCCTATCCAGTTCGTCACGCGTGTTGAGGTTGGTGGCGTTAGGAAATTGACCTTTATAATCAAAATCAGCCGCATTAGCTTTTGGTGTTGCTGGTTTATTGCCTAGATAACTCATAAATTTTTACCCCGTAATAATAAGTGCGCTCATTGTGGCATCGATTGAATTTACTGTATTACTGGCAACTTTAATACCGTAACCTGTAGTTAAAACAATTTTTTGATCACCACCAACAGGCACAAAAGCACTTCCCTGAGAAAGCGGCGCATTTTTTACTAGATATGTGTTGGCAGTACCATCACTATAAGTTACATCAACGGTTACAGCTTGATTTGTTTTATTTGCAACTGTTAAACCAATAACGGTTGTTTGGCTTATTGAATTAGCTGTGTATCCGCCAACTAAAGTGAGAGTAGTACCTATATCACGTGAAGTAAAGGTATCAAATATATTAGCCATTAATTATTCCTTTTATCCAAGTGCAATTGCAAAAGCAATTGCTTGATTGTCTGCATATTCGCTTGCGGCACGTGAAGTTGGAATTGATGTATCGCCGCCCGCTAAATTCCCATCATGTTCAATGCTTGTAATTGTATTACCACTGTTATTTATATCGAAATTGTCGGTTTGAACATTATTTGCGTAAAGAGTTCCAATAGAATTAGATGATGAACCAATATCATAAGTGCTATTCTGAGAAGGAATCAAGTCTGCCGAAATTGTAGCTTGACTTTTAAAACGCAACGTACCAGTTACATCTACATCACCAACATGCGAAGTATTCGCATTGAATGTTACAGTAGTACCAGAAAAGGTTGCATTTGAATTGTATGTACTAGCACCATTATACGTAGTTGTACTATTAAAAGTGGCTGTATCTTGTGCGGTAAAGGCTTCTACAGTTACCGAATTCGAAAACGTCGCATTTCTGGTTTGATCGAATAATAGAGCGTTTACACCACCTGTAGAGAAGCCGAGTTGACCATTAGCAGGATGATACATGCCATCACCACTATCAGTAATGAATCCGTATGCTGGTGCGCTTTCTGTACCATCACCGGATTCAAACTGAATAAAGCTTGTAACAGTATTGGCCGCAACTGTATTAAGACCAGTTGCGGTGTTCTGTAAAGCGTTGACATTTACAGTTATAACATTATGGCGAATACGCCATTCATCAAATGTATTGCTTAATGTGACGTTTGCAATTGGCATTAGTTATTCCTTAATTTATTTACCATTATTATTTATCAGTTGATGTAGAAGAGATTTTATCTCTCCCACATCTGATTTAAGTTGTTCAACATCTTTAATAGTTCTATCTATTTGCCTATTTTTTTGTCTTTTATTCTTATAAGCTTCTAGTTTATCATTATCAACGTTTACGACAGCTTTTGAATCTCGATCTTTCATAAAACTGTTATCATCTTTAATTTTATCAAGTTTCATTTATATCACCTTATACAGACAATGCTAACGCTCGGAAATCTTGAATTCTTGGTGGATTGGGTGGATTTGTTGAAAGCAATAGAACCTTGATCTTAAATTGCTTAAATCCAGTAAACGTCACACCATTAGAATTTACATATTGTACTTCACCATTACCACCTGTCATTTCCGAGTCTGGAATACTATATTCAAGTTCCTTGAAATCTTCCGTATCTTCACTATCAGATGTAGTGTCGTTAATTGTATCAAGAGTCATTGGTTTCCAATTAACATCTTCAAGAGTATCACTATCTTCCGCGTTTAGAATCTTGTAGTAAATCTTAACATCAGCAGATGATGGTTTGTATGTGGCGATGTATACCTGAATATCTTCGGCGTCCTGTCCATCAGCTAGTGTAACAGTTCTTGTGATATACTTAGCACTAGCATTACCACCTTCTGAATCTTCTTCACCAGTTGTGTCGTTATTGACCAAGTTTTCTACTGTGATAAGAGAAGTTCTCTTTAGGTCAACAGCCGGTGAAGTGTAATCATTACTTGAATTCAAAGTCATTTTTAATTGTGCTGACTTTTGACCACTTAGATTGTTGATTTCATTTGATCTACTTAGAATATATCTTGCAGTTCTAGTATAGTTGTTCTCGTTATCAGTGAGAGACTTGAACGAACTTTGTAGACTACTTGAAGTTTCTGCAAACTTACCGACAAGTTCTGTAGAAGTTCCTTCTGGAATAATCTTACCCTTTAGAGGATCAACAACGTCAACTCGAATATTATCAATGCTAACAATTCTTGCACTCTTACCATTCGATTGACTTTTGACAAATGTATTTGCGGTAAATGCGGATGATACTTCTGTCAAGTGTAGTTGAACGTTTGCAGATGTTACAGCATCGTAGTAATCAACCGAACCTGTTGGTGTAGATTGACTGCTAAGTGTTGCACTCTCACCAGTTGGCGTACCGTTAGCAAAGTAAAGAGTAATATTTTCTCCATTGGTATACTTGTCGTCTAAAGTTACGTCTTTAACTCTTAATGTGCTACCTGTTGCAAGTGTTACCTCACCATTTGCATTTGATGTATCACCACCGGCAAATTCACCAATGTTAGCAGAGATAGTAGAGCCTAGATTTAAAGTAGTTTCACCGTGTACACTTTCACCTACGATATCAAATGCACTTGATACGTTTGCAATTGTGTAATAATCCTTATCTTCGTTCTGGAAGAATGCAGTTCCACTTGAAGTCTTGAATTGAGCGAAATATGCAGCAAACTTCATATCTTCATTTTGAATAGAAGTCCAAGTTTTATCATTTGAAGATGCAAATAATACACCAGAATAAGGATTTTTAACTACTCTGTTACCCGTAATAATATCTACATCACCCAAACGTGCAACATAAACGTTGTAATTTGGATTGCCGCCAGCGGGCTTCACTACGTAAGCGTAATCTATGCCAGATTGTAGATATACAGGTGATGGGAATGTAAATTCTGTTGCAGCCGAACCATCAGATGAAGTATTGACAGATGATGGTGGAAGTGTTACTCTACTAAATGGCACAACCTTATTTGTGACGTATTGTGTAGCAGCATCAACTTCACGAATCTCTACTGTAACCGGAAGGTTACTATCCTTAGTGGAGAAGTAAAGATCGATCTTGGTTAGATATGCACCACCAGAGATAGCACCAAGGGCGTTATCATCAATACGGAAAGTCTGTGCGATGGGATCACCTGCACCACCGTCACCACCGCCGTCACCAAGTTGCCTTCTTCTTCTGACAGGTCTTTGAATCTGTGTTCTAGTTGTTCTTGTACGTCTTTGAGTTACATTCTGAAAGTTAACTTCCGCAGTTCTAGTCGATAGAACCGTTTCCTGAGAAACTTGTGATGTTCCTCTTGCACTATATTCACTTTCTGCCGACGTTGTGAATAAACCCTTCTCGGTTTCGTTAGTTGGACTATCTGTTAGTACAAACTTCTTATTACCAACATTGAAACGAATCGATTCGTTGTTAGGCAGTCTGAATATACCATAGAATACACCATTAGAATTCGTTACGAGTTCTGAACCTTCATTACCTGTGCTATTAAAGGAACTATCTGTTGGTGTCATGTAATCGTTAACATCAACATCATCAAAGAAAGCGTAAATTCTAGTATTAGGCTTCATTCCCTGCGCCGTAACTTGAATATTTCTGGAACGCATGAATGGAATGATTGAAAGATCAATGATACGATTACCAAGATTTTGTGTTTGTGTTCTTGGTGTTATAGTAGCACGTGTTCCGCGTCTAGTTTGTCTTGTTCTGCTAACTCTAGTAAATCCACGTCTTCTTCTACTTGTCCAGTTACTTTGCCAGTTATTCCACTGTGTTCCCCACGCATTAGCTAATTGTTGCCAGTTATCGGCGTTATTATCAAAGTTAACTTGCAAGTCTGGACGCTGAGTTGTGTCTGTCCAGAAGTCTTGATCGGGATTTAGTGTAATTTCACCTTTCCATCCGTAGAGCAAACCAGCCGCGTTTCTAGTTGTAGTACCGAAATTCTGTTCAATTACTTTTAGATTATCGTAATTAATAGTAACTAGATCATCACTACTCTTAGTATTAGTACTACTACCCGATACAAAATTCAAATCTGTATTCAATAGTTTGAACGGTGGACGTGCCTCACCTTCTTCTGAATCTACAGCAATGTTGTAATCCGGTTGTGAAACGTCACCAATATTGTGACCAGTAAAGTTATCCACAAGAAAGCCATTCTTAAATCTTTCGTTACCGGCACTATCTGTAACTGAAATACTTTTTGTTTCATTCTCTAGTAGAGAAAGAGAAGTATAGTATTCAAGATTATTAATTCTTTCTTCAAGAACACCAAT
>NZ_JAHENT010000097.1 GCF_018609725.1 Methanohalobium sp. | reverse complement strand
TACCTTTTAACTGTTTATTTAGTTCTTCGTATCTTACCCAATCACCTTCATCATTTAGAGATTGCTTAACTATGAAGTTTGCCTGGTTGTATAGGTTCTTGGAAATATGACACAACCAGCTAAGGTTTTTATCATAATTTAAGTATATCGTTTCGGTTCTTTTTACCATAACAATCTCCATGATGAATATAATTGATTATATTTTATGTTAGCAATTCTTATATTTTTTACTTATAAAGTAAACTATAGATTTTAGCATAAGAAACTTCATGAACAGATGAAACTGAAGCAAATCCACTGGAACATACCCTGATAGCTACCTTTTCGACACCTAAAAACGTTGCTATGAGGTCTGTACCAGCACCTATACCTGGTGTTCTTTCAACCTGATAACCTCTGGTTTTGTAGTATATTTCCACCTCCTGCAACAGTTCTGTCAAGGATATTGATTCAATATTCTGATAAATTATCTTCAAGCTTTAACCTCCAATTATAATAAATTCTATGAGTTTGTATGGTCTTTTTATCGCTAAATTATAAAATAGAGAAAAATCTCCGGCAATCGGAAAATTGTGTTAAATACTTATTAATAAAAAAAGAAAAAATGGAAGTGGATAAAAAAACAACACCGAAACAATCAATAGTTAATATTATTAACCATAGATTGAATCAGATGTTTAATCTATTTTTTTAAACAGTTTGTAATGCGATATCATCAGGTTCCTAAGCTCATCTCTGTTTACCAGTTTCACATCATTTGCTCTTGCAAGTTCTACAGCTTCAGGTGTGTAGTAATTATTTGTGACCACCATCGCTGAATTACAGAGATAATACCGCACTGAAGCGACCACTTCCTGCACTGCACTGTTCCCCACTTTTGTACCAGATTGTTTGACCTGCACAGCAATGCGTTCTGATCCAAGTTTGGTCAATATTATATCTGCACCCTAGTCTTTATCCTTGGTTTTTTTAGTTCTGCTTGCATAATACCCCTTCTCCCTGTAGATCTTGCATACTGCCAGTTCAAGTTGTCTGGGTGTCAGTTTATCCGGATTGTCGGGTAATTCTTCATCCTCATCACTGCTGTTTATAATTAGCAATAGATCTTTTAATGGAACGTTTCCTATTTCGCAGATGATTTCAGCGATTTGACATTTGAAAGCAAGGTCTTCTGTTACTCTTAGATATTCTTGAAGGCGGTCTTCAAAATCCTCGTCTTTCAACATATCCACCAGCAGTTCCTTTATTTCAGGTTCCCAATTCTCATTGAGAACGTTGATGATTGGATCGATTGCTTCAGATTCTAATTCCTGGAATATTTCGATGAGGATTTCGCGTTCTTCATCCACTGGTTCTCGGAAAGACACAAATTGTGGATAATCTTTAATCATATCTCCCTCATCATACTTCAAATAATCAATAATCAGGTTTGCAGTATACTTGCTGTGCCTATTCAATATAGATTTATAGGTAAATATGATATCCTTGTGATTGATTCTATCGAGTTCTGGCAGTTTGTCTCTGAGTTCGTGCAAAACATATGGTACTGCAGAATCTGTATCCTCAAGGATATTTAAAAGCTCCCAGGCCAATTTATCAGGGTTATCGCCTTTCCTGATTTCCTCCATAACTTGTATAACAGCAGGCTCTCCGATATCAGTCAATGTTTCTTTTATTTCTAAATTCGGGTATGTTTCTTTGAGACAATTAATTAAAGGTTCTACTGCCTTTTCTCCGTGGTTTACAAGCGCTTTTTTAATCTCAATATTGTCCCCTATATCGTTATTTTCATCATTCAATTCTTGTATGAGCGGCTATATGGATATCTTTTCAATTTTGTCCATTTTTTACCTCCTTAAATTTTTATTTTGAAATTTTTTATAAAATTCAATTAATTGTATGGTTTTTTTGTGCGGGTAATTTCGAAAACAAAAACAACTATGAGGTTAAATTTGTAAAGTCAGAAAAATAAAATCCATGCAAGGGCATGGACTAAATACTCTGGTAAAACCTGGAATGAAGTATATTGTCTATTTAAAAAACGATCATATTTTCCAGCTGTTCTCTGCTGATTAGAGAAACACCATTCGATTCTGCCAGTTTTACGGCCTGTCTCGTGAATTCCTGATTGGAAATGACCATGGCACCGTTACAATGATAGTAGCTCTTTGCTGCCACTGCTTCCTGGACAGATTTGATGGAAACTTTCCTCCCTGGACTTAGATGTTTTATCAAAACCACTGTTCGCTCGACTCCATAACCGGTTATAATCAGGTCGGCACCCATATCTGTAGTACCGGTTCTTTCGACCAGATAACCTTTATCTTTGTACATCGACTCGATAAAATCTTCAAATTCTTCTGATGACATCTTGTCCAGATTGTTATTCTGCAGATAATAGCCAGATGAAGCAGACGACTGTAACTTTTGATTCTGGTTCCACGAATCATGACTATCCGGGTTTTTGATGTATTCCTCGATACGATCCAGTATCAACTGCAGCTGCTGGGCATTTCCATATTGATTCTGGTACTGTTCCATCTTCTCTGACAGGCGATCTACAGCCGGTTGTCCCATCTGTACGAGGATATTTTCAAGGTCTTGATTGTATCCATCATGGTACAGGTGTTCGATAATCGTACCGGCTGCCAGATGTTCCATCCTTATCAGGCAGTCTTCGATTTCCTTTTTGGTACAGTGGCTGTCAGTCGTCAACATTACTTCTAACATCAATTCTACTGCACTGTCGATTAGCTTTTCTTGATTTTCTACTTGTTCCAATTTAATCCTCCATATAATTTGATTTAAATCCGGGTAATAGCTCCTGAAGCTCTTTTTCCTGTTAATCTCAAAAGAGTTCAGAATTCTATAATTTCTACAATTACCCGCTCTTGCAATTAACAGATAGTTTCTTGTTGCTGTTAATTACATGGAGTGTATGGTTATTTTTTCAAGTAGTTTGGAGAACAGAATCAGCTGGTAAAATCAGGTCATCGCAAGTTCTCAACATAGAAGTCAGCTACTAACCGCTAAAGCGGTTAGCTTGTCCTTCCATCTCTTAACTTCGACTAACAGAAGCTAAGCGGAGGACATCAGGAAGGCTGACAGCTCCCCTGTGTGCTATGTTCTTCGAAGCATTGTAGTCAGCGTTCTCTTTATGACCACATCTTTTACACCTGAAGTTAGCCTGTTTCTGACGGTTATTTTTATTGATATATCCGCACTCAGAACACTGCTGAGAGGTATACATCGGATTGATAATGACTACAGGTACTCCTTCAAGTTTTGATTTGTATAATATGAAATCGGTCAATTCAGAGAACGCCCATTTACCTAACCTATCTTTTTGCGCTTTAGTAACCGTAGCCTCCGGGCGAAAACTGTTGAGGTTCTCCAGTGCAATAGCCCGAAACGTGTCTTTAGCGCGTTTGACCAGCTGTTTGGCAACCCAATGGTTCAGGTCGCGTTTGAACCGGCGTTCCTTTTTGGATAATTTCCTAAGATGTTTCTTGGCTGACCACGTGCCTCTAGATTGTAATCTCGATTTCAGACTGGTATATCGCTCTCTTATCTCATCAGCTTTTGTACCTTTGTAAACTTCATTATCAGAAGTAGTTGCTATATTAACTACGCCAAGGTCTACACCCATAACATCATCGTTGTACCTGACTTCGTTTTCACCTACTTCCATCACAAGCATCAGGTAAAAGTTACCGTCTTCGTAAATAAGGTCTGTCTGACCTCTGATTTTACTTATGTCAAAAGGTCTAAAATCACCATAAGATATTCCTATCTTCTCACGACCATCCAGTGTAAGTATAGAAACCATATCATTTCCCTTGAACGACAGTACCCTCTGGTCGTAGACCACAGCTCCTCTTCTATCGAATTTGTGC
>NZ_JAHENT010000096.1 GCF_018609725.1 Methanohalobium sp. | reverse complement strand
TTATTTACCAATTGAATATAGGGGTATTCAAATCCTATTAGTATTTCGTTTGAATCTATTTGTTTTTTATAATAATCCACCCATTAAAAGTTACTTATTTAAATAAAGCAACTGTATGATTCAGTGAGGTTTTATGAAGTTAAAAGATGCAATAAATACTTTCAGACATAGTGATAATTTTTGGGCATCTCTTCTTAGGGATATTACAGTAGTATTTTTAGCTGTGGCTATATTTGCATCTTTTTCACAGATTGTATTTGGAATGTGGACCCCAATGGTCGCTGTTGAATCAGGGAGTATGGAGCCAAATATTCATGTAGGCGACATTATATTTGTAGAAGATATAGACCGGACACAGATACAAACCCATACATCAAGCAACAACTATACATCATTTGGTGACGAAGGGGATGTAATTTTGTACCAGCCCTATGGGAGAGAAGGCGTTACACCGATTATACATAGAGCCATGTATCACGTAGAAAAAGGTGAACCCATGTGGAACGGCGGACCTTCTGCACCCTACAACGGCTATATTACCAAAGGAGACAACCCGAATACAAATAACCATTTCGATCAACAGGGCTCTATAAGTTACCATCGTCCAGTAAAGGATGAATGGGTAATCGGTGTTGCAAGATACAGAATACCATATATAGGATACCTCAGGCTGATAGTACCCGGATAATTACTCATGGATTTCCAACATCTTCATAATTGCTACCGGTCCATCAAGGTCTTTACTAATATCCTTTAATTTTTGTGTGTTTTCTTTAAATTTACCGTTATTAGTTATTTCCTTAATACAACGCAAAAGTTCTTCTGATGATGTGGAATAATTCAAACATCTACCATAACCCATTTCATCAATTACCATGGCATTGTTTTCCTGTTCGCTGTGGTTCATATCAGGGAATGATAATACAGGTACACCAAAACTCAACGCCTCCATAATAGTGGTATGACCCCCCGGAGCGATTACAGCATCTACACTTTTAAAATAAGGGAAAGGTTCACTATAAAAATCCATAACACCAACGTTTTCCGGGAGATTGGAGTATTTTTCCGGGTCAATGGTAGGACCCATCATCAATGTATAATTGATACTGCTGTCCTTTTTTGCTGTTTCAATCACCTTTCTGAATATAGGCTCTCTGTATCCAAAACCACCCACAGCCGATAATATATGAGGTTTATCAAGGGGTTTGGCTTCCACTTCATGATATTTCCTTTTTATCAATGGTCCGCTGTAAAATACATTTTCAGCTATTTCTGGTTGAAACGAGAGGTTATATTGACAGATAGTATAAGGCATGGGAAAATCAGGAATTACAATTTTATCCACTTTTTTAAAAACTGTACTGTAAAAACGTTTTACAATTTCGCCTATTAGTTTATATGGGACACCTTTGTTTTTGAAAAATTCTTCCATATTTGACTGATTGATTATAAAATACACAGGTAATTTTTTGGATTTTGCCGCCAATACACCCAGATAGTAACTGTCCGAGACCACTACATCAGGATTAAATTCATTAAACAATCTAAAAATTCTGGGGGCTCCCAATAAATCACCTTCCTTAAGCGTTGCCCCGATTGACGCTTTCAAATCAAGTGATCCTGAACTGCCAGCAAGCCTGATTTCAGACGGTATTTCATGTGTCTGATAACCACTACCCTCAATAAACTCTTTAGAATATCCATAAGCTCCAAATAGAACCTCATGGTTTGCAGATGTTAGTTCCTTTCCAAGAGAAACACAGCGGCTTGTATGACCCAATCCTTCACCACATACCAGTATCAATATTTTCATTTGGTAAAACCTCGTTTTGTTATACAATAATACAAATTCTTAAAACTATATTAACATCCAGCATACATTTAACAAAATATAAATACATGCTATAGCAGTTTTTTTATATTTCCATACTAAAGGATAAACATAGAATGCTAATCTGACAAAACATAACAATTAAAAAATGTGTCCCATGAACAAATTCGGTAAATGGTTACCCCTGTCACTTTTGATTAGTTTTATCTCGATAATAGTAGTACTTGTTTTTACCGTCGACCCTACTACATTTGAAATCATGAAAGAAGTCAAAACTGAATATTTATTGTTAGCTGTAGCTCTACACTCTCTTTCATATGTCATATGGGGTGCAAGGACACAATTAATGTCAAATGCTCTTGGGTATAAAACTAAACTCATTAGATGCATAGAAATTGTAACTTCAAGTACATTTGTGGCAGCCCTTACTCCTTCTTCAGTTGGTGGAGAACCATTAAGGGTTCATCTCCTGTATAAAGAAAAACTTCCGGTTGGACGTGCAAGTGCAGTGGTACTAGGAGAAAGAGTAATGGATGCCATTCTGATGTTAACATTTGCTCCTTTTGCGTTATATATATTCAGAGATATAATGCAGGATTCAAGGATAGATACTATATTTGCAATAGGCCAAATCTTTATGGCTGTAATTTTAGTATTGCTGATATATACAATATGGAAACCGGAAAAAACAAAATATGTAATGCATTATTTTGTTAATAAAATTACAGGTTTATTAGGGAAAAAATCAGAAGGTAAACATCATAAGTTAATTGAACAGATAGACCATGAACTTGAACAGTTCCATGAAAGCCTTGTAACGTTTTTAAAAGACGGAAGAAGAGGTCTCCTTTATGGTGCTGGATGTACTGTACTTTTCTGGATTGTCGAGTTCACAATGCTACCTGTAATTTTACTGGGACTAAATCAGGAACCACAGCTTTTACTTGTTTATGCTGCACAGGTATTGCTAATACTTCTTATAGTTATACCTGCTACTCCAGGTTCCAGTGGTATAGCTGAACTGGGTGCCACAACTCTGTTTTCGGTTTTTGTACCGTCTTCTATACTTGGAATTATTGTAGTCGCTTGGCGAGCTCTTACCTTTTACATGAACCTTGTTGTAGGAGGTATTATCAGTTTTAAAATTCTAAAAGATACAGATATAATGAAAAAAATGATGAAATAACCTGTATCTTATAGATGGGTCTGGCTGGTTATTACAGGTTTGAAGTTTTCAAGGGGTTTTAATTTATAATCTTCAAAAAGAACTTCAAGAGTACTTTCCACAGGAACACTTAAATCAATTTCCTTGGTTCTGCCGTAGCGTCCTTTACTTACAACAACAGCATTTAAAATTCCAAGCATATCCAGTTCTGAAATAAGGTCAGTTACACGTCTCTGGGTAAGTATATCCATATCGATGTTTTGGGATAACTGGCGATAGACGTTATATACTTCACCTGTGGTTACATTTACATAACCATTTTTCCTGAGCAAAATAACACTATAGAGTGCAAGTTTAGACTGGGTCGGCAGTGTTCGAACCACCTCTACAATACGGTCGTTTTCTATCTTTTCCTGTGCATTCCTTACATGCCTTTCCTCTACCACCTGTTTACTTTCACGCTCAGTCAGTTCACCGGAAACTCTTAAAAGGTCAAGAGCTCTCCTCGCATCTCCATGTTCCTGTGCAGCAAATGCAGAACACAAAGGAATAACCATATCATCCAATACACCCTCTTTATACGCCATTTCAGCCCTCTGGTGGAGGATGTCGCTTATCTGTTCAGCATCATATGGAGGAAAAACAATTTCTTCTTCACCAAGTGAACTTTTAACTCTGGGGTCAAGAAATTCTGTGAACTTTAAGTCGTTTGATACACCGATAATACTTACCTTGGAATTTTTGAGGTCCTCATTGATACGGGATAAATTGTAGAGAACATCATCGCCTTTTTTAATTAACTTATCAACCTCATCTAAAATTATAATTAGAACCTGTTGTTTGGAATCGATTGTCTCTTTAAATTTGGTAAACACCTGATCAGTGGGCCACCCTGTCATGGGAATATCTTCACCGAACTGCCTTGCAAGATTCGCCACAAGACGGTACTGGGTGTCGATAATCTCACAGTTCATATATAAAACACTGCAAAGAGTATTCAAATTTTCACTTTTTTTTTCCAGTTCAAATCCAACATGTCTTGTAGCAGCAGTTTTTCCAGTACCTGTTTTACCATATATGAGAATATTTGAAGGGGTCTCACCACGAAGAGCGGATACAAGTATTGTAGCGAGGCTGTTAATTTGTCTATCTCGGTGTGGTAAAAATTCTGGTGTATACGATGGCCTCAAAACTTCCTTACTTTTAAAAATAGATTCGTTTTCCAGTAATTTATCAAATAAATTATCCAGCGGATCATCGTTTTTCATTTTAAATCCATCCTATCATTTTAATCACATACCTTACATCTGATTTTAATTACTATACCGTACACCATCCGGTAGGGTACCCTGACACATTAAGGATACTAAAACACAGATTACTAACAATCTAACTGCTTTAATTCCAATGGAAGTAAACCTTATTAATGCTTATGGTTAAAACCCCTTTGTTTCAAGTGGAAAAACCCAAAAAACAATTTTTTATTTTAAAGAGAAAAAATCTTATTGTTGCTTCTGCCCACCCTCCCCATTATTTCTACTGGAAGGGATATAATAAACATAGATTTATATGTTTATTAAAAAATATAAAAAAATAGGGCAGTATTAATATAATATCATAATATTTATAATTAATTCCTAACTTAAAATATAATTTAAAAAATTGTAAAAATAAAATTTATATTTAATCAAATTGATATAATATAACAAATAAAACTTCCAATTGAAATAATGGGGTCGGGGTCAACTCTCCTGTAATTTTTGAAAGTTAAAGTCAACAAAATTTAAACTAAACACAATATTAATATCTGGTATCCTACATTCTGGTTTAATATGAATGAAAAAGGAATATCCTGTCAAAAGTTAACTGGTTTATTAGACACAGCAAAATCCAATGATGTGGGTTATGAACGTGTTTTAAGTGCGATGTGCACCTCTCCTCATGATGTAGCAGTACAAGCTCATACAAAGTTCATAGAAGCTAATATGGGAGACCCTGGATTATTTCCAGGAACATATTCTCTTGAGAAAGAAGTTATCAATATGATGGGACAGCTTCTGCATTGTTCTTCAGTACATGGTTACATAACAACAGGCGGGACAGAGTCCAATATACAGGCACTTAGAACAATGGTTAATTCAAGTAATGTGGCAAATCCTAATGTAATTGTTCCTGAATCAGCTCATTTTTCATTTGATAAAATAGCAAATATACTGGGAATAGAGGTCAAAAAAGCAGAATTGGATTCCAAATTCAAAGTGGATATAGGTTCTGTTAAGTCTCTTATAGATTCTAATACAATTGGGCTTGTAGGAATTGCAGGGTCGACTGAATTCGGTCAGATAGACCCGATAAAATCTCTTTCTGATATAGCTCTGGATAATAATCTTTATCTTCATGTTGATGCCGCTTTTGGTGGTTTTGTGATTCCATTCCTTGAAATATCATATCATTTTGATTTTGTACTGGATGGAGTTACATCCATAGCACTTGATCCCCATAAAATGGGATTTAGCACTATTCCTTCAGGCGGTATACTGTTCAGGAATAGGGAAGATTTGAATCACCTTCAGACACATACACCTTATTTAACTATCAGTACTCAATCGTCACTTACTGGGACAAGAAGTGGAGCCTCAGTAGCTGCTACATATGCTGTAATGTCTTACCTGGGAAAAGAAGGTTACCGTCAAATTGTAAAACAATGTATGGACCTTACTAATGATTTGGTTGAGGGTGCAAAGAAAATCGGAATCAATCCTTTAACGGAACCTGTAATGAACGTAGTAACACTTGATGTACAGGATCCAGATACGATTAGAACAAGGCTTCGGGATGAATTCGGTTGGTATGTATCAATAACACGAAATCCCAGAGCTTTAAGGCTTGTCCTAATGCCTCATTTAACTCACAAAAATCTGAATTTGTTTTTGCAGGACTTGGAAAAACTGATTAAAACTGGTTAACCTTAATTTATCTATTTTGCATTTTAATATTATAACAGTACTCATTTATATACACTTTTATATTATCCAGTTCCGGTATGTGATTGTGTTCGGTTATCATTGCCAGTGATTTCCAGCTAATGAATATGTTGGTTCCATCACCTTCATTTGAATTAAGACCACTTTCATTTTTTATAGTTTGTATCAATTTATCAGCAAAAGTTGAGGATTGTTTTGTAGCAAGTGGACATGTAAAATCGATAACATTTGCTATAAACCAGATGGTAGCGTCTACAGTTTCATTTTTTAAAATTTCATTTAACGACCCAAAATGAAAATGCAGACCTGTATAATCTATCCAGTAATAGGAATTGTTACCAAATGTAATGTCTTTTTCAACACCACCCTTAGCATTGGTTCTTAAAACGTTAAATTTCCATACCATTTTACCCTTAGTGGTTTCTTCCCACTTTTTGATAAAATAGTATTTTTTGTTATTTTTATTATTAAGGATGGTTTAGCCTCCAAGGTTTTGGTTATTTTAACTTTAGCTTATTCAACTAAATACTGTTACCTTATATATGGTAGATTATAGTAGTTAATATAGAATTTTGATTATATATTAGTAATTTACAATAAAGTTATATTAATGATATAATTATATCATTAAACTAATATTATATAAGGTTACTAAAATTACTTACCTGTTTAATATTAGTAAGGTATGAATGGCCTTAAAAATATATATAGGAGCAGTTTTGAAAAAAATATAAAACGAAAATTTATATTCCCAGACTGGTTTGAAAAAAATTATTTATTCGATAACAAAAGATTATTAGCAACTTTACATCTGTTAAACAGTTCTACACTTGTTTCTTTTTCGGGAGCTTTGAGAATATATCTGGCTTTTCTTCTGATAAACGCAAATATAAGCCTTTTAACTTGTTTTGCGGGTGGTTTAATTATATATACAGTTTACACTCTTGATCGAACACTGGATTCTGATGAGGATGCAGTAAACAGATCTGAACTTGGTGGAGCGTACAAAAAAGTAGCTTTTCTTGTATCCTTGGCGGCTTTTATTGTGGGAACAAGTATACTTATTATGGAAGGTTTATATTTGATCCCCTTCTTGCCGTTTATAACAGGTTATCTTTACAGCAAGGGTCTAAAAGTTGGGGGACACAGTTTAAAGTTAAAAGGTGGTCTTGGCTTTAAAAATTTGGTAGTAGGATTAACATGGGGCGTTTTTATAACCGGTATAGCTGGAATATCCATTAACAGTTTGATATCACTTTTTTTCATATTTGTTTACTTTAGCAGTAAATTGTTTATAAATTCAACCATGTTTGATTTCAAAGATGCAAAAGGAGATGCAACGGCTGGAATCAAAACTCTTCCTTTAGCACTCGGAGAGAAAAAAGCCAGAAACCTTTTGTTGGCTCTACAACTTATGTCTCATATGGGTCTTTTTGTTGCTATAATGTTTGGTTATATAGCTTTTGAACCGGTGATTCTGATTTACAGTCTCATAATAGGTATTTTATACATCAGGGAATTTTCAACTCCATCAGAAAATGAGCCAAAACGGAGGCGGTTCAAACGGTTATTCATGATAGATGGTGAATCTACAACTATAATTAGTCTTAAAGCTTTCATAGGGATTTTATTTCCCTAGATTTGTTTTTATAGTAATTGAAAAGACCATCTCCCCAATCCAGAGCGGATTCATCAAAACCGAGTAAATCTTTATGAGGGTCAAATCTACCATTTTCAAAATATAGGGAAAGGGAAAAGAAATAATCGGTGACTACAAAAGCAAGTTTGGCATCGTCCAGTACATATAAACTGGTGCTTTCTGCATCCAAGTATGTCTGTATCTGCTCAGTATGTTCATTTTTAACCTTTTCAAATACAGGTTCAGTCAGTATAAGTGAAGTGGGAACATTGTTTATTGCAAGTTTTTCAAAAAAAGGCGGATATGTGGGGATAAATATGGATGAAAGTCCTTTTACAACAGTGGATTTAGAGATGTTATCTGTGAATTCTTTGTGTGATTCATAGATATGTTCAGTACTGTCTTCAATAAGTTCACAATTATTCAAATCGCTTAACCTTTCCAGAAGTTTTTCAGGAATATCCTGTAATGTGTGTTCCTTCCAGAAATCTTCATGTTTTTCTATAATATTTAGATAATCCAGCAATGGTTGCAGGTATTTTGCTGCAATTTTTCCTATGGATGTAATATGATATCTCTTATCGCCTTTACATATTAAATTTGCTTCTTCCATTTCTTTGATGCGTGGAGATATTTCTGGAGAAGATACACCAAAATAGTTTTTAATTTCTGACAAGGATCTGGGTTCTTCTAATAATAAAAAGAGTAGTTCTTTTCGTTTTTCTGAAAAGGTTAAAATGCTTAGTAATCCGCTTGATTTCAAGTTACCAACCTGTTGGGTTTGTTTTTTGTAATCTTATTTGAAGTATTTTATATATAAGGTTATATATAAAGATTGAACATCTAATAATATTTACAAAATTTAATGCAAAAAGTGTCTCATTCCGATAAACACCAGTGAAACACCAAGTCTATTTGCTGTATCGATAACTTCATTATCCCTTATAGAACCACCAGGTGACAGTATATATTTTATATTGTATTCATGAGCATGGACGACACTATCATCAAACGGGAAAAACGCATCTGATGCCATGACACAATCGGACATTACTTGTTCACAATATTTTTCAAAATCCATATCTGGATTTTCACGTTCATATATTACCTGTAAATTTTCACGTGCTTTTGTAGCGGCAAGTTTACGGATGGAATCAACACGGTTTGGCTGTCCAGCTCCCATTGCAAGCATCATATAACAACCCTCTTTGTATTCATAGGCAAGAGTTACAGCGTTGGATTTTGTGCTTTTGCAAGCATTTATACAGAATTCACCGAGAGGTTTTTTGTTTTCAGGGAACGGCGTTTCAGTAACACATTCCCACTTTTCGTGAGTACCGACATCTTTTGATTGTTTCAGTAGGCCGCCAGTGATATATTTGTAGGTGTAGTTCATATTGGATTTTTCATTTAATTCTGGAAGTTCAAGGATTCGTATATTATCACTTTTGTTTTTCAGAAATTCGAGAGCTTCTGGTTCATAATCTGGTGCCAATACAAGTTCAACAAATTTGCCTTTAAGGAACTGGGCGGTTTCAAGGTCAAATGTTGTGTTTGTACAGATAATACTTCCGAATGCTGATATAGGGTCTCCGTCCCAAGCGGCTCTAAGAGCATCATTGAGTGAATCACCTGTAGCCAGTCCGCAGGGGTTGTTATGTTTAACAATAGCCACACTCGGTTTTTCATCTCCAAGTTGTTTAACAGTCTGTAATGCGTTATCTGCATCTACATAATTGTTATAGGAAAGTGCTTTACCGTGCAGTTGCTTGGTATTTGCAAGAGATGGACCTGTTACGTCTGGTTCTTTATAAAAAGTAGCATCTTGATGCCAGTTTTCTCCATACCGGAGTTGTCGTCCATGTGTAAAGTTTAATCTGATAACCTCTTCATCGAGTAGTTCTTTGCTGAGGTATGTGTCAATTGCACTGTCATAGTTTGCTGTGTGCCTGAATGCCTTAACTGCAAGATGTTTTTTAGTTTTATCTGATACTATACCGCTTGAACGCATTTCTTTTAGTACAGTGCCATAATCATTTGGGTCACTGATTACTGCAACTGACTGGTAGTTCTTTGCAGCTGAACGCAAAAGAGTAGGTCCACCGATATCGATGTATTCGATAGCTTCATCAAGGTTTACTCCATCTTTTGAGACCGTTACTTCAAATGGATAGAGGTTGACAACTACCATGTCAATAAGTTTGATATTTGCCATTTCGGCATCTTCTATATGATTGGAGTTTTCACGGAGACATAACACTCCACCATGAATCATGGGATGCAGTGTTTTTATTCTCCCTTCCATCATTTCAGGGAAATTGGTAATCTCTGAAACGTCAGTAACCTCTATTCCGTTGTCCTTAAGTATTCTTCCTGTTCCGCCAGTGGATATTATTTCTACACCAAATTTTGAAAGCTCATGCGCAAATTCAACGATACCTTCCTTATCTGAAACGCTGAGCAGTGCTCTCTTTACCAAAAAATCACCGTAATACAAAAGTAGGTATATGGTATAAAGTTTCTGGTTAAAAACTTAATTAGACTGTTTTAATATCATTAAAACAATAATTGATTAAATTCAGTAGATAACCTTATATGTTTGCTTCCAATGATTTTGCTTTTTTATAGTGTTTTTCAGCTTCATCGGTTCTATCTAATTTGTCCAGTAAACCTGCATAATTATAATGGGCTCTTATATATTCGGGGCTCAATTCAAGAGCCATCCTGTAATAGTCTTCAGCTTTGTTTTCATCCCTTGTAGAGGTTTTTATAAGAGCCGCGTTGTGGTATGCCTGTGCTTTTTCACCGTTATCCAGAAACTGGACTGATGCGAGAGTATACACATAGGCAATATCATAATTATTATTTACCCTTTCCTGTATAGATAATTCCAGTAAATCAATACCATCTATATCATTTTCATTTGCAAATCGTATGGTTTGGTTTATACAGGTAACAGGTTCTTTTGACTGGATACAGGATTTAACCTCTTTTTGAAGCTCATCAAGGTTTTTATTTTCTGACATTTAACCAATATAAATTTATAATTATACTCATAAATATATTTTTGGGTAAAACAGTTTGATTTATACAGTTAAATCTTTGTATTTTACCACAGGACAGACTCTAATGCACTCACTGCAATGTGTACATTTATCTCCAACGACAGCGGTATCACTTTCAATTTGTATCGCATTATTTGGACAGTGTGCTACACATACACCACAACCACTACATTTTAAAGCTCTTCTGACGGAAAATTCGGCTTTTTTCATCAGTTTCTTGGTTTTTTTCTGTGAACCACCTCTTGATGTGATATTGCCTGATGCAAAGACATGGACACTGTCCTTATTGCTGAAAATTGAAGCTGCACCATCCATATAAGAAACACTGCCAACAGGAAGTAGTAATCCTGTATCCTTAATAAGTTCCATATCTATGGTAGTTCCAAAACTCCCTTCTGCAACTATCCCGCCTGATTTACAGGGACTATACCCTGATGTCATGGAAAAAGTCGATTTGTTCTGGTTTTCCATATTGGATTTTGGAACTGTATCTATGCCTTTCCTTTCCGCCATTTTTTCAATATTTGGTGGTAGTTTCTTCCATCTCCACAGACCGTATTTCACCCAATCTTTGGATAATCCCATACGATTTGCATAATCAAGAAGATAATCTTTTAGCTGTTTTTCCATTTTAGGATGTGTATCTTTCAGACGTTTAAAATCTGCAAGTGAAGCAGACGGGCATAGCCAGCATCCTATTCTGTCAAATCCTTTTTCATACAGTGGGTTATAAGGGGCATTGGTTTTAAAAAGATACAGCCATACATGCAAAGCTGTCCAGTTCTGTATCGGAGATGCGGCAATCTGGTTATTAACCCATGGGTTTTTCCAGACGTTTTTACTTTTTGCGCGATTACTGGATTCGTATTTACGCTGCCCTATAAATGTCAGGCATCCGTTTTCGAAATTGTTCTCTATCAATCTTGTAATAGGACCCAGTTTACAGACTTTACAGCACCATCGAACTTCAATACTTGGAGGTCCAAAATTATCAACCGATTCCCAGAAAGCATTTCCAGCACTTTCTGTTTTTAAATCCTGGTTGTATTTATCAGCGACCATATATGTATTTTCTACAGTTTCCGGGAACTCAAGTCCTGTATCAGCAAATATTATAGTAAAATCGTTCAGGCATTCACTTACAAGCTGAAGAACGGTGAGGCTGTCCTTACCACCTGAATATGAAACACTTAAAGGCAGGTTATAAGATGCTGAAACGTTTTTGATAAAACTGTGAGCGTGTTCTATATAATTATCCATGATGTGCATATTTACATCCAGTACATCGTTCCAAGTCTGTACAGTACTATCATATAACGTTGATAATTTATCAGAAACAGGGAAATCTCTCCAACGTGTTTTTACGGCTTTTCCTCTGGAGGATTCAACCATTTCATTACCAGTCATTTTTGCCCGACCAGTAGCAACAACTTTATTTTCGGGAGTCAATACAACAACTTCATCTTCTTTAACAATACCATAATCAGCATCTATAATCCCGGGTGATAGTGCATTAGCACCATTGGCAATTGGTTTTACCGCACTGTCATCGATGATAACCCAGCTTTTGATGTTAGATTTATCCTGTTTGTTGTACTGAAAAAGTCTTCTGGCTCCGCTGAGTCTTAAAAGCAACTTCCATTTCAAATCTTCTATCTCATACCGTATACTACCGATTATCTCTCCATCAACGATGATTTCTTCCATGCGGTCTTCAGACGGTATTTTGTTCAGTAAAACAATTTTTCTAGTAGAAACAAGGGGGGTATTGAACTGTTTTATTGAAATTGAATTGATAAAATCAATATCGTGCTTAAAAGCAGGTCTAACGTCTCCAGGAGGTGTTACTTCCAGTTTATCGGTATCTGAACTACAGTTACACTTTTCACTGAGAATCGGTAGATTACATGACCTGCACCAGTAAAGATGTAATTTGCCAAGATATAGCGGTTTGGACATATAAGAAGCAGTATAATATAATACTTAAATAAATTGTGGGTAGCTATATTAAATCAAAATAGCTTTGATGCAAGAGAATCCCTTATATTTGTATTACTGCACATCTGTCAGCTACTAACCGCTAAAGCGGTTAGCTTGTCCTTCCATCTCTTAACTAATAGAAGCTAAGCGGAGGACATTAGGAAGGCTGACAGCTCCCCTGTGCGCAATATTCTTCGAAGCATTGTAATCAGCGTTCTCTTTATGACCGCATCTCTTACACTTGAAGTTAGACTGTTTCTGACGGTTATTTTTATCGATGTACCCGCATTCAGAACACTGCATCGAGGTATACATCGGATTGATAACCACAACAGGTATTCCTTCCAGTTTTGATTTGTATAGGATGAAATCGGTCAATTCAGAGAATGCCCATTTACCCAACCTGTCTCTCTGCGCTTTAGTAACCGTAGCCTCCGAGCGGAACCCTTTAAGACTTTCTAAAGCTATAGCCCGGGAAGTGTCTTTAGCGCGTTTGACCAACTGTTTGGCAACCCGGTGGTTCAAGTCACGTTTGAACCGGCGTTCCTTTTTGGATAATTTCTTGAGGTGCTTCTTGGCGGACCATGTCCCAGCTGACTGCAACCTTGATTTTAGACTGGTGTATCGCTCTCGTATCTCATCAGCTTTTGTGCCTTTGTAAATTTCGTTATCAGAAGTGGTTGCTATATTGACTACACCAAGGTCTACTCCCATGACATCATCGTTATATTCAACCTCGTTTTCACCCACTTCCATCACAAGCATCAGGTAAAAGTTACCTTCTTCGTAAATCAGGTCTGTTTGACCTCGGATTCTGTTTTTATCCAGAGGTCGAAAATCACCATAAGATATTCCTATCTTCTCACGACCATCCAGTGTAAGTATAGAAACCATATCATTTCCCTTGAACGACAGTACCCTCTGGTCGTAGACCACAGCTCCTCTTCTATCGAATTTGTGC
>NZ_JAHENT010000095.1 GCF_018609725.1 Methanohalobium sp. | reverse complement strand
TTTGTACAGAAATTAGAATATAAAGCAGAATGGTATGGTAAAAATATCATCAAGATAGGACAATTCGACCCATCAAGTAAAATCTGTCATGTATGTGGATATTATCATCAGGATTTGGAACTTAAAGACAGAGAATGGGAGTGTTCTGACTGCAAAACGACACATGATAGAGACATCAACGCATCAGTTAACATTAAAAAGTTTGCACTGGATAGACAGAATCTACTAGGCATCAAGTCACCTTCGGGATGAGGAGTAGAGCCTGTGGAGTTGCGTTCGTTAGAACAAACTATGAAACAGGAACCTCCTCCCAAAAGGGAGGAGTAATTCACATTATTCAATCTTTAAGTTATGGTATTATAGGGGTTATCATAGCTGACTGCTCTCTCACGAGTAAACTCGTGAGGTTCTATTGAACCTCGAGAGCCTCAACCTTTGACGAGGTTGAGCGTTTGCTGGTTCATAGACGGTACTTGCGAACCGATGTCGAAACCAGTCGTAGAGGTACCATCTCCACAGCCGTTGATTTCCGCGAGCCCCACGGTATGCCTTAATACTGATTATACGTTTTAAAACTAGATAAATTTTATCTGATGCTAGCGATTTTTATGTTTATCATAAACTTATCAAACATCAACGGGGTTGTTTCATCAATCTTTAAACGAAGTTTAAAGATATCCTTTAATCTTTGATTTAAGGAAGCGGTTAGAAACTGTTAGCTTTCACGTACCTCTGTTGCCCCATATTCGTAAATAAATTTTTAGTAATTAATCAGTTCCTCAGGTTTGTATATATCTTTGCCTGTTTTATCCATATAGAGTCTTGTCCACCAGATAGTTTCCAGTGCAGGAATTATGATAATTGACAGTATTAGATTTATAAATCCCCATGCGATTGTAGTTATTTCAGTAATTCCTATAAATTCTCCTATAATTCCCATTAATATAGAAATAGCCAGTAGAACCAGCCATAAAAGAAAAACATCGAGTTTGTTTTTCGTGAATTTGTTAAATCCTTCTTCTATTGAGCTTACAGGATCGAGTTTATCAACTATCAGAGCGTATTCAGTGAATGCAAGGACTATACTTATTGCTACTATATAAAGCATCCATGCCAGAAAACCAGCAAATAACATAACGGTACTTCCAGTAGCCATTTGGGGGTTTGATATTAATAAATCCAAATCTTCTACTGAAAGGAACCCAGGTACTAAAAATATGATTCCTGCAAATGTTATCAGCCCCATAAGGATTTTTAAAAAAAACATATTGACAACGTTTTCTCTACCATAACTAAACATTTTCCCTATATCAGTATTACCATTTTCCGTAGCACTTTTTGACATTCCAATAGCACCGGCTGTGAAATAGGATTGTACAAACGTTATAAGAAGGACAAGTATCAATATTCCAGCGATTACAATCCATAGGTTCTCAATAAATACTGATGATAAAATATCCATCACCTGTTCAACATTGACGTTTGCCTGTCCCAGACCTTCTGAGGGGAGGGCAGGCATGACAAACATTGCAGTAAATGCAGTTAAGCCTAGGATGAATATTATTCCGCTCAGAATCATATTTAGAATAAATGGTATTGTTATGTTGAGGTTTCTGGTGAATGTATTAAAACCTCTACTGAGTATGCTTCCAATTTCTTCGGTCATTGATTAATCTCCATGTTATGATGTATTGGCTGGATATTAATGATTCTATTTATAATCCCAGTGAACAAACTATATGTAATTTAGTTATGTAACAGAGTTTCTTAAGATTATATATTAGTCACTGCAAATAATATTTATGAGAGCGGGTAAAGAGTGGGGTCATTCAGTGATGAGGCATTGTATATTTGCAGATGATGCCTCATCATTAAAAACTTTTATTTTTGATTTCCTTTTTCTGTCTGCATGGTTGTATTTTTATATGATAATATAACTCAATATAGTTGCATAAAAAACTTTAAATCATATTAAGTTTGTAGTGCACTTGTTTCATTTACGGGATGTTATCCCGTCGGAATGTGACTCAAAATATGAGTTGAACCATGAAACTAAAATGAAACCAGGTGAGAAAATTGTCAAAGCCGTTTTATAATTATATAAGAGAAGCATGGAGAAAACCTGAAGAGACATACGTAGATAACCTTAGATGGCAGCGTTTGCAGGAATGGAGAAGACAGGGTTCAATTACAAAAATAAATCGCCCTACCCGTCTTGACCGTGCAAGAACACTTGGATACAAGGCAAAACAGGGTATAATTGTTGTACGTGCAAAGGTACGGCGTGGAGGGATGAGAAAATCCAGATACAATGCTGGACGGCGTACCCAGCGAATGGGCAAAAACAAAATAACAACTGGTAAAAGCATCCAGAGGATTGCTGAAGAACGTGCATCCCGCAAATACCCCAACATGGAAGTTTTGAATTCTTACTGGGTGGCTGAAGATGGAAAATCCAAATGGTATGAAATTATTCTTGTTGATCCAAACCATCCGGTAATAAAAAGCGATAAAGACCTTAACTGGGTTTGTTCCAACAAACAAAAAGGACGATCCCACCGCGGAAAAACTAGTGCTTCAAGAAAAGGTAGAGGCATAAGAAAAAGCGGTAAAGGTACAGGAAAAACCAAATAAACGCTTTGGGTAGACTCAATTGATACATTATATAACATTGCGTGCAACATCACACGCAACAGAAGAAAAATCCAGAGTAAAAAACTCTCTGGATTTATTTTTGTTGAATTCTGTAAGTAATATCAATACAGATGAGATTGTTGAAGTACTGGATGTTGAAGGTCATTACGGGAATCCTATATCTCTTTGCAGTGTTGAATTAACCCGTAAATCCGAATGCAAAAGATTGGTTGAATTTATAAAGGACAACCTGAGCTCGCAGGATTTAGCTACTGTTTATAAAGAGATACCTGACCGCCTTGATGATGAACAAGTTTTCCATCTCAGATTCAATAAACAGGAATCATATCTTGGTAGGTTATTACTGTCAACATCGTCTGATGCTATTATAGTTAAAATAAAGATTGCAACCTACCCTAAAAATTGGGAACAGGCAAAAAAGAATGTGGAGGACTTGTTTGGGTAATCCCAGATTTTATGATTTCAATGTTCATACTGTTCCAGATGGTAAGGATACAGTAAAAGATGTAATGGCTTTTGCAAAACATTTAGGTTTCAGTGGCTTTGCAATTACAAACCACAGTAATGTAGAAGAACCCTATCTTGAAGGAAGTATGCAAGACGGAATTGATACATATAAGGCAGTAGAAATAGTAGTATCTAATCCATCTAAACTCAATGGTCTGGTAGGAAAATACCGAAAAAATGTGGATGTAGTGGCTGTCCACGGTGGAAATGAAGAAATAAACCGTGCGGCAGTAGAAACTCCTGCAGTGGATATTCTTGCACATCCCCAAACATCAAAAAATGGCGGTATAAACCACGTGCTTGCAAAATCAGCAAGTCACAACAACGTGGCAATAGAATTTAACCTTGATTCTATTATAAAAGGACGTGGTGGAAAAAGGGTTCATACACTTTCATTTTTCAGCAAAAATCTTGAACTTGCAAGAAAGTACAATGTATCAACTGTATTAACAAGCAATGCATACAATTGTTTTGACCTTCGTGCACCTGAAGAAATGATAGCACTTTCAAAGCTTTTTGGTATGAGTAGAGAGGAAGCCATAACTTCACTTAGTGATATTCCTGAATCTATTATCACCAAAAATAGAAACAGTGGTATTGTACAGGGAGGCGTAGAAATTGTTAATGAAGAAATAATAAGTAGCGACGGTGAATAAGTGTGAAAATACTTCCACCTACTTTGAGAAACCGTAAAAGGTATCTTGCATTTGAATTGATTTCAGAAAAAGAGGTACCAAGGGATGATTTGATAAAAGAGATTTTTTCATGTGCCAGTTCATTGATAGGTGACCTTGGTTCAAGTGAATGCAATATCAGATTATTAAGTTTTGAAAATTCAAAAGGTATAATACGGTGTAACCACAATACTACTGATAAAACACGTGCAGTACTTGCAACAGTTTCAAATATCTCAGGAACACAGGCTGTTATACACATACTTGGTATATCAGGCACTGTAAAAGGGGCAACAAAAAAATACTTGGAAGAATTTGAAGTATTCAATCCGAAAGAACAATCATATTTAAAAGAGTACAAATCCTAATATATCTTATTACAAATTTTTATGCGAGATGGAGTTGATTAATACATGCAAATGAGCGCACCACAAATGGGTTATGATAGAGCAATTACAGTTTTTAGTCCAGATGGACGACTTTTCCAGGTAGAATACGCGAGGGAAGCAGTTAAAAGAGGCACAACTGCTGCAGGTATAAAAGCAAAAGATGGGGTTGTATTACTGGTTGATAAGCGAATAACCAGCAGATTAATAGAGGCAGAATCAATTGAGAAAATCTTCCAGATTGATGCCCATATAGGAGTAGCAACATCAGGACTTGTAGCAGATGCACGTACGCTGGTGGATAGAGCAAGAGTTGAAGCTCAGGTCAACAGGGTGTCATTCGATGAACCGATAGGTGTAGAGGTCATAGCCAAAAAGATATGCGACCATAAACAGACCTACACCCAGTTTGGAGGAGTACGTCCTTATGGTACTGCCGTGCTGATAGCAGGTATCGATGATAATAACCCCAGATTATTTGAAACAGATCCTAGTGGAGCCCTTCTTGAATACAGAGCAACAGCAATCGGAGCAGGTAGAAATTCCTTCATGGAAACATTTGAAGCAAATTACAGTGACGACATGGACATTGATTCTGCAATAATGCTTGGTATGGATGC
The DNA here is from genome assembly GCF_018609725.1 of Methanohalobium sp. Classification (GTDB taxonomy): domain Archaea; phylum Halobacteriota; class Methanosarcinia; order Methanosarcinales; family Methanosarcinaceae; genus Methanohalobium. The sequence continues at coordinate 6,052 of NZ_JAHENT010000095.1, read as the reverse complement.
ACTATATAATGTTACAGAAGGTAAACTTGATGCTTCAACACTTGAAGTTGGCATAATTACTACCGATACAAAGGAATTCAGAAAATTCTCCAATGAAGAAGTAGAAAATTATGTAAATAAAGAATTGGAGAAACATAAAGGAGAAGAACCTGAGGAAAGTTCCGGCGAAGAATAATCTCTCCCGGAACATCTGATTTAAATTAAAAGGAGCAAAAAGTATGATATCCCTTGATGATTCTGTAATTGCAAGATATAAAAAAGGTGGTAAACAGTTTGAGGTATTTGTAGACCCTGATGGGGCACTTGATATTAAAAGAGGAGAGGATATCAATATAGAAGACATTATTGCAGTGGAATCAGTTTTTGAAGATGCTAATAAAGGAAATCTTGCATCTGAATCCGATATACAGGAGATATTTGGAACAGATGATGTCTATGAAATCATATACAACATCATAAAACACGGTGATATTCAGCTAACTAAAGAACAAAGAAAACGAATGCTGGATGAAAAACGTAAGCAGGTTGTAAATATCATTGCCCAGAATGCAATAAACCCTCAGACTAAAACCCCACATCCACCAAGCCGAATTGAAAGTGCGATGGAAGAGGCAAAAGTTAATATTGATTTGTTAAAAAGTGTAGATGAACAGGTGAATACTGCATTAAAAGCAATTAGACCCATTATACCGATTCGGTTTGAAGAAGTAAAAGTAGCTGTCAAGATTCCTGCTAGTTATGCAGCAAAATCCTATGGTGAAATATCCAGATTCGGTACAGTGGAAAAGGAAGAATGGCAAAATGATGGCTCATGGGTGGCTGTAGTAAGAATACCTGCAGGTGTACAGAATGATTTTTACAGCCTTATAAACCGTTTGACAAAAGGTGAAGCTGAATCCAAACTTTTGTAAGAGGCAACACATTATGGATCAAAATATTGTGCTACCAGGTCAATTATTATCAGAAAATGCTGAAAATTCAGGGTCTGGAACCTATGTGAAAGATGGGAAAGTTTATTCTCTTTTGTACGGCATACTGGATAATAAAAAAAAAGTAACAGTTGTACCGTTTTCAGGTAAATATATTCCTGTCCCCAAAGACCTGGTTATTGGTACCGTTATGGAAGTAACACCCTCAAATTGGGTATTTGATATTAATTCTCCTTATGTAGGGTTAATGCATCTATCAGAATATCCGGCACGTATTGACCCATCAAAAATGACAGATTTTCTTGATGTTGGTGATTCAGCAATACTGCAGATAAAAGATGTCAGTATGTCCATGAAAGTGGAACTTACCATTACTGGTCGGAATCTAAAAACCCTCAATGAAGGGCGTATAGTTGAAATCAAATCAACAAGGGTTCCCTACATAATCGGTAAAGGCGGTTCTGTAATATCAATGCTCAAGAAAAAATTTAACTGTGATATTTTTGTAGGTCAAAACGGTAGAATCTGGATTAATGGTAAAGATGAAGATATGGATTACTTAGAAAAAGCTATTAAGTTGATAGTGCAAAAATCCTATTATTGTGATTTAAATAACAACAACAATGAAATCCTGCAACTTTTTGAAACAGAATCCAGTGAACAAACAGGTTCTGAAGGTTCTGATAACTCTCAATCCGAAGAAAAATCTTTCAGAAAAAATTCCAAAAACCACGACACTCCAGAAGATACCTGTCGCAAAATCGATGCACTACTGGACCCATCACATGATTAATATAATTTGATTTTAATCTTATTTTATGGATTTATATATTTAAAAACTGGAAGATAAGGATGGGAACAAGGAGAAAAGTGAAAAATGAATGAGTAAATAATCTGGAGATAATAAATTATGAACAATGAACCAACAAAGTTTATTGATGAAAACGGTTTACGTGTTGATGGCAGACGTACCGATGAAATCAGACCGATGAAAGTTGATATAGGTGTTTTGTCCAGAGCTGATGGCTCTTGTTACCTTGAATGGGGAAACAATAAAATAATTTCTGCAGTCTACGGACCCCGTGAATTACATCCTAGGCGTATGCAGCGTCCCGATGCAGCAGTCATACGCTACAAATACAATATGGCTTCTTTTTCTGTAGAGGATAGACAGCGTCCGGGTCCAAGTCGTCGAAGTAGTGAAATATCCAAGGTTAGTAGCGAGGCGTTTGAACCTGTTGTCATGACACAATTTTATCCCAACACTGTTATTGATGTTTTTTCCGAAGTACTTGAAGCAGATGCAGGTACAAGGACTGCTGCCATTAATGCTGCAACACTTGCTTTAATCGATGCAGGAATACCTCTGAAAAGTTTGGTATCAGCCTGTGCGGTGGGAAAAGTTGATGGTCAGCTTGTACTGGATTTAAATAAAAAAGAGGATAATGAAGGAGAAGCAGATCTGCCAGTTGCAATTACTCAAGATGGAGAAATCACACTTATTCAAATGGATGGACACCTGACTGAAGATGAAATTAAACAGGCAATGGAACTTGTTAAAAATGGTTGCCAACAGATTCAGCAAATTCAAAGGGAAGCGCTCCTTAAAAAATTCGGTCAATATGAGGAGGCAGATACTGAAATACAATCTGTACCTTTAACTAAAAAATCTTCTAAACAGGAGACTGAATCTGTTGATACAGAAAGCAGTGAATTAATTTCCGGTAATATCCTGTCTGATGAATCCTCTGAAAATCGGGAAGAACAGGAAACAGACACATTAGATATCCTTGAAGATGAAACCGAACAATCTGAAGATAATGAGGATGATTCGGATGAAGAGGATTTTTTTGTGGAAATTGTGAGAAATAATACAGAAGGTGAATCAGATGACCAGTGAAGTAATGTCAAAACTTAAAAAGGATTATGTTTATCATCTGATGCTTAAAGAAAAACGGGAAGATACCCGTGCATTTGACGAGATACGTGATATCAGCATCGAGACAGGTCTAATAGGTAATGCAGAAGGTTCTGCAAAGGTTTACTGGGGAGATACCCAGTTGATAGTTGGTGTCAAACTACAGGTAGGTGAGCCATTCCCTGATACACCGGACAAAGGGATAATTATTACCAGTTTGGAACTAAACCCAATCGCTTCACCGGATTTTGAAGCAGGTCCTCCAAAAGAGGATGCTATTGAAATAGCAAGGGTTGTTGATCGAGGAATACGTGAATCAGGCGCAATAGATTTAAATAAGCTGTGTATTACGGAAGGAGAAGAAGTCTGGACAGTATTTATAGATGTCAACGTTCTCAATGATGACGGTAATATTATGGATGCAGCATCAATTGGTGCGATTGCAGCACTTATGACCACAAATATTCCTGCTGAAAGCGAAGGGTACGGTGAAGATATGATGATGCCTGTACGCGATATACCAGTAGGAATATCTCTGGTGGATATTAGTGGAGAATTAATGGTTGACCCTACTTATAACGAAGAATCCGTTTGTGACACTAAAATCACAGTAGTGTCCAATCAGGACGGTTCCATATCAGCCATGCAAAAAAGCGGAACAGGAAGCCTTACAGAGGAAAAAGTATTACAGGCTGTTAATATAGCAAGAACAAGGGCATCTGAAATAAGAGAGAAATATTTATCCAATATCTAAACATTTAATCGATATTATATAAAAAGTAATTTTCACATTCCTAAAGGTTGATAATATGGCAAAAGGATATAGAACAAAAGGAAGAGTTACCAGATCAGCAGGAAGATTTGGTACAAGATACGGACGAAAAGACCGCAAATTAATAGCAAATATTGAAGAACAGATGCATAAAAAGCACAGATGTTCTAACTGTGCACGTGTTTCAGTAAGAAGAACAGGAACAGGTATTTGGGAGTGTACCAAATGTGGACATACTTTCGCAGGTGGAACTTATACTCCTCAGACCAGTGTGGGTAAAACTGTCCCAAGATCTATCAAGAAAGCTATTGAAGAAGAGGTTGAATAAATACTATGGGGTACAAGTGCACACGATGTAAGAAAGTAGTTGAGATTGATTATCATTACACAGGTATACGTTGCCCTTACTGTGGACATCGTATACTTGTAAAAGAACGTCCAACTACTATAAAGCGTATCAAAGCAGAATAAATACGCTTTACTTTGTTTTTTTAATTTTACACCGGGAAAACTAAATATTGGGATTGAATGTATTTTAGCCCATATGATACTGTCCACCTCTCGTAAACCCTCATCCAAAACCCGTACATTATGCAAACATTTATCCCGTTTTCTAAACTGTGATTATGTAAATCGTGGAAAAAGGTCTTTTGAGGATATTTTTGGTATTTATCCCGGTGTTCCGGTATTGCTGATAGGAGAATCTCACGGAAATCCTGGAAGTTTTGATATATTTGATCAGTTTGGAAATTACAAACTATCTATTTATATGAATGTATATTATCCTCAAAATTTTAAATCTGTAAACAGGAAAAAAGAAATACCAGTTGTTTCAGGAGGTAATGATATTGCCGAAACAATTGCAAAGACACTTTCATTTGAAAATATGAAATATTTTGAACAATCTAACCCCAGATGTATAAGTGTGGATAAGGATTCGATTGATTTTATGGATTCTGGAGGATTGTTATTTAGTTTTAGAATAAAGAGTTACAGAGTTTTTAATGATGGTGTTTGATGTGAGGGTTACAGCTGAATCCATATTTGAAACGAATTATGCAGAAAATATCTACAGGGCAGTGTTACCGGAAGCAGAATCCAATGATTTTGAAAGGTCAGTTGTTGATATTTCTGTTAATGAAACAGGTCTATTATTAAACATAACAGCAAATGACTCTGTATCCATGAGGTCTGCTTTGAATACATGGCTTCGTTTGGTGCAGATTGCATATGAAGTTGGAGAGGTAACACAGCCTTTTTTTAATGAAGAATATAGGTAAATTTAAGTAGATTTTTATTATCATGGAAACATTCAAATCATTTCAAGTTAATTGCAATAACAGGTGAAACTAAATGAGTCAGGAATTACCTCCACAGGCACAGAATCAGATGTCGCAATTACAGCAATTGCAGCAACAAGCACAGTCGTTAGCAGTACAGAAAAATCAGGTGGAATCATCTCAAAAAGAGACCGAAAAAGCTCTTGAAGAATTGAATAAACTTCCAGAAGATGCAACAGTGTACAGAATGGTTGGGAATGTTCAGGTAAAAACCACCAGAGATGATGCGATTGAAAAACTGGAAGAACAAAAAGAGAACCTTTCACTGAGACTCCAGTCTATCAACCGTCAAGAAGAACGTATCTCAAAGCGATTCAAACAGCTCCAGGAACAACTCCAGCAGTCAATGGGCAAACAGCAGCAGGGTGGTCAGGCACAGTAACATCGGTTGAGGTGTTATGTGCATATTAGATAACAGTAAGCCATAGGTATATCATTATGGCATACCATCGAGAGGTGCAAATGCAGGTCGATGAAACGGAGTTTTACAGCAGACTCCTGGACTATCATAATATTTTATTTTTATGTCACCGAAACGCAGATCCGGATGCAGTAAGTAGCGCGTTTGCACTTTCTGAAGCTGTTGGTGGTACAGTAGGACTTGTGGAAGGATGCAATAGACTTGCAGCACTGCTTGTTGACAGGTTGGATATTGAAGTTGTGGATGAACCAGACCCTCAAAGTTATGAATTTGTAGTTGTGGTGGATACATCCACAAGTTCACAATTAAACGATATAGAATTACCTAATTACTGTGTTATAGACCATCATTCAACAACAGCGTTAACTGAAAAAGCTGATTTTTACCTGCATTCCAGAGCAACATCAACAGCAGAAATAGTATTTAAAGTATTAAAATCAATGGGAGCACCCATTACCCGTCGAACTGCTATAGGGCTTATATCAGGTATCATTACTGATACCGGCCATTTTAAACATGCAAATTCAAGTACTTTTAGAAACCTTGCAGAGATAATTGAGTCAAGCGGGGTGGAGTACGCTGAAGTACTTGAGATGATGGCCACAGCTCCTCAGGATATATCATTGCGTATAGCAATGTTAAAATCTGCACAGAGACTGGAAATTGAACGTG